>CAZLFV010000129.1:0-6904 GCA_964558915.1 uncultured Eubacteriales bacterium | reverse complement strand
AAGCGAAGGGCTCAAAGGACGAGGATTTAAAAGCATCAGGGCCCTCATCGTCCTTCCCTTCGCCTTCCTCAAGTCTTTGGCCCTGCTTGTTCGCCTGAAACCTGCCCTGGTCATCGGCGTCGGCGGCTATAGCTCGGGGCCGGTCGTTCTCCTCGCCTCCCTGCTCGGGAAGCCAACTCTTATTCTCGAACAGAATGTCTATCCTGGTTTCACGACCCGCGTCCTCGTCCACTGGACAAAGAAGGCGGTCGTTGCTTTCGAGAATTCTCTGGCTTTCTTCAAAGGAAAGGGCGTCTTTCTCGGGAATCCTGTGCGGGACGAATTCTATAGAATTCGGCCTAAACCGAGGACGAGCGAACTCGTCCTCCTTGTCTTTGGAGGAAGCCAAGGTTCGCATGTTCTCAACCAAGCGATGGTCGGGGCTCTTCCTTTTCTCAGGTCGGAAAGGGAAAACTTGAAAATCTTCCATCAGACGGGAAAAGCCGACTTCGAATGGGTCAGATCAAGCTACACTCAAAACGGGTTTAATGAGGCAGTAGTATCCCCCTACTTTTTTGAGATGGCGGGCTATTTCGCCAGGGCCGACATCATTATCAGCCGGTCCGGAGCAACGACCATCGCCGAGCTCATCGCTTCCCAAAGGGCGGCTATCCTTGTCCCGTTCGCCCGGGCCTCGGAAGACCACCAGGCCAAAAACGCCCGGGAACTCGAAAGGGTTGGCGGCGCTCAGGTGATTCTGGAGAAGGACCTCAGCCCGCAATTTTTAGCCCAGAAGATCCTCTTTTTTTTAAAAAATAAAGAAGCCATCAGGACGATGGAGGAGAGTTTGAGGGCCTTGAAGACGGACAGGCCGGTCGAAAAAATTGCCAATCTCTGTTTTGAGCTCATGGAGTCGAAGCCCGCGGAGGCATGAAGTGGTCAAGAAGGTCTACCGGAAGCTCAAACACATCCACATGATCGGCATCGGAGGAACCGGGATGAGCGGGATCGCTGAGGTGCTGCTGAACCTGGGATATCAGGTCTCCGGCTCGGACCTCCAGGCCAATGAGGCCACCCAGCGTCTCGCCGGCCTCGGGGCCAAGATTTACAAAGGTCACAAACCCGACCGGGTCCGGGGCGCAGATGTCGCCGTAATCTCATCGGCCGTGAGAGAGGACAATATCGAAGTTCAGGAAGCGCGACAGCTTAAGATCCCGGTGATCCCGCGCGCCGAGATGCTGGCGGAATTGATGCGGATGAAATATGGCATCGCCGTTGCTGGCGCCCACGGCAAAACCTCGACGACGTCCATGATCGCTCTGGTCCTCGAATACGGCGGGTTTGATCCCACAATCATCGTTGGCGGCCGCCTGAACACGATCGGCGCGAATGCCAAACTCGGCGCAGGCGATTTTATCGTTGCCGAGGCGGACGAGAGCGACCGGTCGTTCCTCATTCTCTCCCCGTTCATCGCCGTGCTCACAAACATCGACGATGAGCACCTCGACCAGTACAACACCGTCGAAGAGATCAAGAAGACGTTCATCAATTTTGCCAACAAGGTCCCGTTCTATTGTCCGATCATTCTTTGCCTCGATGACCCCAATCTGCAAAGCCTGACCCCGTCGCTGGAACGGAGGCTGATTACCTACGGCTTCTCAACTCAAGCCGATATTTTCGCCCGCGGTCTTACCTTTGAGAATTTCAGGAGCACATCCTCGCTTTATTACAAGGGGAAAAAGCTGGGCGCGCTTAGGCTCCAGGTGCCCGGAAAGCACAGCATCCTGAACGCCATGGCTGCTGTGGCCGTCGGGCTTGACCTGGATATGCCCCCCAAGCTTATCCTCCAGGCTCTTCAAAGCTACAGCGGGATCGGCCGCCGGTTCGAGCTGAAAAAAGAGGTCAACGACATCATGGTCGTCGAGGACTATGGCCATCATCCCACGGAAATCAAAGCCACTCTGGATGCGGCCAAACGCGGCTTCGCCAGGCGTGTCGTCTGCGTCTTCCAGCCCCACCGCTACACCCGGCTCTCCCTGTTGATGGAGAGCTTTGCCACGGCCTTCAACCAAGCCGACGTCCTCATCGTCACGGAGGTCTATCCGGCCGGGGAACAGCCGATTCCCAATGTCTGCGGAAAAAAGCTTTACGAAGAGATCCAGCAATTCGGCCACAAGAGCGTCTATTTCGAGCCGAACATGAAAAGGATCCCTCCTCTCCTCCAAAAAATCGCCAAACCCAAGGATCTTATTTTGCTTCAAGGCGCGGGAAATATCTACAGGATTGTTCCTGACATTATCGCCTGTTTGGAGGGCAAGAACTGACCATGGCCTACCTCAATCCACCTTTCCGATATAGGGCTCCCGCAGCCGCGAGCGAGGCCCTGCAGTTCCAGCGTGGACTCGAAAAAACGCCGGTCAAAAAAATCCAAAGAAAATTGACAGTCCGGTTCAAGCATATCTTTTTCTTTTTCATCATCCTGGCGGCCTTCTTCTTCGGCCTGATGAAACTCTACCTGTTCCTGATCACATGGAATGAGCTCGACGTGAAAAGAGTCGAAGTCCTGAGCTCCCATGATTCCGTGGCCAGGGATATTCAGGTCATGCTTGATGCGTCGCGGCTGGGTAATCTTCTGCTTGTTGACCTCGCCGGCCTGCAGGCCCGGATCGAAGAACACCGCTGGGTTAAGGAAGCGCGCCTGCGAAAAGTCTTTCCAGCCTCATTAAAGGTCGAAATCAAGGAAAGAGAGCCGGCAGCCATCCTGAAAATGGGCCAGAGCTTTCTTCTGATCGATGAGGAGGGCGTGGCCCTGGAGCGACTGGCTGCGGCCGGGCAACCCGGCATTCCTCTGCTGCTGGACTCTTCTTTTTTCAGCACGCGATACAATGAAAAGCTCAACCTGGCCTGGGAATGCCTGAAATCACTGCCTGCGGAGCAGAAAGACGAGATCGGAGCCTTGGACCTTTCCCGCTGCGATAGCATTAGCCTCTATCTTGCGGACCGGCCGACAGAGATCATCCTGGGAAGCGAGGACTTTTCGCCAAGACTCAAGTTTTATCAATCGATTAAGGACCGGCTGGAAAGCGAACAGGGGGCTCTGGAGTATGTTGACCTGCGTTTCAGAGGCCGCATCTATCTTAAAACCGCGGAAACCCGGGAGGTTGCCGCCTTGATAGACCACAAAGGGGAGGGACAATAATGCCAAAGAACAGCTATATCGTCGGGCTCGATATCGGCAGCAAAAAGGTCGCCGCGATTATCGGTGAGATCACCGAAGAAAGAAAAGTGGAGATCATCGGCATCGGGACGGCGGAATCAAGGGGGCTGAGAAAGGGCGTCGTCGTAAACCTGGAAGCCACGACAGCCGCCATCAAAAAAGCCCAGGAAGAAGCCGAGCTCATGGCCGGAGTGGAGATCGATTCTGCCTTCGTGGGCATCTCCGGAGCGCACATCAAGAGCTTCAATTCCCGGGGCGTCATCGCTGTCTCGGGAAAAAACAGGGAGATTACGCGCGAGGATATCCGGCGCGTCATCGGGCAGTCGAAAGCCGTCTCCATCCCTCCAGACCGGGAAATCATCCACGTCATCCCCCAGGAATTCGTCGTGGATGAGCAGGACGGGATTAAAGCGCCCCTGGGAATGAGCGGCATCAAGCTGGAAGTGAATGTCCACATTGTCACCTCCGCCATCACCTCGGTCCAGAACCTGAAAACATGCGTGGAGCGGGCCGAGATCGAAATCGAACAGATCGTCCTGAACCAGATCGCCACAGCCGCCTCAGTGTTGACCCATGACGAAACAGAACTGGGCGTGGGGTTGATCGACATCGGAGCCGGCACGACGGAGGTGGCCATTTTCGAACGCGGCAGCCTCTGGTATACGGCCATCATTCCCATCGGCGGGGATAATTTCACCAATGACATCGCCGTGGGGCTCCGCACGCCCATCCCCGAGGCGGAAAAAATAAAGAAAAAATTCGGCTGCGTGGCCAGTCCGGCCACGGACGAGCAGGAGACCATCGAAGTTCCGTCCGTGGGACGTGTGAAAAAGCCGCGGGTCCTGTCCCGGCAGATCCTGGCTGATATTATCCAGCCCCGGGCCGAGGAGGTCTTCCGGCTCGTGGACAACGATATCAAGAGAATGGGGTATGAGAAATCCCTCAATTCGGGGATCGTCCTGACTGGCGGCACGGCGCTCCTCGAAGGTCTGGAAGAAGTGGCCGAGGAAATCTTTGACCTGCCCGTGCGCCGGGGCGACCCGACAGGCATCGGTGGCCTGGTCGACAGAGTCAGCACACCCGACTATGCCACTGCCGTTGGCCTCATCCTTTACGGCTTCAACCAATGGCAGGAACGAGGCATGTCTAAGGATAAAAAGAAAGGACTTTGGGCCAAAATGCGTGATTGGCTCAAAGAATCATAGGGAGAGGAGGAAAGAATGAGCGATGATTTGGCAAGCAAACTGAAATTTCATCTTGTCGAAGAGGTCATCGGCGCCAAGATCAAGGTGATCGGAATCGGCGGCGGAGGAGGCAACGCGGTCAATCGGATGATCGAGGCCGGAATCGAAGGCGTCGAGTTTATCGCCGTGAATACAGATGTGCAGGCCTTGAGCAACAACAGGGCCGGGACAAAGCTGCAGATTGGAGGCCAGACCACCAAAGGTCTTGGCTCGGGCGGCCGGCCCGAAATCGGCAAGCAGGCGGCTATGGAAGACACCGAGAAGCTGATCGAGCTCATTCAGGGCGCGGACATGGTTTTCTTGACAACCGGGCTCGGCGGCGGGACGGGGACCGGAGGAACGCCCATCCTGGCCAACCTGGCCTCGGAGATGGATATTCTGGCCATCGCCATTGTCACCCTGCCCTTTGAATTCGAGGGCAGGGTCAGGGCCAAGCAGGCGGAAGAAGGGCTGAAAGAGCTGAAGGGGGCTGTGGACACGGTCATCTCCATACCGAACGAGCGGCTCCTCCAGACCGTCAACCTGGACACCTCGATACAGGATGCCTTTAAAATGGCCGATGATATCCTCCGGCAGGCGGTCCAGGGCATCTCCGACCTGATCATCAAGCCGGGGCTGATCAACCTGGACTTTGCCGACGTCAAGTCAATCATGAAAGGAATGGGCATGGCCTTCATGGGGACGGGCATCGCTTCGGGTGAGAACAGGGCCGTGGATGGTGCTCAAAAGGCCATCTCCAGCCCGTTGCTCATCGATACCTCGATCGAAGGCGCCCGCGGCGTGCTGATCAACATCACCGGCGGAAAAGACCTGACCCTCCACGAGGTTTCCAAGGCCTCTCAGTTGATCCACCGGCTGGCCCATCCGGACGCCAATATCATTTTCGGGACGGTCATCGACAACGCCATGAAGGAAATGGTCAAGGTGACGGTAATAGCCACTGGCTTCGATTCCTCTGAGGAAAAAGAGATCGCAGCTCACGAAGGGTATGCCGTGCCGCGCAAGCCCACTCCCCCGCCCTTCCAGGTGGAAACGGATACGCCTCAGTTCGTGTTCGAGCCGAAAGAGCGACCGTCGCTCTGGGAGCCACCGGCGTGGGAAAAACAGTATGAGCCTTATGAAACACCCACGTTCATCCGCCGGAGCAAACATTCCTCGATGAGAAAACACCCGGATGAAATCGTCTGACCTGGTCATCGAGAACTGCCGTCAGGTTTTAACCTGCGGCGGTCCGCTTCCGAAAAGAAAAAAAGCCCTCCAGGATCTTGGGCTGATCGAAGAGGCCTGGGTTGCGGCGCACCGCGGAAAGATCGTTTTCATCGGGAAGGAAAAAGACTTTAAGACCTCAATCTGCATGGAAAGCCCAGCCACCCGGATAGACGCGGAAGGACTGGTCGGCCTGCCCGGATTCATCGATTCTCATACGCATCTACCGTTTGCGGGAAACAGGGTGGAGGAATTCAAGTTGCGGCTCGCGGGAGCAACCTACCAGGAGCTCGCCAAGAGAGGCATGGGTATCAAGACCACGGTTAGCGCCACGCGCAAAGCCTCAAGAAGCGAGCTCCTGGGGCTTTGTCTCTCCCGGCTCGACCAGATGCTCCTCACCGGCACCACCACGGTCGAGGCGAAAAGCGGCTACGCCCTGAACCTCAAAGACGAAATAAAGCAGCTCCTAACTCTGCGGGAAGCACAAAAGAGGCATCCGGTGGATATCGTGACCACTTTCATGGGCGCCCATGAGGTCCCGAGAGAGTACCGCGGCCGCAAGAATGCTTACATTCGCCTTCTTATCAACAAGGTTATCCCTGAGATAAGAAGGCTGAATCTCGCCGAGTTTTTTGATGTTTTTTGCGAAAAAGGAGTTTTTTCCCTTGAAGAGACAAGGCAGCTTGTTGAAGCTGCCAGGCGCAACGGGTTCAAGATTAGAATTCACGCCGACGAATTCGCCGCCTTGGGTGGGGCCGCGCTTGCCGCCGAGATCGGCGCGGCCTCTGCCGACCATTTAATAAGCATCACGGAAAAAGGAATCCGGGCGCTCGCCCGGAGCAAGACAGCGGCCACCCTCCTGCCGGCTGTTTCCTTTTTCCTGATGCTCAAAAAACGGGCGCCGGCACGAAAGCTCATCGATGCCGGCGCCGCCGTTTCCCTGGCTTCGGATTTTAACCCGGGAAGTTCGATGACGAGCTCGATGCTATTTGTTATGCAGCTCGGAGTTTATCTGCTAAGGATGAGCATCGAGGAAGCCATAAATGCCGTCACTGCGAATGCCGCCTATGCTTTAGGAAGGCAAACCGAGATCGGCAGTATCGAAGTCGGGAAAAAGATGGATATGCTCCTGTGTGATGTTCCCGATTACGCTTCCCTCGTTTATCATCTGGGCATCAATCCCGTCCGCTACGTCATCAAGAATGGAAAGGTCGTCGTCCGCGACGGCCGCCGCATCTAAACTTCGGGGACACCCGGA
>CAZLFV010000128.1:0-6909 GCA_964558915.1 uncultured Eubacteriales bacterium | reverse complement strand
CCGCGATCATCCTCGTTTTAAGGCCTTGCTCGAACGATTATAACCCTCTCGACTTTTCTGCTTAATATAGTCAATCTTTCCAGCAAGTTACAAATTGTCTGCAGGTATACCAAAGTATACGTAGGCATATGGAAGTATACCGGGGATGGTCACAATCTGGTCACATTCTGGGCAAAGGCTTATCCGAATTATAATATGAGAGGAAAGGCTCGGGCGCCTTCTTCTTAAAGGCAGGGCCCAGATGATCCGGAAAGTCTTTGAACTCGACCCCATGGTCTGCCCTCGATGCGGAGGGACGATGAAGATCATCGCCTTCCTCACCGACTACGCCGTGGTGGACAGAATCATCAATCACCTCAAGCTGACTTTTGTTGCAGAGAGACCTCCTCCGGCGCATCTGCTTTGTCAGCAAGTCTTGATGGCCGCTGAGACCTCGGCTGAATATTTTTTATGATTTTCTCCTTGACCGTAAGCAGGGGTCCGGCCGATTTTCGGTGTTTTCTGCCTGTGGGCGGCTTTCCGGCCCCTTTCCGCCTGTTTCAACCCAATTTGACAAGAGGCGGCTCCTTGATTTCCCATCCCTACCGAATTTTTGAGCCGGGCGCAGAGATCATCCTGAACCTCTCCAGCGTAGTCAGAATCCGGGCCGGAATCAGCATTCCTGTCACAGACGGGGAGAACAACAGCGGGTTCAACGGCCCCATCCTCAACCTGGGATTCCAGTTCGGTAAATAACCGCTGGCATTTTTCTTCTGTCATTCATCTCCCGGAGACGGTATGCCGAACCTGGCTTTGAGCCAATCCACCATGAGACTGGTATAGCCGCCAGCAAAATCATTGCTCCCGGAATAGGTCATGGTGTGGCTGGCTCGGGGAATGATCTCCACGGTCAGGTCCTGACCGCCTCTCACGAGGAGGCGCTTCAGGGTGGCCGCGCTTCTCTGCGGAGGCAGGAAGTTGTCCTTTTCTCCCCAGAGTGCGAGCACCGGGCATCGGAGATCAGCCATATCGCCCATGGCCCGGAGATGATCGTTCCAATCCCCCTGGGCCCACGGGTTCTTTTCCAGGAAGGCAAAAAAGCGGGCCGCATCCAGGGTAAAAATCTGGCTGAATCTCCGGACATCGACAACGGCGAGCTCAAACCAGAGCTCCTCTTTCCAGGGCATCATTACCCGGCGGAGTGTCTCGAGGATTTCCTGCCTCTCTTGCGGAGACTGCGCCCGTCGAGAATTATTAACGGCGTCGATCAATTCACTCCAGGGTTCATCCGGCCATGATTTCGTCTTCATCTTCACCAAGCGCCATTCGGCCATGTCGGCTCCCGAGAAAAGCTCATACAATATCTCTTCCAGGACCAGGGCCCTGGAAATGTCATCCCGGGCCAAGCCAAGCTCGTGCCCGGTCATCTCAATGCGAAAGCGGGAGATCTCCACGGGGGAGACGCCCAGGGCGCTTGAGATGGAAATGGCAAAAGCCGCGCTTCTCTCCCGGGCGGCAGCCAGGAGGGCAATGTTGGCGCCTTCACTGATGCCCCAGATCCCCACCTCCTTGGCATTGACGCCCTCCTGCGCGCAAAGGAAGTGAAGGGCGTTTGCGGCTTCACGAACGCGGTCGTCTTTTGTCTGGAGTAAGGCATTTCCAGTCGATCTGCCCGTTCCGGGGCTGTCATAGATGAGAGCGGCGATGCCGTTACTAGCGAAAAAAGCGGCCATGCCTTCCTTGTATGGATTCCGAGGACCCCGTTCCGCACCTCCCAGGATGACAACGCCAGGGACGTTGGCCTTGATTTCGGGAAGGAACACCGTCCCCTGGAGAAGGGCGGAGCCATCCGTAAAACTCACCTCGTTTTTTCTGACAGAAAATCCCGGAGAATCTTCTTTGCCTTCGCAAACCGGAAGGGCAATCATCACAGAAGCGATACTCACGGCGATAACGAAGCAGGTGGCCAAATACTGACGATGCATATCATGACCTCCTATTCTGATTTGGAATGATTAAACTGAACTCTGCACGAACGCGGCTCCGAGCTAAGTCTCTACACGCTTTCGCCCGCTGATCCCAGCCAACCACTGTCAGGGATTGTATTTGAGAGCCCGGGAGGCGTCAAGGATCCGGTCAAAGCCGGAGCGGGGATTGCCGCAGTTGAGGAAGCGCTCTTCGGCCCGCTGTTTGAAATCATTCAGAAGTAAATCAGCATGTTCCCTTGAGTTGGCGGCGGCAAATTTCCGTTTTTTCGCTGTCGTCATTATTTCTAATTTGTCATCAGAATAGGACAGGGAATCGCGCTCTGTTTATATGACAGCCCAGAGTCTCAATTGGCACATTTATTGCATATTTTATAAAAGTTCTTTTAAATGAATGATCAATTTTTTGCAAAAAGGAGGACTCGAATGATTATCAAAACGAGAATTCTCTATCTGGCGAGCTTGTTGATTCTCGTCATGACCCAGGTCGTTTGTGCTGGGCAGCCCATCGTCATTAAGGATGTTTTCACTCAGCCGAAGGTCGACGTAAAAAAATACAAGAGAATTGTCGTCTCGGAATTCACTCCAAATCCTCTTGTGAAAAAAAATTTGAATATGACCGATATCATTGAGGACGAACTCAATAAAAGCGGCTATGAAGTTGTCGGCGGGGGTGAACTCAATTCTATTTTGGAAAGCCTCGGACATTCCGGTGAGGAGTTGACAAGTCCTGAGATATTGATAAAAGCAGCTCAAGAATTGAAAGCAGAAGCCATCATAAGAGGAGAAGTCAGAACTTATAGAGTTAAAGAAAATGATGAATATGTTCCTTTTGTCACCCCCGATCTCATCATGGCTGTCAGCGGAAAAACCTATCAATGTGATATTGATTTAACGGTCGAGATAAGGGAAGCTCAGGAAGGCAAAACAGTTAGGTCTAGTTCAATATCATGCACAAAGAAGAAAGGCAGGCCTGAAAAGCTGATCCGGAATATGATCAGGGATTATTTGAGCGAAATGTGAATTTTTGAGCTTTCGTCTCCCGATCCCAGACAAACCAGGCCGGGCTCATTAGAATCAGAAACGGAAGGCGAATCCCAGCCGCGCCTGGAAGCCTGAGGAATCGAGCCGGAAATCCCGGCCTCTGGACGAGGCGGAACCCTCGGGCCAGGGCCCCTTTAAAAAAATAAGAATTTGGTTTTCAGCTGAGCTGGCTGACTGCTCATCTTTGTCCCCATTTTCCCATCCAACCATCGTGAGAAAATATAAAGCGAGGCGCGAGTGATGTCAAGGACAAGCGGAAGTTATCTCTGGCAGGTCAAAAAGCTGCTGAGACGCTCGAAAGCACCGAAAATCATGAAAAATATTCAGCCGAAGCCTCAGCAACCACCAGAACTTCCTGATAGGCGATCTGGGGCGGCGGACTAGGAATCATCAGCGTCAAGCCTCTAAATAAATCAAGCCCGTTGGTTTCCGTTTCCGAAAAATCCGCGAGAATTTTTTCTTTGCTGGAAGCGAGATCCCATAACATCAATTTTTTTTCATGAACCGGCGATTGAGGAAGGTTGGGGTATAGATAAATTCGTTTTCGTTCATAAAGCAAAGATGAAAGCGAAGGAAAAGACTGTGAGGGCGTTTTCTTTTTCCGAGGCTCAATCCCACGCTGATCGGCGCGGGGTCAGGGCAAGGTCTCTTTCACAGGCCTCTCTCTGACCTTGGTGATACCCGATATATCAAAGCGTTCAAAAATCGGATAGACACTGACGCGATCTCCGCCTTCAAGGAGATAATCCAAACCAACCGACCTCCCGTTGACAAGAACGAGGTCAACCTCAGCGGGAGGCACGCGCAGGCATTCGATCGCCTCTTTTATTGTGGTCAGTTTGCTGAACCGGAAGCGCATTTCTTTCTTTCTTGTTTCCTTGGGGAGATGATCATTAAGCTCCTCATAGAAACGGAAGGTGGCTTCTCCTTTGCCTGATGTTAGATTTTTTTCTCCAACCATCGTGAGGAAGCATAGATCAAGACAACGAACACTGTCAAACGGGCTCTGCGGCTTGGCGATATCTGCCCAAAGCCGCCCAACAGTACCGCCGATTCCTCGATATCTAGAAGGACGCCGACCCCGGCCTGCCCGAAGTTGGGGATACCTGAGAGAGACTGGCGGGGCAAAACCGCGAACCCTGCAAAATCGTATTATTGAACGTCTGGAGACCATCTAAGAGGAGGCATTCATGAGACATCGAGAGATCAGGCGGCCTTCGTCAGCTTTCATGAGGTTGAGTTTTTCTTCGATGTCAATAATTTTATTGGCAGGGCTGCTTTCCTTGGCCTGGGGAGAGCAAAAAACAGATGCTCTGGAAACGATCACCAAAGCTGAATTGCAGGACCATGTCTATTATCTGGCATCGGATTTTCTGGACGGACGTCTGCCGGGTTCTGAAGGATACAGACAGGCGTCCTTTTATATAGCTAGCCAGCTCCAATGCGCAGGGGTCGCCTCCATCTTCAAGCACGCGGAGGGCAAAAAATCATATTTTCAGCCCGTCGATTTTATGATCAGTACGGTCGCTCCGGAAAGCACTTTGCGCTTCAAGAAAGGGCCAAAGGAAGTCACCTTCGCCTCCGGTAGTCAATTCATTCCTCTGCTTCACGGCCAGGCCTTTAAAGCTGGGCGCTTCGAAGGAGATGCCGCGTTCGTCGGATACGGTATTGAAGAACCGGAAGAAGGTTGGAATGACTATAAAAAGATTGATATCTCCGGAAAGATTGCCCTGATGGTTACCGGGGCTCCAACGAAAAATGGCACGCCAGTTTTATCAAAGGAGAAGAATGAACTCTACCGCAATTTGATGGAGAGCGCCGGAACACGAATAAAGTCGGCGCTCAATCATGGAGCCGCTGCCGTCATAATGGTTATCGATGCCAGCACAGCCAAGATGTGGTCTCAACTGGCGCCCCTAGGTGAGCGGCCCGCCAGACGGCTTAAGGCCGATGACAATAAGGAGAGAACGCATTATTTATCCGCTTTTATTCTTCATCCGGAGGCCGCGGTTGAGCTTCTCAAGGAAACGGGTTTTAATTCCGTATCGGGCCAAGGTCAGGTTAAACCCACTCATTTGAGGGACACGCGCATAATATTTGACTTGAAGTACACCATCGAACGGGAGTTTGTCTGCCGGAACGTGGCGGGATTCATTCTGGGTAGCGATCCGGGCTTGAAGGACGAATGTATTGTCGTCGGCGCCCATCTCGACCACTTGGGGGAAAAAGATGGAGGGACCTTTAACGGCGCGGACGACAATGCCAGCGGCTGTGCCGCCCTTCTGGAGGCGGCCGAAGCCTTGGCCATGTCGCCTCATCGGCGCTCCATTTTTTTTGTATTTTATACAGGAGAAGAGGGAGGAGGACACGGCTCCTTTCATTTTGTCGACAACTTCCCTTTTTCTTTGGAAAGCGTTGCTTTGGCGATCAATGTCGATGTGGTCGGCTCTAACTGCGAACCGTTCCCGAACTCTCTTCTTGGTATCTCTCCGGATAAACTGAAACTTGAGCTTGCCCAATTCATGGAGACGACGAACAAGAACACGGCGAATGTCAATCTCAAGACCTATCTTGAGGAAGGAGTTCCTGGAGATTATTTCGGAGGAAGCGATGAGGTGATGTTCTCCATGAGAGGCATTCCGGCTGTTCTTGTCACAAGCGGGTATAATTATCCCGATTATCATAAGGAAAGCGATGATCCCGATAAGGTCGATTATAACAAGGTCATGGCGGCTTCACGTTTGATTTTCGTTCTGGCTGTGACGGCAGCGGACGCCGAAAAGCCATTCTGACCAAAGGTTGTCCCCGATTCTTCAGAGGAAGCCCATTTGTTTTGACTATCCGAGATGTTCCTTGATCTCCTTCTTTCAGCCCATTGAAAGGGATGGCCGTGGCCACCGAGTGTCCGAAATGTCAGACTGAGAACCTCGACGCTGCGGAAAGGAACAGCCTGAAAGCGCTGGGATTAGATCTAGTGTGAGAGCTCTTAGAAACGGATTCGGAACCCGGCTTGGAGGCTGATGCCGCTGAGGTCGATCTTCGGCTCTGTGTACACTTTGGTCGGGGGGTCGGAAATGGGTGGGGTTTCCTCGACCGTAAACCCGCTATAGCCCCCCTCAGGGGACGTGTACGTCACAAGATAGATCCGGCCTTCGACCGTCTCCGAGTCCCCGGCGTTGTTCTTTCCCATTCCTGTGGCTTTTTCGAAATTCTTGAAACGGGCGTAGCGGCCGAGGGCCTCGACGAAGAAACCGACCTTCTGGGAGACCATATACTCCAGTCCCAGGCTTCCCTGGAAGCCAATGTTGTCGAACGGCGCGTTCCGGCTGGCGCTGACGGACCACTCTGTCCAATCGCCGTCAGAGTATGCGAGGCGTTCCTGCCAGTTGAGCTTGAGCGCGGCATAGGCGGTGACCCCGCCATCGGCGGTTAGATTCAGCCTTTTGCCGAGGGGGAGCGTTAGGAACAAGCCAGCCCGGATGGGCACCGCGCTCAGCGTCGGGGCGACCGAGACTTCGATGGTCTGCGCTTCGTACGACCAAGTCATGAGCGAGCTCTTGGAGAAGCGCATATAGCCGGCGCCGATGCCGATGCCGATGTGCCGAGTAAGTTGAAGAATGAGGTCGGCCCCGAAATTGTACCCGGCGCGAAAACGGTTGTAGCCGCCCGTGGTGGTCCCAAATCCAAGGGCCGAATAGAGCTCCAGGACCTCGAAATAGCCATCCAGGCCTTCATTCAGGTCCCCGGCCTCGGCCTGGCTGAATCCCCCGTAGAGCCGAAGAACGAGAGGGGAGTGCCTGGCCTCGGTCCTTTCCATCTGCGAAACGGGTGCCCACTCGATCCGGACCCCATTGTCTGTGTTGCGATCCGATTCTCCGGCCGCGGTGGCCGCCGGCGGCCA
>CAZLFV010000127.1:0-7023 GCA_964558915.1 uncultured Eubacteriales bacterium | reverse complement strand
AGGTATCCGTGGCAAAGGCAAGCATTTCTTCGAATGTCACACTTTTGTCGGCTGCTAACAGCTCTGAGAGCCTCTTGCCGCGATTTCCGAACCATTTATTCTCCACGAGACGCACCGGGAGAGCGTCCTCTTCTATTCCGCTGTTTTATTCTTGATTATATAGACAGCTTAATGAGTAGCGGTTTTAAGAGGCTTGTCTTCATACCGCTGCATGGCGGGAATTTCCCGACTGTCCAAGCGACCCTTAAGGAAGCGCAGATCGCTCATCAGGAAATCGAAATCATCGGAGTTACAAATGCAGCGAAGCTCGGTGATTGCTTAAATAGGGCATCTGCCGAATTCGGGATTAAGGTGAATGAATCTGGATCACATGCTGGAGAAAGTGAGACGTCTATCATGATGGCCCTGGAAGGAAGTTTGGTCGTCAAGGACAGGTTTGCCCCCGGCTATGTTGGCGAAACAGGCGAAAAAGAGATGAAAATCATACGTGACCAGGGTATGCCTGCCCTCACCAAAAACGGGGTCCTGGGTGATCCACGGAAGGCATCCGCGGACAAAGGCGAGATTTATCTCGATCGTCTCACAGAATTTCTACTCCAGGAAATCAAAAAACAGGCACATTAAGCCTTATAAGGGCAAACAAACCCGAAGACCGTGCACCTGCGGAGCATCGGAGAGGAGGAAAAGATGATGTATTCCAAGAAACAGTATGTGTGTGTTCTCATGAGCGCAATAGCTGTTTTTCTTTCGCTCTGCCCTACCGTCTTGGCGAAAGAAGCAGAGCCCAAGACGACCGCACAAAGGTTCATCGGCACGTGGAAATTCGTTACATCGGAATTCCGCTCTTCGGATGGCGAAGTCGCTTACCCATTAGGGGAAAAGGCGGTGGGAATCTTGATGTGCGACAGCGGCGGACGGTTTGCTGCTCAGCTCATGCAACTGAACCGCCCTAAGTTCGCCTCTGGGGATATGCGTGGAGGTAAGCTCCAGGAGACCAAGACGGCCGCTGATGGGTATGTGGCATATTTCGGGACATATGAAGTGGACGAAAAGAAGGGGACGATCGTTGTTCATGTTGAGGCCGCTTTATTTCCGAACTGGGTGGGGCAGGATCAGATACGGTTTTTTGAGTTTTCTGATGATCTACTAACCTTGAAAACGACCCCCATGTTGTTAGGGGGTCATGAAACAACCGGCGTTTTGGTCTGGAAGCGGCTATCATAGAATCATGGCCCGGTGCGACACCTCAGCCCAGCACCAAAATCCTATGGTTTCATTTCTTCTTTGCCGGGACAAACTCGATACCTTCAGCCATTTTGAGCAACTCATCTTTTATTTTTTCGAAATGATTGTACGTTTTTCCTGAGGATACTTGGAAAAAAGAGCCGCAGCCGTAGACAACGATCGTCACTTCATATTCAGGAGAATACCAGCCGCTATAAATCCCTTCTAAAGTGACAACATGGTAAGGGGTCAGATCGCGTTCCCATACGGACTTCGGAGGAACTCCCAAAAAGCGAACCAGAAGCGACTCCTTATTTTCTGTGAGGTCGGCATGACTGGTCATCGTGCCTTCATATAAAGTCCTCTCGATTCCGTCAACCCTGATTTTCCCTATTTTCTCATAGTGTTCCCCCCGCACCAGGGGATTCGGGTCACCGGTCGCTTTTAACCAGGCGTTCTGATCGTAGACAGCCAATTTTCCCAACTCTTTTACATCCATTTCATCCTGGTCAAACCCAAACCGCTCCTGGGGCGCCTTGATGATGTACACTCCAAACCAGGCCTGATAGTAAGGTGAGTACGGATTCATGCGCTCGACAAATTTGGCAAAGATATTTTTTGGCCCGGCGAAAGTAAAGTAGTTCATCCCTTTAAGGTTCAAGGGCTCCCAGATCTGGTTCATCTGCTGTTTCATCATCGGCGAGACCCAGGGAGAAGGAAGATAATTGAAGCGCGGCTTAACTCCATTAAGAATTTCCTGGTTGGCCGGTCTTCTGTTGAGTTTCCAGACTCCGAACTGCAGCCGCAGGGCGTGGAAGCTTGTGGAAATAAAAATAAGGATAATAATGATAATGGAGAGGATGACGATGCCGATCTTCTTCCCTTGTGTTGTCACAATTTACTCCTGACGCAAGGAGAACCATAATTTTTAAGTATTTTCTCAGAACTAATAAGGCTACGTCAATTTGTTGTGACCGGAGGCTATTTCTTGGGCAGTGAGGGGAAGCAATTTGTTGAGGCGGCCTGGTCTATTTTTTGCCCTTTCCCGCCGTGGCCATTAATAAAAAGTTAGTGCGGAGGGCGCTAAAAAATAAGTTTCAATCGAGGAAAATGATCTTGACGTCCTTCCGGGCGTATCTCTTGAAATGTTCGTCCCGAGTATAAATCGTCCGGCATCCAGCCTTGACGAGCCCGGCCAGGATGAGCGCGTCGATGGCCGGCATTCCCGTTTCGAACGAGATGCGCGCGGCCTCATCAGCTGATTCGGCCGTGACCTCGACGAGAGCCGCCGACCGTGCGAGAAGGCCGCCGATCTCCTCCCACGGGATCCCCCTTCTCAGCGAAATCCGCAGGAGTTCGAACCGCGACAGCACGGAAACCGCGATCTCCGATTCGAGGAAGAGCTTCGCGGCCTGGGCATGTCCATCGCTCAGAGCGAAGAAAAACCCCGTGTCAACCCCGATCATCCGATTCCCTGGTCCTTTCCTTGTGAGCTTCCTCCCAGGTGCCGAGACCGGCAGAGCGGATGACCTTGAGGAATTCGCTTTTGGCCTTTTTCTGCTTTTCCAGGTCAAGCTGGGTTTCGACGGAAGTTCGAATCAGACGCGAGACAGAGGTGTTGCGCGCCCGTGCCTCTTGGCGCAATGCTTTCAAAACATCCTCCGGCAAATAGAACGATACAGCAGGCATGATATTCTCAGGAGAAAGTATATATCATACTATGATATATGTCAAGCGCAATAGTGCTAAAAAAGCGCCTTAAATAACCCAGACCTCATTTCTTTTATTACAAAAACCCCATCGCTCAAAATCGTCCAAAAGGATCCCGCAGATGACAAGTTCATCGAGTGTGCCGTTGCCCTTAAGGCCGAGGCTATCATCACTGGCAATAAGAGTTTGAAGGCGATCCGGGATTACATGGGGAAAAAGATTCTTGGCCCGGAAGAATTCTTCTCTTTTTTTCGTGGCCGACCCTAATATCTTCACCGTCAGTTCCGGAATGCCCTAATGGACTTAAGGGTATCCTTTTCGTAATTATTTTTGGGAGAATAAGTTGCTAACCCAAGTTATCGCTGGAAAAGTTCCATCCAGACGCCGTGCGTCAAGTCCGGCGGGATCAGAATGCTCCGACCGCAAAAGCCGTTATAAGGTTCCAGATTGCGCCCTGAGCGCCTTTCAATCAAAGAGCGCGCCTTATCGAGGTCGGAGACTTCGATGCTGACGCCGATGATCTCTCCATCGTGGCGACCTGAGAGAAACTTGTTCACCAGGCCGTTCTTATCAACGGATTGAAGCAAGAGCAACCATCCATCCCCGGCCTTCACTTCGCGGCCCTTAGCTCCCAGGAATTTCGCCTCCCGCGTCTCGCCCGGTTCGAAGCCAGCGTCTTGAATGTTCTTAAGGCTGGCCCCCAGGTCGTGAACGGCGAACCAGACCGAATAAAGGCGCCGGGCGGTATTGGGATGGGTCATAATGCCTTGTTCAAGTCTGGCGGCGATCCGTGCGGGTCTCCCAGGGTCGAAGACATATTCGACGAGGAAGATCGCCAGTGGGAAGGCTTGTTTTTCTCCTGATGGCTCATGGGAAATCTCGACGAGGTTACAAAAGCCCGGAGCTTCTTCGACATTCAGGTAAGCCTGAAAGTTGCGGGCCTTCAGATGATCGGCTGCGTACTTTGCCGATGAAGTTGCCAGGCCCATGAACACTGCCCCTTCGTGTTTTTTCGCAAAATCCGCATAGCCATCGGTATAGTCAAACTTTTTTGCAATCCAGGACAGCGCGGCTATGGGCTGAAACTCCAGATAGGTGAAGTTCTCGAAAAGAATGCCTGCTTGTGGCCATCCGTTGGGTTGCGTTGTTTCTATGACCTTGAAACCCAGCACCTGTTCGTAGTCGTCCAGCATTTTTTTGAAGTCGCGAACCGCTATCCCGACATGATCGACGCCCTGTCCTGTGCCCTGGCCGGGACCGAGCAGCGGATGAGCCGGTTCCCGAGCTTGAGCAGCCTCGATAAGCCGGATCCACAATCCTTCAATCGCTTCAGGAGCGATCGCGATGTGACCAACGTCCTTAACCAGCAACCGGTGCTCCTTCAGGAACTTCTCAGCCTCATCAAGCGATCGGACACTCAGGATTATTCCCTGGATGCCGGGCGATTCTGAGCGGACAAGCCGGATGCGCGGGCCTGAGTCGAAGGCAAAGGCGTCTTCCGAAATCTGGGGCGAAGGCGCGAGTAGAACGCTCCATTTGCTCCGCGCCTCCTCCAAATCCCTGACACCGACAATAATCTCGTCAAGCCCCACGATCCTCAAAGGACCTCCCGCTATTCTGGCTAACTCATCACTTGCCGCTTTTCGTCGTTGCGCCACTCCCTGCCGATCTTTGTAATCGCAGAAGAAGATGTTGGCATTGATCGGCGGGAAGTCTGACAAATTTACACTCGACCATTCGACCAGAACATCGCTGCCGGGAATCTGATACTTATGATGGACGTCCGAATGGGGAACATTTCTTTTTGTTAACTCCGCCGCAGTCGCAGCGGCATCCGCTGTAGGCTCGAATGCGATTCCTCGAAACTCCGTCTTCCGGGGCGTGTTATCTTCTTTTGGGAATGACACAAATTCCAATACGATGTTCCCGAGCGAGAGGCCGCCGCTGGCAAAAGTGCCGTGCTCGAAGAATGGCCACACCTCAGGCAGGTGGAACGTGTCCTTAAAATATGTGAAGAGCGACTGCGCTCGATCAGAATCCAAGAAGAAATGCTCGACTCTCGTCGCCAGAGGCCGTTCCTCGGCCTGCAAGCCAAGTGCAATGAAGCAAAGCGATATCGCAGCATAAAACACTAAGGCTCGTTTCATAATTCCCTCCTTTCCTTAAATATGCCGCGCAGTCGGGACGCATCCGCGCCACTGTCTCTTCAGCTGGCCCTTTTCTTGACTTCCTGAATATAAGAATTTCCTTTTCAGCTCTGCTGGCTGAGTGTGCCTTTTAGTCCTCATTTTCCCCTTCAACCATCTTCAGGAAATATAAAGCATGACAAAAGAGATGTCAAGGACAAGCGGAAGTTGCTCATAATGGCCCAAAATGCCGCAGAGACGCTTAAAAGCGCCCAAAATCGCATAGAGGACTCCTTCCGGTCAAGCGATTCAAACGCCTTCTCTGCAGCAAGAATTTTAAGGTCCTTGTTTTTGAAAAGGAAAGAGGCGATCTGGTTATCAGCGTTATGGTTGATGAGGAAAGCCTGAGTATCGCCACCGGCCAGCCGGATTAAGCCGCCAGGCGCTTTGACTTCTTCCTTGACAAGGGTCATCGGGACAGAGAGCACAGAAACATCTTCCACGCGCACGGTTTTAATGTTGTAGAGCGGGCCCAGCGTCCAGCCGACATCATCATAAGGGCTGGGCTCAGTGGTGTTGAAATACTGGCGGTCAAGAACCATGTCCGCCATCCGGGAGTAAGGCTGGTCCATACGGACGATGTAACTTCCGGCAGGATATTCGGTTGTGCCTACCTTGAAGGCTTTATCTGCTCTGTGTACCTCTACGCCCTGCCACTGGAGAAGTTTCAGAAGGCGCGCCGCTTGGCCGGGACGTGAATCATCGCTTGGAAAGATGTAGGCTGCCGGGCCTTCGTTGAGGGCTTTGGCAACTGAGCGCTTGCTCTTGAGGTAGAAGTTCTCCATGAACCGCTCCTTATGGCTTGCGATATAATTCATGCCGACAAGGATGGCGCTCTGCTGGAGGTTGACGTTGTTGCGGATGGACCAGAGAGCGGTGCGGAGAGGCGGGGTAGGACGGTACCAGGCCCTATCTCCTCTGGTTGTTATAACGCGCGTGCTTCCGTCGCCAGCACCCTGGGTTTCATAGAATCGTCCGATGGCGTTGTGCCCGTTGGCTGCATAGAAAGCATAGTTGGGCGCCCAGCCGTCATAAAAGGCATGGTTCCAGACGCCAGGCACACCCTGCCGCGTCAAATCATCGACCTCCTGGTAAGCGAGCTGGTGCCACTCATCGATGACAATCGGGTCGAGCCAGGCATTGTAAGGACCCGTTCCTGTGGAAATATAAAGGTGAGAGGCGGATTCGTGAAGGTCGTGCATCACCTGCGGATGGAAATCGAAAAACACCTTCAAGATATGCTGGCTGAGCTTGAGGGCCAGGGCGAGGTTATCCCTGTTATCGTCGTGGGCGACATATTTTCCCCAGTAGAGGAGGCGAGTTGGCACAATGGCCTTGGGATCTTTGCGCGGAGCCATGGCGATATCGACCTGCTTGTCTCGGCCGTCAACTTCCAGGATGGGAGTGATGAGGACGATGGAATTTTCCCGGATCGTCTTGAAGAACGGAGACTCATCAACAGCCACGCGGTAGGCCAGCTCCATCAGCATCTCGACAGAGCCGGTCTCGCCTGAATGCATTCCTCCTGTCGCCCAGTACATGGGCTTGGCCTCGCGGATGAGCTGCTGTGCTTCTCGGTCGCTCGTTTTTCGGGGATCGGCAAGCCTGGCGTTTATTTCCTTGTATTTATTAAGATTGGCCATGGTCTTTTCATCGGCAACGGCCACCACAATCCATTCCCTTCCCTCTTCTGTGGTGCCGACGGTGAAAACCTTGACCCTCGGGGTCGCTGCAGCCAGAGCCCTCATGTATTTGTAAACTTCATGAGAATAACTCAGGACATCGCGCGCACCAGCAATGTGGCCGAGAACTTCAAGCGGAGTGGGAATCCCCTTGGCATAAGGCATATAATTCACGTATTTCGTCGAGAAACAAGGGTCTGTGGTGAACTCGCGAATTTTCT
>CAZLFV010000126.1:0-7194 GCA_964558915.1 uncultured Eubacteriales bacterium | reverse complement strand
AGATCTAGTACGGTCTCGTGGGCTCGGAGATGTGTATAAGAGACAGATAAAAAAAGATATCGAGGTTTTCCCCGACGGCAAAGACTTTCTCGAGATTGGGCACGATCTTAAGAATTGAGTAGGTGAAATAGCCTTTGTGTACGAGCGTGCGTGTCTCTGGTGCGTCAATCTTGTCGAATGATTTGAGAAAAAATATCGACGTCGTATCGATGGCTTTGCTGAATTGCGAGGCGTCGGGCAGGGTGAACTCGTAGTAAGCGGTCCCGATTTGCTTCAGGTCGAGTGAGGTTACGGCCATGGCCAAAAGATAGCGCCCGGAGGGCAGCGGATAGCCGAAAGTATAGATGTCTTCTTTTTCCGGGTCGAAGCCGGCCTCCTCAACTTGGATGCTCGCCGGAACATAGACTTCCTTAAAGACTTGGGGCTCGGCATTCTCTTCCAGGCGATTGAACTGGAGAAAAACGTTGAATTTGGCTTCGAGCATGCCGACTCCCTGGCCCGGCGGTACTTCGGGCGCAGACTCCGCTTTTTCATCGGGTTTCTCTTTTCCAGGAACGGCTTCGCCCAGTGCCGCATAGTTCAGGGCGCTGTTCTTGATATTCAGAAAAAAGACGGAATGGAAATTCTGTTGGGCGGGAAGGAAGAGGCTGTGGAAAATGGTGATGGGGAAGTCTTGCCGTCCCTGTCTGGAGGCCAGGCCTTCTTGAAGGATCTCCTTAATTTCCTTCGGGATGAAAACCACTTGTTCCTTGCCGGGTTTTTGAGGCTTATCTTTTTGAGCGATTGCCTTCACCGGCAGCAGGGAAAGCATCACAACGCCGGCCAGGAGCACTGGGATGAAAAAATTCCTTGCTTTCATGGTTCCTCCTCAGATATGCAAAGTTCTCACAAAGGCATTTCAAAATTGAGTCGTTAGTATAACAGAAAAACAGACTTTTTCATAGGAGACACGCTCATGGAGAGATCGCCTTTTCATGGCCGGCTTTGGCTCCATGGGCTTAGCGGCGACGGAGCTGGTATCGTCTCACGGCATTCTGATGCTCGGCGAATGTGCGGCTGAAATGATGGCTTCCGTCGTCCTTGGCAACAAAATAAAGATACTTCTCCAGAACCGGAGAGAGAGCGGCATCGATCGCCTCCAGGCCCGGGTTGCAGATGGGGCCGGGGGGCAAGCCGGCATGAAGATATGTGTTGTAAGGCGAATCAAGGGACATGTCTTTTTTCCTGATATTCCCCGTGTATTTTCCCTCTTGCTTAAGGGCGTAAATGATGGTGGGGTCGCAGTCGAGCTTCATGCCCGAGCGCAGGCGGTTATGGAAGACAGCCGAGATGAGCCGTTTTTCTTCGGCCGTGGCCGACTCCTTTTCGACAAGAGAGGCCAAGATAACGATTTCACGGACGTCCATTCCTAACGCTTTTGCCCTTGATTTCCGGGTTTCGTCAAACACTGACCTGAACTGTGAAATCATAGCCTCGGTTGCGTCCTTCGCGGAAATTCCCCGGGCAAAAGAATAGGTCTCGGGGAAAAGATAACCTTCCAGGTTCTTTGCCAGCGGGTCAATCGAACGAATGGAAGCCGTGTCCTGGAACGCGGACTCAAATCCTCTTTCTCCGTCTGAAAGGAGCGGAGCGATAAGCGGCGCGATCTCCTGTCCGGTCAGTCCTTCGGGAACCGTCACTGGGTGGAGATAAACCCTGCCTTTGACCATCATCTCGAGGATCTCTTTTGGCCGGAGCGCCGAAGAGAAAGCGTATTCGCCGGCTTTGATTTTTTGCGGATAGAAAAAAAGGCGATAGCTGATCATGAGAGGAAGCCGGGCCCGGATCAGGCCTCTCTCCTTCAAGGCTTGGGCGGTTGCGCTGATCCCCATCCCTTTTTCAACCTCAAAGAAAACCTTTTCTGGGGAAACATTCCGGGGAGGGGAGAGCCCGACTGCCAGCCAGACAAGGCTAAGGAAAAGGACGATAATCGCGAGGACGAACCCAGTTTTGATGAGCTTAAGGAGCATTGTGTTGGGCGCGCCTGTGATCGAGATAACTCTGAAGAATGAGAACGGCCGAAATCTGGTGTTCGACCCTTTTTTTTTCTTTCCAGTTGATTTTCTGCTCTTGCATGATGCCGAGGGCCTGCTGTGTGGTCAGTCGTTCATCCCATAAGACCACCGGCTGCGCCACCGCCTTTTCCAGCCAGGCAGCGAATTCGCGGGTTTTTTGCGCCCGCGTCCCGGAACTCCCGTCCATTCGCAGAGGAAACCCAACCACAATCTCTCCGACATCGTTTTGGCGGACAAGAGCGACGAAATATTTTTTGTCCTTGGCCTCGCCGGCCAAGCGGTGCTGGCCAAGAGGCTGGGCCGTCAGCCGCAGAGGGTCGCTTAGGGCCAGGCCGATATTCCGGTCGCCGAAATCCAGGCCGAGGATTCTCATCGGGGTAGCCTTTCCAGGCATTTCTTCTTGCGCTGATATCTTTCGAACCCAAGGCGGACCAGCTCTTCGAGCAGGCGGGGGAAGGGAAGTCCGCTTGCTCCCCAGAGCTTGGGATACATGCTGATTTCGGTGAACCCGGGAATCGTGTTGATTTCATTGACATAGATTTTCCCGCTCTTCTCCTCGAGGAAGAAATCCATCCTGGCCATGCCGGAACAACCCACGGCTTTGTAGGCCTCAACGGCAAGCCGCTGGATCATTTTGATCTTCCGGCGCGGGAGGTCGGTAGGGATCCGGAATTGGGTCTTCCCTTCGAGATATTTGTCGCGATAATCATAGAAATCGCGATAGGGGATAACTTCCCCGGGAAGGGACGCCCGCGGTTGCTCATTTCCGATGACACTGCATTCAATTTCCCGGCCGATGATACCCTGCTCGATGAGGATTTTGCGGTCGTAGCGGAACGCTTTGGCAATAGCTTTTGATGACGCCGCATAAGCGCTGACTTTTGAGATACCCACGCTCGACCCGAGGTTGGCCGGCTTGACGAAGAACGGCAGGTGGAATTCCCTTTGGATGAGGGAGAGGATAGAGTTCTTGTTTGTTTTGTATTCGGAATCAACGATGGTTCTGTGCTTCGCCTGGGGCAATTTCTTAGCGGCGAAAAGGGTCTTCATCACTGCTTTGTCCATTCCCGCGGCAGAGGCCAGCACGCCCGCTCCCACGTAAGGGACGTCCGCCATCTCCAATAAACCCTGGATGGTCCCGTCCTCGCCGTAGGGTCCATGCAGGACGGGGAAATAGATATCCGCCCGAATTTTTTGGGGAATGGAGGCCTCCCAGGGGAGGAACGAAAATGACGGCCCTTTAGCCAGATCCTTGGGTGAAAGGAGCGGAGAGTCGACTTTTTTCCATTCTCCTTTTTTGTTGATGTAGATGGTTATGACATCGTATTTTTTTCTATTGAGGTTCTTGTAGATTGCCCGAGCTGAAATCAGAGAAACTTCGTGCTCGGCAGAGCGGCCGCCGAAAAGCAGGGCAATCTTCTTTCTTGTTTTCACAGTTGTTTTAGAGAGGGTATTTTATGAGAACGACGATGGCTTGTCCAATGGATTCAAAGGGATGCCTTGAGGCTCCGGCTCGGGTTGAACTTGACCCTCTTCCTGGCAGGAATGGCGACTTCGGCTCCTGTTTTGGGATTTCTTCCCTTCCGGGCCCTCCTGATCTTGATCTGGAAGCTTCCAAACCCGGAAAATGTCACTTTTTCTCCCCTCTGAAGCGAGCTTCGAATCCCTCCGAGCAGCGAGGAAAAGGCCTTGGCCGCCTGACGGGCCGTGATCCCAGAGTTCTTGGCCATCAGGGAAATGATTTCTTTTTTATTCATTTCAAACCTCCTTCTCCCTGTTGCGACTAAACATATGGCAAGACTGATCTTATGTTAAAAAGAAGACGGCCATCTGTCAAGATGCCCACTTATTTTTGTATTGACAGCCCAAAAACCGCCGTTTATAATGACAGACAAATAAAAAACGAAATTGGACTAAAGGAGCCAAAATGAAAGACCTTACTCTCTTAAAACAGGCTTTCTGCATGGTTTTGGCGTTTTTTGTCCTTTCTGCTTTTTGTGCTTCGGTCTTCGCTCAGACGTCTCTTTCAGATCAAGAAAAAGTCCAGCACCAGATCGAGGCGGCTAAGATCTACCGGGATACTTACCCACTTATTTCTGAAACCGACCTGTATGGTTCCATTTTTGTCTATGAGACCGAGCTTCCCGACCTGAGAATCATCAGTGCCGAGAGAAGCGACGAAAGGATTCTTCTGAACGAAGATGACATCGTTTATATTAACAAGGGGAAAGCGGACGGCCTTGAAATGGGCCAGGTTTTTCTCATCCTCGAGATCCGCGATAAAATCGGCAAGTTCGGCCGCCTAGCCACAAAACGGGGCCGGGCTCATGTGGTCTGCCTTGAAGAGAACCGGGCCGTGGCTCGAGTAGAGAAGACCTGCGGCCGGGTGATGGTCGGGAATTATCTTGTGCCCTTTGAGGAAAAGGAGGGCGTTCTGGGTAAAGATTTGGGGTACGAGGCTTACTGCGCACCAGGTTCCGGCCCCATCGGGAATATTATTTATATTGAGAGAGATTATATCCAAATCGGTTCTGGCGGTTATGCCATTATTGATATTGGAGAGGAGGGCGGAATTCAGGTTGGACAGCAGATGACCATCTTTCGGACAAAAAGAAAGGACCTGCCCACGCAGGGTGTTGGAAACGTTGTTGTCATCGAGACAAAGGCAAAGACGGCGACCATAAAAGTCCTCTCCTGCAGCGACCCTGTCCGGGAAGGGATGTGGGTCCAGGGCTTTCTCATGTCCGAGCGAGAAGAGCCTGAGGAAGTGGCCCCGCCGCCCACAGCCGAAGAACAGCCCGTGGCCGAACAACCGCCCGCCGTCGAGAAGGTCCAGGAACCGGCCGAAAAGACGCTGGAGCAGCTGAACGCAGAACAGCCTCTCCAGGTGATCCATTTTGATTTTGACAAGTATTTCATTCGCGATGATGCTAAGCCCATTCTCGAAGCAAACGCGGCCTGGCTCAAACAGTTCAGCACCGTCAAAGTCCGCATTGAAGGTCATTGCGATGAACGTGGAACTGACGAATATAACCTCGCCTTAGGACAAAAAAGAGCTCAGAGCACTCTGGATTATCTCTTCTCGCTGGGAATTTTTCAAGAAAGGATGGAGATCATCTCCTATGGCGAAAGCCATCCCCTGGACCCCGCGAAAAACGAGGATGCTTGGGCCAAGAATAGAAGAGCTCAGTTTATAATCATCGCCAAATAGCCTTTGACCTGAAATCTTAAGGCGCATCTCTTCTTTGCCTATCTTTCCCGTATCTTCCGTTGTATTGACAGGCAGGGGGCTTTTTGTTAGGTTAAACCAAGAGCCTGGGCGGCTCGCCTATCATTAACGCGGGCGTAGTTCAGGGGTAGAACGTCTGCTTGCCAAGCAGAAGGTCGTGGGTTCAAGTCCCATCGCCCGCTCCAGATTAGCTCCATAAAATAATAAAGACTGATTCGGCGGGCCTGTGTCCTACCCTTTAATCTCCGGAAGCTTGGATACGCCGTTGTTCTTGGCATCGGCCAGCATGATCTTCTTGAGTTCTTTGAGGACGCTCTCTTCTGGGAGCGGCGCCGGCTTGGTCTTGAGGAGCCGGTCCACTTCTTCTGCGGCTCTATCTGCCATACTTTTTCTTCCGAGAGAAACCCAGTAATCATAGGTGTCTCTGTCGCTGATCTTCGGGAAGGTGTGTTCCTGGCGGTACCACTTCTTCGTGTGCGGCAGGGAGAGGAATTGCATCTTCGGAGTGAACCTCTCGAAAAGGTGAGTGGCAATAGGCTCGTCCCGCTGGGCAATCCCCTGGATCAGCCGGTAGGCCATCCCGCAGATTTCGTTGTCGATGACCAGCTTTTCCAGGCTTTGGCAGCTCTCAAAATCCATCATCCCTGGCCCCGAGATCACATTGACGCCCGCAAGTGCACCGAGGACAGCTCCCAATCCCGTCTCCACGCCCGCCTGACTGTCGTTGACCTTGGCATCGCTCAGTCCCATGTAGGCGTGGGTCGGGAGGCGAAGGTGTTTGCCGATCTGGGTGTAGGCGGCATCGATCATCATCGTCTCGATGGCGCCCATCGGGGTTGTCCCTTTCCTCAGGTCGAAACTCGAGGGGGAGCCGCCGAAAATGACCGGGGCACCTTTCTTGGCCAGTTGACAGATGACGAGGCCGCAAAGGTTTTCGGCCACGTGCTGGACCAGCGTTCCGGCAATCGTCACCGGCGAGGTGGCTCCCGTCATGCCCATGGAAATGAGCTCAGAGGGAATTCCCGCCCTGGCGCTGTCAATCAGGCTTTGGGTCGTGAGATTACTCCATTTGAGGGGAGGAGATGGACAGGCGTCAAAAATGGCCAGGGGTTTGGCCGCCAGGTTCTTTTCGCTTCCCCTCACCGCCATGAGCATGTCGTGCATCGGTTTGAATCCCGCCACTCGAAAGGTCCCCGTGACTATCGGCTTGGACGAGAACATAAGCCCCAGATAGAGGCGGTAGCTATCGGCGATGATCTCCGGGACGTCGCTGCTGATGAGGCCTGTGCTTTGAAAATGGATGTTATCCAGGCAGTCCGTGAGACAGGCAAACCGGACGACATCATCCGTATTGGCCCGTCTTTGTTCTTTAGTGTTCTGGTCCAGGATTGTCACGGCGGCTGACCCGGGATTAAAATGGACTTCATCCCCTCCGACCACGAACTCTTTTTCACCCGACCGGTCGTACAGTTTTATCACCGCGGGCGTTGTGGACAGAGAATCCTCGACGAGTTTGGGCGTGATATGGACTCTCTGGCTGGAGTCATCGACTTTCATCCTGGCATTTTTAAACAGCCGGACGGCCTCTTGATTTTCGACAAAGACACCTTGCTTTTCGAGAACGATCAGAGCTTCAGCGATGATCTTTTTGATGAGCGCCGGGCTCAGGAATTCCAACTTTGGTCTTTTCGTCGGTATCATGGTTTTCCCTCTTTACTTTTTGAGCAGGTGTTTGGCGGCGTCCACTGCCGTCAGGGCATTCTCGGCGTAGCCGTGCGCGCCGATGCTGTCGGCCCAGGCCTGGTTCACCGGCGCTCCTCCGACCATGACCTTGAACCAGTTATAGAGCTTCCGTTCCTTGAGCAGTTCGATCAGCTTTTTTTGGCCCATCATCGTGGTTGTCAGCAAAGC
>CAZLFV010000125.1:0-7275 GCA_964558915.1 uncultured Eubacteriales bacterium | reverse complement strand
CGTGCCCGCTCGTCGCTCATACGGACTTCTCACCACATCATCCCTCGCCTCATCCTCCGGGAGGGCACTTCTGCCGTGCATAGATTATCCTCTAAATTACGGAAACGACAATGCTTGCTTTGCGGACAGAAAAAATGTGAGTTAAACGGCTTTGACGATTCGTCGCGGCCTTCAGGCCAGGGCAAACGGGTCGGGGAGATTCTCCGGCGGCACTTCGAGCTTCTCGGGGTTTTCAATCAGGTCCGCGAAGAGACTTATGGCGCTGGCATAATAAACCCCGTCCGCAATGCGCTCGTCAACGCTAAAGGTCATATCCACGACATCAGCGACCTCGATTTCGCCCCGGTCATTGACAACCGGCTCCTTTTTGCGTTTCCCGACAACGACGAAAAACGGTGTATTGCCCCACTCATACATATGATGGAAAACCGCATCCAGGCCTATGCTCCCCAGGTTGGCCAGAAACGCGCTGGAGTGAAAGGCATCGCCCTTGATGAACGACGCGGGCAGTAGGCCAAAGTAATCGAGAGTCCTGATCGCCCACACAACAAAACGGGTTATCGGCCCAGGCACGGAGGTCAGGACTTCCGTTAATTTTTCATCGGACGAGGTGCTGCTCTGCTTGGTCACCTGTACGGCAGAACTCACGGCCTCGATCACGTCAAAGATTGTGGAGCGCGGGTCAAAGGTCAGCTTGAGCGTGGTCTCGCTGGCCTGTTCGTCGAGTGCGCGCTTGACGATAAACGCCAGGTCGATGGTCCGGCGTTGATAGATATGACGGCCCGAAATGAAACGGTTGGCATGCGGCCGGAGAGCCAGGGCGCGCACTCCAGCTGCCAGAACGACATAGAAGAGAGAGATCTTCTTCGCCCGGCCCGCGTTTATTTTTTCCAGCCAGCGAAGAGCATTGCCGATTTTCAAGCGCTGCGAAGAATAAATGACCGACTCTGTCCGGCTTGGCATCAAGTAGGGAAACATCTTGTGAAAACCCGGCAGCTTTCTCAGCCGGACACCATCACTCCGATCACCGATTGCCATGATGCCCCTCCTCGCCTTTATTAGAAATGTGAATTTCCCTCTTTCCGGAACACGCTTTGCCGCCCCAGGGGTGGGAAAATACGTCGCCTCCCACGCTAAGAATCTACCGCTATTCCAGATCACTGTCAATCATATTTGAAAAACGCCCGGCGCGACCCCTTTTTGCACGAGCCAGGAATGAAAACATCCGCCCGATAATAGCAATGCAACTTTTTTGATCCTGCCGTCGTTGGAAGACTATGAAAGGCTTGCTTATGCTGCTCGCATCGAAAAACGCGTTTTCCCCAAAAACCGCCTGCAAAAAATTTTTATCCATCCCTGTTAAAAATTTAGCATACCTACTTGACAAGAGCTGAAAGAGGTGCTAATATTTTAGCATGCTAAAAATTTAGCACACATAGGACGGCCGGACAAGGAGGCCCTGATGAAAGCGCAGAAAAGCCTGAGCCGGAGAGAACGGCAGATCATGGACATCATCTATGAGTTGAAGGAAGCCACGGCTCTCCAGGTGATGGAACGGCTTCCTTCTCCCCCGAGTTATTCGGCTGTACGGGCTCTTCTCCGCGTCCTGGAGCAAAAAGGTCATTTAAGCCATCGGCAGGAAGGTCCCCGCTACGTCTTTTCCCCCCTGCTTCCGCGCGAGAGGGCCCGGCGAAGCGCCCTCCGTCATTTGCTGAGAACGTTCTTCGACGATTCCACCGAGGATGCAGTCGCCGCGCTTTTGGATATTTCTGAGGATAATCTTTCCGGTGAGGACTACAAGCGCCTCATGGAACTGATCCATAAAGCCCAGAAAGAAGGAAGATGACCATTCCCATCGGCGAAGCCGACTGGCTCGCTCTTTTTGGCCAGTACATGATCAAGAGCACCTTCGTGCTTTCTCTTGCCTTACTCGCCGGAGCGCTGTTACGGAAACGATCGGCTTCCCTTCGTCATCTCATTCTTTCGCTCTTTTTGATCGGGCTGCTCCTGTTCCCGGTTTTCTCTTTCTTTCCTGTCGGTTGGGAGACTTCTCTCCTGCCGTCCGGGACGCCGGGCAACACCCATTATCTGGGGCTCTCTTCCCAAGAACTGCTTGGTGAAGAGTTCTTGGCTATTGGGGTCGTTGCCAAAAATAAAGATTTAGAGAGTGTAAATTCCACCCATGTCGAGTTCCCTCCCCTCTCCCGGGAACCAAGCCCCCCGGCAAAAGGTACTCGTCTTTGGAAAAACACGCTCCTCATCACCTGGCTGGCTGGGTTTATCGTCCTGCTATCCAGGCTAGGCCTTGGGCTTTTTGGAGCTTTCCGCTTGACAAGGAGCGCGCGGGTCCTCGGCGATCCCCCCTGGAAAGTCTTGCTCGAGCGTTTTCTTGCCGCAATCCACCTCAAAAGGAAGATCTGTCTTAAAAGCCATGGAGAAATCGCCATCCCGCTGACCTGGGGACTGGTCAGGCCGGTGATCCTCATCCCAGCCGACCACGAAAACTGGACAGAAGACCAGCGTTCCTCGGCTCTCCTTCATGAGCTGTCACACGTGAAGCGCGCGGATTTCTTGGTGATGCTGCTTGTCCGCCTGAGTCTCGCCCTGTTCTGGCTCAACCCTTTGAGTTGGTTCGCCTTCAGAATGCTGAAGAGCGAACAGGAAAAGGCCTGCGATGAATTGGTGCTTAAGACAGGAATAAAACCGTCCACATACGCCGCCAACCTTCTCTTATTCAAGCGCGCCACAATTTTTTCCTGGAATCCCTCAGTAGCGCTCCTCGGAATTCTGAGCCGGTCCCAGCTCAACGAGAGGCTGGTGGCTATCCTTAAGCAAAAAATGACTGTCAAGGAGGTCAAAATGAAAACAAAAATCATGCTTGCACTTTCAGTCATCCTGGCTGTGGCGCTCATCGGCATGGCCCGTCCTTCTGCGGCGCTGTCTGAAAATGCCACCGACTCAGTCACAATTGCAGCTGCTTCCAAGGGCGCGTCCAATTCTGCGATGGTGGCTGAAAGCAACCAAGCCACGGAGCCGAAGCCGGCGAAAGAGGCAGAAAAGCAGGAAGAACAGAAAAAAATCAAGCCGGAGAAGAAAGCACCCATCGAAATCACCATCAAGCAAGGGGACAAGATAAAAAAGATAGTCGTGGATAAGCCGACTACCATCAAAGCAGGCCCCGAGGGGACGATCATAATCACCACATCAGAAGGGAAAGAGATCAAGGTTGTGAAGGAACGGCAGGTCGGAGTCGAGATAGACGAGCCCGATCTTGAGGATTTTTATGTCCACGCCGAGCCGCATGTGGAGGTCATCACGCCCGGGATTGATAGCGAGAAAAAAGTGCATGTCGTCATCGAGCCCATGAAGCACGAAAAAACCCACCTCATCGGGATCACCGAGGACTGGGAGCACGATGTTCAGGAACAACTCAGCGAAATCCGCGAAGAACTGAAGCAGATTAAGGAAGGAAAGCTCGAGATCCAGGAGCTCGAGAAGTCTCTCGATGAACTCGAGGTGGAACTCAAAAAGCTCGGAGAAAAGCCCAAATCGTTCACGGTTATCCGGGAAAAAGGCTCCGATAAGACCGTCCGCAAGGTGCTCATCGATGAGGACGCCAAAAAGAACATCTTCACCGTGACCGTAGAGAAAGAGGGGGGAATCACTATCATCTGCACGATCAGACGCACCGAGAAGAGCCGTGAGACTTACGAAAAAGCGGTCGAAAGAGTCAGGAAAGAACTGCCCGAAGGATATACACTCGAACCCGAGTTCGTTGAAAAATCCGGCACCATGGTCTTCAAGATTAAAGGCCCGGAAGGAAAGGAAGCCCCGGAGAAGCTCGTCCAAAAATTAGTCGACGTCATCAAAGAAGAGCTAGAGCTTTAATTTCTGGATCATAAGCCTGGCATTCTCGTTTTTAGGGTTCAGCTCGAGCGATTTCTCGTAGTTCTTTAAGGCCAGCTTGTTTTTGCCTATTTTCATGTAGGCTTCGCCAAGGCTGTCATAGACATTGGCTGAATCCGGATGCAGCTCCACGTTCAGCTTGAAGATCTCAATCGATTCTTTGAGCATCCCCCTGTTCATCAGCCTGTAGCCCAGCGCGTTGAATTCTTTTTCGTCGAAGTACAGATCGCTCTCTTTGTTCCTCATCATCTCCCGGTACTTCTTGAGGATAGATTTTATTCCTTCTTTTGAGATTTCCTGTTCAATCCTGTAGGCAGCTGAACTCGCGATAATTCTTTCCACCTGGCTCAGCCGCTCCTGGATGATCGCCGTGTCTTGGGCCCGGATGCTGAGGAATGCCTTGTAATAATCCCTTGCTCCCTCAAAATCCCCCTGACTTCGGCTCAGCTCTCCCAAGCGCCAGAAGGCATTGAGCGAGGCAGGATAGAGGGTCAGTTGATATTGCAATAGCTTCCTGGCCTCCTCGATTTTACGCTGTTCGGTCAGGTGATCCGCAATGAATGTCAACATCAAGTCCGGAGGGTCAACAGTAAAGCCGTATTTTGCGGACAGTTTCTGGTAGTATGCCTTCACGGCGTCCAAATTTTCCGGACGAAAGTCATCGGGCAGCCGGAAGTCGGCGAAATAGGTCCTCAGGGCCTCAAGGATGGGGACGGGCGTGATAAAAAACCGCGACGGCTTGTTGATGACCATTCTAAAATCCAGGTTCTCTATTTTTCGGGATTCAACCAAGGCAGATAGCCGTTTGGCCTGCTCCAGGGCCGCAGCCCGGTCGTTCTCCTCGCAGGTGAAATAAAAGAATTTTTTCAAGGAGGTCATTTTCGCGAAAGACTCCTCGGCTTTCGCAAGCAGCCGGAATGCGACACGCTCATCACCCTCGAAGGGGTTGGTGGCGATGGATATACCGAAAAGATCCGGGCTCGTGATCAGGGCGTAAAGTGAAAAATGCGCTCCCGCCTGGGGCCCCGCGACAATACGGAAAGAATTGGTGCGGAAGTTTTGGTCGATAAACGGAAAAAGCTCTTCCTTGAAGAAACGGATAAATTTGTCCGCGCCGCCCGGAGATCCGTCCTCGTTGAAACCACGGTTGTCGCGATAGCGGTCAGTGTTGGCCACACCTACGATGATCATGGGAGGCGCTTCGCCGGTCTGACCGAGTTTATCGCAAGCGATTATGGCCGGGGCGATATAATCGATGATGTTGTCCCCGTATAAGTGATAAAGGACAGGATACCTGATCTTTTCGCTCTCGTAACCCCGCGGAAGGTGCACCACCAGGAGCCGGTCTTCGTTGAAAATTTTCGAATGAAGGACCCTGTATTTGCCGATAATGACATCCTCGCCGTCCTTCTGAGCTATGCCGATTTGCGAAAAGAATAGCAATAGAGCAACCAGTAAGATGCAGGTACTGATCCAACCATGAGCCTTTATACGGGTCATTTTAGGCCTCCATACATAATTTATATCGACCTTTAACCATTCAGGGCAGCCTTCTGTGCACAAGGGTTGTTGAGGCCTGGGCTGTGGGCATGACGATGATTTCGCTGACGTTGACGTGCGGCGGCCTCGTGGCGCAATAGACCACGGCATCGGCGATGTCGTCGGGCGATAGAGGAGTGAGTCCCTGATAGACCTTGGCCGCGCGCTCCTTATCCCCGCGGAAACGAACCAGGCTGAATTCGGTTTCGACCAGGCCGGGAGAGACCTGACTCACCCGCAGGCCTGTCCCGGAGAGATCCAGACGTAAACCTTTAGATAAAGCGTTGACAGCAAATTTAGTGGCACAATAAACGTTGCCACCGGGATAGACCTCGTGGCCGGCGATCGAACCAATGTTAATAATATGGCCCGCGCCCCGTTTCACCATCCCTGGGATGACGGCGCGGCTGACATAAAGCAAGCCCTTGATATTCGTATCGATCATCTCTTCCCAATCTCCGATCTTTCCCTCGTATAGCTTGTCCAATCCCCGGCTGAGGCCGGCGTTGTTGACGAGGACATCAATAGAATCCCACGCCCGGGGGAGCTTGTTTATAGCCTGCGCGACAGCCGCCTGACGCCGGACATCAAGCTTGAGAAGAAGGACATTCCGCCCCGGCGTCAACCTCAGCTCGGCCGAAAGCTCCGTCAGCCGGTCGAGACGGCGGGCGGCTAGTATCAATCTCGCCCCCTTCGCAGCAAAAGCCCGGCCGCATGACCGCCCGATACCCGAGCTCGCCCCGGTTATCAAAACGATTTTTCCTTTCAACGAGTACATCAGATCTCTCCTCGCTCGAACTTGGAAACGTAAAGGATAGATGACCCCCCGCTTCGTGTCAAATCCGCTATTGCCTTCGGTGGGAGCCTATGCTATAAGTATGACTCCTTTTAAACCAAAAAATAATCTCAGTTTGGAGGTCATTCTATGGCAAGAGAAATGAAAAAAATTATGGTCACGGGCGCGGTCGGGCAGATCGGCTCCGAGCTCACCATGGCCCTGCGCAAAAAATACGGGACCGATAACGTCCTCGCCACAGGCCACAAAACCCAGCCCAGCAAGAAGCTTCTCGAATCCGGTCCGTTTGAGTTCATCAACGTCTCCAAGCGGGAAACAATCGACGAGATGATTAAAAAATACAAAATCGACACCATTTACCACATGTCGGCGATTCTCTCCGCCGTTGGCGAAAAGAACCCCCAGCTCTGCTGGGACGTCAATATGAACGGCACTTATAATATCCTGGAGGCCGCGCGCGAGTACAACCTGGTCAGGGTTTTTGTCCCGAGCTCCATCGCCGCTTTCGGCCCTGAGACTCCCACCGTCAATACTCCCAACGATACCATCCTCAAGCCCAAGACGATGTACGGGGTGACCAAGGTCGCCGCCGAGCTCCTCTGCGATTATTATGTCAAGCGCTTCAACGTCGATGTCCGCGGCTGCCGCTATCCTGGCATCATTAGCTACGAAACCCTTCCTGGCGGCGGGACGACAGACTACGCTGTGGCCATTTTCTTTGAGGCGGTGAAAAACAAAAAATACAAATGCTTCCTCAGAGAAGATTCCCGGCTCCCCATGATGTACATGCCCGATTGCCTCAAAGCCACTTTTGACCTGATGGAAGCTGATTTTGCCAAGCTGAAGCATCATAATGACTTCAACGTCACAGCCATGAGCTTCTCGGCCGGGGAGTTAGCTGGCGAAATCAAGAAGCACATCCCCGAATTCACTTGCACCTACGAGCCCGATTTCCGCCAGGCCATCGCTGATTCCTGGCCGGATTCCATCGACGACTCAGTTGCTCGCAAGGAATGGGGCTGGAAGCCGGACTA
>CAZLFV010000124.1:1453-7292 GCA_964558915.1 uncultured Eubacteriales bacterium | reverse complement strand
CGGCCGCATCAAGATGAAGGTCAAACTGGACAACGGAGGCCGCAAGGAAGTGGACATGCGCGTCTCGGCGCTGCCGACGATGTTCGGGGAAAAGATCGTCGCCCGAATCCTCGACAAGCAGATGCTCAAACTCGACCTAACCGAGCTGGGATTCGAGGAGGGGCCGCTGGAGATCTTCAAGGAGGCCATCCACCGGCCTTGGGGCATCATTTTAGTGTCGGGGCCAACGGGAAGCGGAAAAACGAACACTCTGTATTCCGCGGTCTCGACGTTGAATGCTATAGAAAAGAACATCCTGACCGCGGAAGATCCGGTGGAGTTCAACATCCCGGGAATCAACCAAGTTCATGTCAAGGAAGAGATCGGACTGAACTTCGCCCGGTGCTTGAGGTCATTTCTGCGGCAGGACCCCGACATCATGCTGGTCGGAGAAATGCGCGATTTCGAGACCGTGGATATCGCCATCAAGGCCGCCCTCACCGGGCATCTCGTTTTCTCTACTATCCATACCAATGATGCTGCGAGTTCGATCGTCCGACTGGTGAACATGAATGTCGAACCGTTCCTCATCACCGACTCGGTGATTCTTGTGGCCGCCCAGAGGCTGGTGCGGAAGCTCTGCCAGAAATGCAAAGTCTCCCACAGGCTTCCGACTAAAGCTCTTGTGGATGTCGGTTTCTTGCCCGATGAAGCGGAAAGAGTTCAAGTCTGGAAGCCGTCGGGTTGCGAGACCTGCAACAGCACGGGCTATAAGGGCCGGACGGCTCTTTTTGAGGTGATGCCCATTGATGATGCCATTCGGGAGCTCATCCTAGTCAGGGCGCAGTCGCGGGAAATCAAGAAGAAGGCCATGGAGAAAGGCATGATCACGCTTCGGCGAAGCGGTCTGATTAAGATCGCCAATGGCGTCACCTCGCTCGAAGAAGTGCTCAGGGAGAGCGTTAAGGATTAATAAGGAGAATCTATCATGGCAAAGACAATTCAGGAGTTCTTGGAGATTTGCGTCAAAGAGGATGCCAGTGACTTGCACATCACGACATATATTCCCCCGAGAGTCCGCGTCCACGGCGTTTTAAAATCGATTGACCATCCCCCTCTGACCCCTTCTGAGACAAAGCAGCTCGTTTACAGCGTGCTTACAGACAGACAAAAAAAGCATTTCGAAGAGAAGCTGGAGCTCGATTTCTCGTTCGGGATCAAGGACCTGGGCCGGTTCCGGGCCAACGTCTTCATGCAGAAAGGCGCAGTGGCCGGAGCGTTCCGGAGATTTCTGCCCTCCATGTGGAGCTTTGCCCAGCTTGGAATTCCCCAGAGGGTCGCTCAGCTCTGCTATCTCCCCAGGGGGCTGGTCCTGTTTACCGGCCCTACGGGATGCGGAAAATCGACATCGATCGCCTGCATGATTGATCATATCAACCATGAACGGGCCGTCCACATCGTCACCATTGAGGACCCGATCGAGTACTATTTTGTCCCCAAGAAATCCATCATCAACCAGAGAGAGCTGTTCGTGGACACCCTGTCCTATGCCAACGCTCTGAGATCTGTTTTGAGAGAGGATCCAGACGTGGTCTTTGTCGGGGAGATGAGGGACTACGAAACCGTGGAAGCGTGCCTCCGGGTGGCTGAAACGGGCCATTTGACCTTCTCAACGCTGCATACGAATTCCGCGGCTGAGTCCATCTCGAGGATCATTGATATTTTTCCGTCCCAGTATCAGTCCCAGGTGAGGATCATGCTCTCGATGTCCCTGGAAGGCGTGCTGACCCAGGCTCTTCTGCCCCGGGCAGACGGGAAGGGCCGGGTGCTGGTCATGGAAGTCCTCATCCCGAATTCCGCCATCCGCAACCTGATCCGGGAGAACAAGATCCATCAGATCTATTCGACGATGCAAATGGGCCAGGAAAAATTCGGTATGCAGACATTCAATCAGTCGCTGGCCAATCTTTATTTTAAGAGACTCATCACTTTAGAGACGGCCATGAGCGTGACCTCCTTCCCCGAGGAGCTGACCGACATCATCCAGAGAAGGGAGGGATTAAGGGGGAGCTCGGGCAATGCGTCTCTAAATTCGGCGAGAAAATAAAGAGGTGAAGCATGGCTATTTATGTCTGGACAGGCAAAAACCGTTATGGAGACATGGTCGGCGGAGAAAGGGTCGCGACCTCTGTTGAAGACCTGACCCGAGTTCTCCAAAAAGAACAGATCACCGTCAGCACCGTCACCGCCAAAAGGGCGGGCATCTCTATTCCTTTTCTCAAAAGGGAAAGGGTCAGGCTCAAAGAGCTGGCCGTCTACAGCCGCCAGCTTTCCGTCCTGATCGACGCTGAACTTCCTCTGATTCAAAGCTTGAACATCCTGGCTGAGCAAACGAAGAACAAATATTTCAAAAGGGTCATCACCACGGTCAGGGAGGACGTCGAGGCGGGGTCAACCCTGAACCAGGCAAAGAGAAAGTTTCCCAAGGCCTTTGATGACCTTTACTGCAACCTGATCGCCTCAGGAGAACAGAGTGGCTCGCTGGACATCATGCTGCGGCGCCTATCCGAATATATCGAAAAGGTCGTTCGATTGCGGTCCAAAGTCAGGCAAGCCTCCATTTACCCTGCGGCCATTGTCTCTTTCGCCGTTTGTGTGGCCATCTTCCTGTTGTGGAAAGTCATTCCTGTTTTTGCTACGATTTTTACGGAACTCGGAGCTCAGCTTCCCTTCTTGACATCCTTCGTCATCGGGTTGAGCAACTTTATCTCAAAGTACATCATCCTGATCGTCCTGGGTATCATAGGGTTCGTGATCGGCTTCCGCTATTTTCGGAAAACTCCAAGGGGGAGATGGATCACCGACCGATTTATCCTTAGGATCCCGCTTTTTGGGGTTCTCATGAAGAAGGTTGCTGTTTCTCGGATCACGCGGACATTAAGCACGCTTATTTCCGGCGGCGTCCCGATGCTGGAAAGCCTGCGGATCACATCCTCCACGGCGGGGAATGTGATTCTGGAATCCGCCCTGATGGAATCGCGCAAGCTGGTGGCGGAGGGGAAGAGTTTGACCGAGGCTCTCACGGAAACGGCCCAATTTCCGTTCATGCTGACGCAGATGGTGAGCGTGGGCGAGGCCACCGGGACGCTGGATGAGATGATGACGAAACTGGCCGATTTTTACGATGAGGAGGTCGACGCCTCCGTGGCTTCCCTCCTCTCGATCATGGAGCCGGTTCTCCTCATCCTCGTTGGTGGCATGGTCGGTTCACTCGTGATTTCGATGTATTTGCCTATCTTCAGCCTGATGCAGCAGTTCTGAGGACGAATGAACACCCAGAGAAAGCACGTTTTCTCCCTAATTCTCGTCCGCTTGATCGTGATCACTTCCATTCTTGTCTCTGTGGTGATCATTCAATCTTCGACGGCCGCTTTTATTCCGGTCATTCCCTTTTATTATCTCGTGCTTTTGGCGTATCTGATGTCGCTCGTCTTTCTGGGTTTGTATTTATGGTGGAAGCAGTATGCCCTCCAGGCGTATTTTCAAATCATTTTTGACCTGTTCTTGATTACCGCCCTGGTCTATGTCTCAGGAGGGCTCTCCGGCTCGCTTTACTTGCTTTATATTTTCGTCATTGTTGGGGCGAGCATCATCCTTTCCAACAGGGCGGCGTATCTCACCGCCGGGATGGCGGCCATTCTTTTCGGGCTGCTTATGGATGGGCTGTACTTCGGCCTCATCCCTTATTTCAGCCCCGAGCAGCACCATGAGCTTTCTTTGGGTCTTGTCCTTTTTACGATTGTTCTGGCCTGGAGCCTTTTTTTCCTCATCGCTTTTCTTTCGGGTTACTTGAGCAACAGTTTGCGCCGGGCGAAAGAGGAGCTCGAATTTGCTCAGAAGGAACTCGAAATCAAGGAGAAGCTGGTCGCGGCCGGCCGGATTTCAGCCCAGCTGGCTCATGAAATCCGGAATCCCCTGGCAGCCATTTCAGGTTCCGTCCAGGTGCTTCAAGGCGAGCTCCAGCTCAATAAAGAGCAGAGGAGTCTCATGGACATTGTCCTCAGGGAGTCAGAGCGGGTTTCGCAGTCCATCGACCAGTTTCTGGACCTCGCCTCTCCGGGCAAACAGGTCTTCACTGCGTTCAGTCTTGCCGAGGCCGTAAAAGAAACCTTGGCGTTGCTCAGAGCCAGCGGCGAGCTCAACGGGCGTTACTTTCTGGCTGGAAATTATGAAGCCTCTCCGCTGGTCTATTATGGCAGCCCCAATCAATTCAAGCAGGTCTTCTGGAATCTGACGAAAAATGCCTTGAAGGCCATGCCCGAAGGCGGCACATTGACAATCAATTTTTCCCAGGATAAGAAAAAGGCCATTAAGATCTCCGTCGCGGATACGGGCCGGGGACTCAAAGACGAGGAAAAGAAGCACCTTTTCGAGCCGTTCTTTTCACACTTTGAGAACGGCAGGGGGCTGGGCCTAGTGATTGTCCGCCGGATCGTCGATGATTACGACGGTAAGATCGAGGTACATTCAGAATTCCGCAAGGGGACCGAAATTATCATGACATTCCCGGCCAGGGAAGGGCGGACGAAAGCGGAAGACGCGGGGATGATCGTCCACTCGGCGAGTTGAATATGGAAAACATACTTATCATCGATGATGAAAAAAGTCTTCTCGACCTTTTGAGCGTTGTCTTGAAGAAGGAAGGCTATCGCGTCAAAACAAGTCTAGCGCCCGCTAAAATCTTCGACCTCCTGGAAAAGGAACAGTTCGACCTCCTTATCTGCGATATCAAGCTTCCCCAGGTCAGTGGCATGGACATTCTAAAATATGTGCGCGAAAACAAGCCCGAAATTCCGGTGATTATGATTACGGCCTATGGAAGCTTGAAACAGGCTGTCGAGGCGCTCAAAGCCGGGGCGGTGGATTATATCCTCAAGCCGTTTGATGTGGAGGAGCTGAAAATCATCATCGCTCATGAAATGGAGAAGAGAAAGCTCAGAGAAGAAAACGTCCTGCTCAAACGGGATCTCCGGGAGAAATATTCCTACGAGAACATGATCGGCAAGAGTAAGGCGATGCAGGAAATTTACGCCCTGATCGAGAAAACCGCGGCCACGGATTCGACCGTAATCATCACCGGCGAGAGCGGAACCGGCAAGGAAATGGCGGCCCGGGCCATTCATCTTCATAGCCGTCGCGGCAGCAACCCCTTTGTTTCGATCAACTGTGCGGCCCTTCCGGAAAGTCTGCTGGAGAGCGAGCTCTTCGGCCATGCCAAGGGATCCTTCACCGGTGCAGTGGCCGACAAAAAAGGGATGTTCGAGGCGGCCACACGGGGCACTCTGTTCTTGGATGAGGTTGGGGAAACATCGCCCTGGACTCAGGTGAAGATTCTCCGGGCGCTTCAAGAACGCAAAATCCGGCGAGTGGGCGGGACGGACGAGATCCCTGTGGATGTGCGGATTATCGCCGCGACAAACCAGGACTTGAAGAAAAGAATTGAAGAAGGGAAGTTCAGGGAGGAGCTGTATTACCGGCTGAATGTCATCTCTTTTGAAATGCCTCCGTTGAGAAAGCGAGTTGAGGACATTCCGCTTCTGGTCAACTACTTTCTCCAGAATTGCTGCCTGAAGATGAACAAGAAGATGAAGCGGGTGGCTCCTGAGGTCATCAGTTATTTTGAAGCCTATTCCTGGCCAGGGAACGTCCGGGAGCTGGAGAATGTGATCGAACGGGTGGTGGCCATCGAAGATCGGGAGACTATAACGGCGGCGGCCCTGCCCAGGGAGATTATCGTGCCCCCCAAGAGGACAGCCATCCAGACTCTCATCCCGCCGGGATTTAATTTAACGAATCATAT
>CAZLFV010000124.1:0-1353 GCA_964558915.1 uncultured Eubacteriales bacterium | reverse complement strand
TGTTTAACATTACCTGGCGGACAGGAAAGTCCGCAAGGAATAAGGAGGTTTTAATGTTAAAAAAAGTGAGAGGTTTTACGCTGATCGAGCTGCTCATCGTTGTCGCCATCATCGGAATCCTGGCCGCCCTGCTCATTCCCAACGCCCTGTCCGCCATCCAGAAGGCCAAGCAGAAAGGCACCATGAAGGACATGAACTCCATGTCTACGGCAATCATGGATTACATCACCGACAACGGAACGGCTCCAGCGGGAGTCTCTGGTCAGCTGCCTATTGATGTCCTGACAACTGCTCTTGTGGGGACGACCGGTTTCTATCTCAAGGTTTTGCCGAGCAACGACCAGTGGGGCACCGGGTTCTTTGTGTATTGCGGCAGCACTGCCAGTACGGCCTGGAATGGCATCCAGAATCCTGAGGCTGATGATTTCGTCATTGTTTCCTACGGCCGCAACAAAACAAGTGACATGGGTACCTACGATCCCATGGACCCGACAAGTGTCTATTTCCCGATCACCGGCATGTCGAGCTTCAACCAGGACCTGTGCACCTGGAACGGCAACTGGATTCACGCTCCCAAGACCGCTCAGCTCGGTACGACTTGATCCTGAGCTGGTGCATTCCTGAATCAAATTCGGGAAAAAGGACCTGAGACGGGGCGGCAAGGTCATTCTTGCCGCCCTTTTTTTTGCGCGGAACGGTGGAAACAAAGAAGGAGGCCAGCAATGACTTGGTCATGGAAAAGGGGCTTCACCTTAATTGAGCTTCTTATAGTGGTGGCAATTATCGGGATCCTGGCCGCCCTGCTCATTCCCAATGCCCTTGTCGCCATTCAGAAGTCGAAGCAAAAAGGGACGATGCAAGATATGAACAGCATCGCCAGAGCCATTATTGACCATATTACCGACCGTGGGTTCGCTCCTCCACAAAGCGGACCCATAAATGCGTCATCTGAATTTTACTCCGCTTTGCAGCCGTTCTATCTCAAGGCTATTCCCACAGCGGACCAATGGGGAACGCCTTTTTATATATATTGCGGCACGGCGGTCGAGAGCGCGGGTGTCGATGGTGTTGTAGGAACCGGAAGCGACGATTTTATCATCCTCGCCTTTGGAAGAGACCGCCAGCAGACCACCTTTTCCTACGACCCTCAATCTCCGTCTTCTGTCTATTTCATTGTATCAAGCATGCGCGCTTTCGATCAGGACCTGGCTGTCTGGAATGGTTACTGGATCCATGCTCCCAAGGCGGCCCAGGCCGGCAACTGAATCCGGGCGCTGTTCTTGGGCCTCTCCCGCCTGAGCCCGGCTATCATTTGACACTCCCTCCCCCTTTTGGTAAGAATATCTGAACCAC
>CAZLFV010000123.1:0-7528 GCA_964558915.1 uncultured Eubacteriales bacterium | reverse complement strand
CATTTTGTCTTTAAGCACCGGCCACCCCCGCCTTCCGTTCCTTCTTGATCAGGCGTTCACCGAGATAACGGACGCCTTTGAGTTTATAGGGGTCGGGCAGGCGAACTCTTTTGATCTCTTCGGCAACCTGGCCGACCTGCTGTTTATTGATGCCCTTGACCGTAATGAGGGTGGGCTTTTCGACTACAACTTGGATGCCCGGAGGGATTTTATATAAAATCGGCTTGGAATAGCCCAGGCTGAGCTCCAGATGATCTTTTTCGAGCTTGGCCCGGTAGCCGACGCCGACGATTTCCAGCTGCTTGGAAAATCCAGTCGTCACGCCCGTGATAGCGTTCTGGGCCAGGCTCCTAGCCAGGCCATGAAGGGTTCGCAGTTCTTTGGAGTCTTCCGTCCTGGTGAAAATAAGCTTCGCCTCCTCCAATTTCGCTTTGATTCCCGGAAACAAAGGTGATTCGAGCTTCCCCTTGGAGGATTCGAACTCGATCTTGTCCCCAAGGATCGTCACCTTTACGGCCGCAGGCACGTCAATCGCTTTCCGTCCAACTCGTGACATCTTCAGGCGCTTCCTTGTCTCGACATTACCAGATGGTGCACAGGATCTCTCCGCCGATGGCCAGGTCGGCACACGTTTTCCCGGTCATGATTCCCCTGGAGGTTGAAATAATGGCGATGCCCAGCCCATCAAGCACTTTCGGGATGGTGTCTTTCGTGCAGTAGAGGCGGCATCCCGGACGGCTCACGCGGCGGAGTCCGGAGATGACACTCTGGTTGTCCTCTGTATAACGCAGGGAAATGTTCAAGATTCCCTGTTTATTATCATCAATGACTTTGAAATTCCGGATATAGCCTTCTTCCTTGAGAATTTTAGCGATCTCCACCTTCAGCTTCGAGGAGGGAAGTGTGACCTCTTTTTTCTTGACGGCGATGGCGTTCCTTATCCTCGTGAGGACATCAGCAATCGGGTCCGATACTTGGCTCATAATCGTATCCTTTCTTTGATTCACCAAGACGCTTTGGTCAACCCGGGAATTTCGCCTTTTAAGGCGAGTTCGCGGAGGCAGAGCCGGCACATGTCGAACTTGCGGTAATTCCCTTTTGGCCGTCCGCAGATCCGGCATCGCCTGTGCTTGCGAATCGCGTATTTGGGCTGGCGCAACGTCTTGGCTACCATAGATGTTCTTGCCACGTTATCCTTCCTTTATCTCCGTCCTTAGGCCTCTCGAAAAGGCATTCCTAGTCTTTTCAAAAGAGCGTAGGCCTCGTGATCGTTCCGGGCCGATGTCACGATGGTGATATTCATTCCCCTCGACCGTTCCACTTTGGTGTAATCGATTTCGGGAAAGACCAGCTGATCTCTCAGGCCCAAGGTATAGTTGCCGCGGCCGTCAAAGGCCTTTGGAGAAACGCCCTTAAAATCCCTGACACGGGGGAGCACGATGTTGACCAGCCGGTCGAAGAACTCATACATCCGGCGGCTCCTCAGGGTTGTGTAGCAAGCGATCGGCTGCCCCTTGCGCAGCTTAAAAGCCGAGATGGATTTCCGGGCCCTGCCGATGACCGGCCATTGTCCCGCGATTTGGCTGAGCTCTGCCTTGGCGGCATCGAGCAGCTTGATATTCTGAATGGCATCTCCGGCTCCCATGTTCAGGACGATTTTTTCAAGCCTCGGGACAGCCATGCGGTTGCTAATCCCCAGCTCCTTCTGGAGCTCGGGTACGATCTCTTTCTTGTATCTTTCATAAAGACGGCTCATCGATTCTTCCTTATTATTATTTCTCTAAGCTCAATCCGCATTTTGGGCAAGCCCGGATTCTGCTTCCGTTTTCCAGGGCCTTCTTTTTTGTTCGTACTCCCTGGCCGCACTCGGAGCAGAACATCATGATGTTGGCGACAGAGAGCGGAGCTTCCTTTTCCATGATTCCTCCCTGGATGTTGCGGCTCCGGTCGGGGCGGATGAATTCTTTGATGAAATTAATTTTTTCAATAATGACTTTGTTTTTCTCCGGAAGAACCATCAAGACCTTGCCGGTCTTCCCTTTATCTTTGCCCTTTCGGACTATCACAATGTCTCCCTTTTTCAAGGCTATCTTATTCATCACAGAACCTCCGGAGCCAAGGAGACGATCTTCATGTACTTCTTCTCCCTCAATTCCCTGCCCACGGGCCCGAAAACGCGGGTACCGACGGGCTCTCCGGCTCGGTCGATGATCACCGCCGCATTATCATCAAAGCGGATGTAAGAGCCGTCCTTGCGCCGAACTTCCTTTCTCGTCCGGACGACAACCGCACGGACCACATTTCCCTTGGGAATCTTGCTGTCCGGCTCGGCCTCTTTCACGGTGGCAGAAATGATATCCCCCACTGTGGCCAGCCGGCCGACGCCTCCTCCCTGGGGAGTGATACACATGATCATCCGGGCCCCCGAATTATCAGCCACTTTGAGCATCGTTCGCATCTGGATCATTCTTTTACCTCTGCCATCTCGGTCTCGATCTCGGCGGAGGAAAGGCCGATGATTTCCAGAACCCGCCATCGTTTTCTTCGGCTGATCGGCCTCGTTTCGATGATCCGGACGATATCGCCCACTTTGCACTTTTCATACTCATCATGGGCGAGAAATTTCTTCTGTCGCTTAATGATCTTTTTATATAAGGGATGCCGAAGCTGCCGTTCGATCTTCACGGTCACGGTTTTTTTCATCTTTTTCGCAACCACCACGCCGATTTTCGTCGTCTTTCTTTTTTGGGGCTTAGGTTCCATTCTCTATTCCTTCCTTCGACTCTTTTCTCGAAGCACCGTCTTGATCCGGGCAATGTCTCTTCTGATATTCCTCAGCTTCATGGCATTCTCCAGCTGTCCCAAGGTCTGCTGAAAGCGAACTTTAAAGAGCTGATCTGCGAGTTCCCTTTCCTTGGTCTGAAGTTCGTCCGCGGACATTTCTCTGAGTTCCCGCGCTTTCATCTCAGTTCTCGATTCTCTCTCGATATGAGGCGTGTTTTGATCGGCAGCTTGTGGGCCGCCAGCCGCATGGCTTCCTTGGCCACTCCCTCCGGGACCCCTTCAATCTCATAGATGATGCGTCCCGGCCGAACGACGTCCACCCAAAACTCAGGGTCTCCCTTTCCCTTACCCATCCGAACTTCGGTCGGTTTCTTGGTCACGGGTTTCCAAGGGAAGGCCCGCACCCAGAGTTTGCCCCTTCTTTTCATAAAACGGGTGATGGTGATTCGTCCCGCCTCAAGCTGCCTGGCTGTCAACCAGCAGGGCTCGAGGGCTTGAAGCCCATATTCACCGAAAGAGAGCTCCGCGCCGCGGCTGGCTGTGCCTCTCATCCGTCCTCTCTGGCTCTTCCGGTACTTGACTTTCTTGGGCATTAACATGGTCAGATCTCCTCGACCTCCATCGTCTGAGAAGTCATTTTGGACTTATCCACATCACCCCTATATATCCAGACCTTAATCCCAATCTGGCCATAAGTGGTGAAGGCCTGGGTGAAGGCGTAGTCTATATCGGCTTTGAGAGTTTGGAGGGGGAGGCGGCCCTTGAGATACCATTCCGACCTAGCTATTTCAACTCCGCCCAATCGGCCTGAGCACATGACCTTAATGCCCTTAGCTCCCATTCTCAACGCGGATTCAACCGCTTTCCTCATGGCCCGCCGGTAGGCAATTCTCTTTTCCAGCTGCACGGCGATGCCCTCGCCGACAAGCAAGCTGTTGAGCTCGGGCTTGTCCACTTCACGGATATCCACATAGACCTCTTTCTGAGCGATCCCTTCCAGAAAGTTCTTGAGGCTCTCGATTTCTTTCCCTCCCCGGCCGATGATGATCCCGGGCCGGGCGGTATAAATAATCACGCGGACTTTGGGGCCAACGCGCTCTACGATGATTTCGGAGATGCCCGCATGGAAGTACTTGTCCTTGGTCTCCTTTTTCATCTTCAAGTCTTCGTGAATCAAGCGGCTGTAATCGCCGCCTTTGGAAAACCAACGCGAAGACCATGTTTTGTTAAACCCCAATCGAAAACCGAGAGGATGCGTTTTCTGCCCCACTGTCCTATCTCCCTTTCCGTTCTTCTAAATAGATATAAATATGGCTGGTCCTCTTGATAATACGATACGCCCGGCCCATAGGAGCGGGCCTGATCCTTTTCATTTGAGGACCCTCATTGATATAGATCTTAGCGATATAAAGGTTATCAACATCAATGTTGGGAACTTTCTGCTGCGCGTTGGCGATCGCGGACCGAAGGACTTTTTCAATAATCAAACTGAGCTTCTTCCTGTTCGAAAAATGCAATATGGTCAGCGCTTCTCCAACGTACCGGTCGCGGATCAAGTCGGCGACCAGACGGCCTTTCTGGGGCGACATCCTGACGTACCGGGCGACAGCCCTGGAGACAAAATTGCTCTCTTCCATCTTACTTGCCTATCTTCACTGCTTTGGCAGCTTTGGACGAGTGACCTTTGAAGGTTCGAGTCGGAGAAAATTCGCCCAGCTTGTGGCCGACCATGTTCTCGGTGATGAAGACCGGGATGAATTTTCTCCCGTTGTGTACGGCAATCGTAATGCCGACCATCTCCGGTATAATGGTGGAGCGGCGTGACCAGGTCTTGATCACCTTCCTTTCCTTATGGGAACGAACTTCCGCAATACTCTCTTTCAGGTTAGGGTCGATATAGGGACCTTTGCTTAAAGACCTGCCCATGCTTACTTACTCCTTCTTCGGACAATAAAAACCTGGGTCCTTCTATTTTTTCTTGTTTTATAGCCCTTGGTCGGAATCCCTTCGGGACTCACGGGATGGCGGCCGCCCTTGGACCTTCCCTCTCCCCCGCCGTGGGGATGGTCAATCGGGTTCATGGCCGTGCCCCGGACATGGGGCCTCCAGCCAAGCCAGCGCTTCCGGCCGGCCTTGCCGATTGAAATATTCTGACTATCCAGGTTGCCGAGTTGGCCGATCGTCGCCCGGCAATCCAAATGGATCTTCCTGATCTCTGAAGAAGGAAGCCGGACCTGGGCATAGTCTCCTTCTTTGGCCAGGATCTGGGCGCCGGAGCCCGCGGACTTGGCAATCTGTCCCCCTCCGTCCTTTCTGAGTTCGATGTTGTGGATGATCGTCCCAAGAGGGATATACCGCAAGGGCATGGCATTTCCCGGAAGGATATCCACCTGGCTGTTGGACGAAACAATCGTTTGCCCGACACCCAAGTTGAGGGGGGCTAGGATATAGCGGCGCTCACCGTCTTTGTATTTTATTAAAGAGATCAAAGCCGAGCGGTTGGGGTCATATTCGATAGTCTCCACAATGCCGGGGATGCCAATTTTGTCCCTTTTGAAGTCGATTAAACGGTACATCCTCTTGTGGCCGCCGCCTCGATGGCGGGTGGCAAGACGGCCGCGCGAGTCTCTTCCCGCTGAGATTGGAAGGAACTCGAGCAAAGGTTTATAAGGAACGCGGTTCGTCAATTCCTCATAAGTCAGTCCCGTCCGGTGCCGCAAGCCCGGTGTTCGCGGTCGGTATGCCTTCATGCCCATTTATGCTGCCTCAAAATATTCAATCATTTTCTCGCCTTCTTTGAGCCTGACGTAGGCCTTCTTCCAATTCTTGGTCTGGCCCTGGTTCCGGCCAACCCGGCGCCATTTTCCGGTCTTGTGGTAGGTGCGGACGCTGTCCACTTTAACCTTGAAAAGGTGCTCAACCGCCCTTTTGATCTCGGTCTTTGTGGCCTTCATGGCAACCTCAAAACAGACCTCCCTGTTCTTTTCCTTGAGCTGGGTGCTCTTCTCCGTGATAATCGGCCTCAAAATCACCTGATAAACGTCTTTCATCTTAGATCCTTTCGAGCACCGATTCGAGGGCTCGCTGGGTCAGCACAAGCCACCTGTGCTTCAGGACATCAACGGCTGAAAGCAGCTTTGAGTCAATCGCCTCGACGTTGGGGATATTCCGGAGCGCGATAAAAAGATTCCGATTATCAGAATGGTCGACGATCAAGGCTGAATCCAGGTTGAGACTCTGGAGAAGCTTAACGGCCTGCTTGGTCTTCGGCTCTTTCAGATTGGCGTCAGCCAGGACGACCAAGCGCTTTTCAGAAAACCTCAAAGCCAGAGCCGACTTCAAAGCGTTCTTCTTTGCCTGCTTCGGAATCTCATAGGAATAGTCCCTGGGTTTGGGGCCATGAACGGTCCCGCCTTTCCGCCACAAGGGGCTGCGGATGCTCCCGGCCCTCGCCCGTCCGGTTCCTTTCTGCCGCCAGGGCTTTCGGTTCGAACCAGACACTTCTCCTCTTGTCTTCGTCGAGGCGGTTCCCCGTCTTTGGGAGGCCTGCCGTTGGACGACCGACTCATAGAGGAGGTGCTCTTTTATCGGATAAGAAAAGACTCTTGCCGGAAGCTCGAACTCTCCGGCCGCCTCGCCGCTGCCATTGAGCACTTGAACTTTCGCCATTTTTTTTCTCTCTTCTGCTTTTTTAGGCTGCCTTGGCCCTAAAATTGTCTTTCTTGATGAGAACATAGCCGCCTCTGGGACCTGGAATCGCTCCCTTGACCAAGAGGAGGTTGTTTTCCTTGTCCGTCTGGACGACCATCAGGTTTCTGACCGTAATTTTGTCCATCCCCATGTGCCCGCCCATTCTCATTCCCTTCGTCACCCGGGAAGGAAAAGAAGAAGCGCCGATTGAGCCGGGCGCTCGGTGGAACATCGACCCATGGCTGGCGCGGCCGCCGCGAAAATGCCACCGCTTCACGACACCTTGAAAGCCCTTACCCTTGCTTGTTCCGGTCACATGAACCATCTCACCTGGTTCAAAAATATCGACGAGGATCTGGTCTCCTTCTTTGATCTCAGCCTGGCCGGCGAAATGAAACTCCTGGAGAACCTTGGTCGGGGGGAGTCCAGATTTTTGGAAGTGTCCCACAAGCGCCTTGGCCGGATTTCTGGCCGGTTTCTCTTCCACAAACCCCAGCTGCAGCGCGGAATAGCCGTCTTTCTCGATAGTTTTTTTCTGCACCACAGTGCATGGCCCGGCCTTAATCACCGTAATAGGGATCACATTCCCCTCGGCATCGTAACTCTGGGTCATGCCGACTTTCTTCCCAATCAGCCCTTCAATCATCGTCATTCTCCTCCGGTCCCGAAGGCCTGAATCTCGACATCAATCCCGGCCGGCAGATCCAGTTTTTGAAGCTCCTCAATCGTCTCGTTGTTGTACTCGCTGATATCGATCAGCCTTTTATGGATTCTCATCTCGAAATGCTCTCGAGATTTCTTATCCACATGCGGAGAACGGAGGACACAATACCGATGAATCGTCGTGGGAAGCGGAATGGGACCCGAGATCTGGGCTCCGGTCCGCTTGGCTTTGGTCACGATGTCTTTGACCGACTGGTCCAAAAGCCGATGATCAAACGATTGCAGCCTGATTCTGATTTTTTCCATCTTTCGTTCCTCGGTTCTCCAATTGAAATCTCTCTTCCTTTTTTCCCTCTCCCCTCACGGGAGAGAATCGATACTATTCAATAAT
>CAZLFV010000122.1:0-7602 GCA_964558915.1 uncultured Eubacteriales bacterium | reverse complement strand
CTCATGGTCCGCGAGGATTTTGGGGGGCGTGCTGCGACAGGACCCGTTAGGAGTTGAGAGAACCAGGACCAGAGTTTTTGATGGAAGGGCAGGCTGGGGGGATGAGCCTCCAGGAACGTTCTCGGGTTGATGCCTTCCTTGTCCTCCGGCGTGAATCTGACGAGGGCGGCCGGGTCATAAACCTTAGAAAATTCGGGATGACCTATTCCTATTTATTTATGTTCGCCTTTTAAAATCCCTTCGGCGGGCGGAAGCCGCCAAGGAGCTGCTCCATTTTCTCAGCCAGATCAATGGGCGTAGCATCCTCAAGATACGGCCCGATGATCTGCGCGCCGACCGGGAGGCTTTCTTTTGTTAATCCCACGGGCACGACCGTGGCGGGATGACCGGAATGCGTGGCCAAGGATATCCAAAAGAACAGATCAAGGTAATTGCGCAGGCCCTCTGGAGTCTCCAGCGCACGTTTGGGCCAAGGCCCGTGGTCATGTTTGAAGGCCGGAACAAAGGCGGTCGGCAGGAGAAAGGCATCGTGGGTGCGAAAGTATTCCTGCCACTTCGCCCGGGCCACCATCTGTTTGCCCCGCGCATCAATGAAATTCTTATGAGGTCCCGCCTGCGCCAACGCGTCGAGGGCTTCCCAGCTCCCGTTCTGTTTTAGCGCCCGGGCCCGCATTTCAGCCAGCTTTTCTTCCCTTGTTTCAGATGCAAAAGTGGCCGCAAGGAGAAAAACCCAGTTTTGATATTCGCCTCCGGGATCAACGCCTTCAGGCCATCCTTCGGTCAGGGTCGCCCCGGCTTCCCGTAACGCGGCAACGGCATCGGCCAAGACCGTCCGCACATCAGATGATAAAGGACAGAGCTTCTCGTCGAGCACGTAACCGACGCGGTAGTCCTTTAAACGCTGCCGCCGGGGCTGAGGGAGCTTCCAACTATAGGCCACTGCATCGTCGCTGTCCGGCCCCCCCATGATTTCTAGGGCAAGCTTCAAGTCTTTTGCGTAGCGCGCGAGAGGCCCCGCCACGGCCAGGTAAGTCGGTTCGTCAAATTCGGTTAAAGAGAACGTCATGTGCCCCCGAAGCGGAACCACATTCAGCGTCGGCTTATGGCCGCACACGCCGCAGAAGTGCGCCGGGCCGCGGATGGAACCGCCGATGTCGCTGCCCGGGGTGAGGTACCCGATACCCGCGGCGAGCGCTGCGGCGCCTCCGCCGGTCGAGCCGCCCGGCGTGCGGGTGAGGTCCCAAGGATTGTTCGTCTGGCCGAAAATGTCGTTGTAGCTCTGATGATCGCTCAGCATGAACGGCACGTTGGTCACTCCCAGCAGGACGGCGCCGGAACGGCGGAGACGTTCGACCACCGCCGAGTCCTGCGTCGCGATATGGTCTTTGAAGGCCGGCATGCCGTAGGTTATTCGGACGCCCTTGATATCAAAGGCGTCTTTCACGGCGATGGGCACTCCGTGGAGCGGACCGAATAACTTGCCTTTGGCGCGGGCGGCGTCCGCTTCCTTGGCGCGAGCGAGCGCCTCCTCGCGCGTCGGTGTGACGACAGCATTGATCCGCGGGTTGATCGAATCGATCCGCCTAAACATCAGCTCCGTCAGCTCAAGCGAAGAGATGTCGCCGCGGCGAATGGCTTGAGCGGCGTCGACGGCGGAAGAAAACACATAATCTTCGACGCTCCGCGCTCCCTTACGTGCGGGATCGGCCTTCGCGCCAAGTTTCACGAAAGGGAGTGCCGCAGAAAGCGCAGCGGCTTGACCCAGGAATTCACGCCGGGAAATATTGCGCTCATCATTCATGGCCCACCTCCTCTCCTGCTCCATCTTTTTTATTTCGCTTTGAGCTTATTCAGCGTCTCGGCGGCGCTCCAGTTGAAACGGTTCAGCTCGAGTGACTTCTCAAAATTCTTAATGGCCAGCTCCTTATCACCATTGAACATATACGCTTCGGCCAGGCTGTCATAAGCGTTGAAAGATTGAGGGTGCAATTCCACGTTGAACTTGCAGATCTCGATCGCCTCTTTAAGTTTTTTCATTTGAAAAAGCCGATAAGCCAAAGAGATCAGCTCTTCTTCGCTGAAATCATAGGCATCCGGCTGTGCCGCCTTTAATTCATGGTATTGCCGGATAGCGGATTCAACATCCTTTTCAGTCATGGTTTTGAACAAAGGCTCGGCAATCGACGTGAGATTGACGAGGGCTTCGACCTTCGCCAGCATCTCATCCAGAAAGGACCGCGAATAGTATTTTCCCCCGACGACAACCGCCGCGATTTTTCTGGTATTGGCGACATCCGCTATCGGATCAGCATCGAGTAAGACGAGGTCGGCTATCTTTCCCGCCTCGACCGTGCCTAAAGAATCCATCATGCCAAGGAATTCAGCAGCGTTGTACGTCGCCGCCTGCAAGGCTTCCATCGGCGTCAATCTAGCCTCAACCAGAAGTCCGAGCTCGTCATGGAGGCTGAATCCGGGAAAGCAGTACGGATTGGCGAGGTCGGTTCCGGCAATAAACTTCACCCCCGCCCGGCGCATGGGCCCGATAATCTCCAGTTTCTTGGCAAAAACCTTTTTGCTCATCGCCCAATCTTCGGCCGTGTTAGAAGAAACAAAAGAATTGCCCTTCGGATCCCATAGCGTTTTTATGGCGATGCCATGCATAAATTTTGGCATATACTTAAGCCGCAGATCATTGGTGAAATTCTTATCATCCAAATAGCTAAGACCTTTCTGCACAGTGAGGGTCGGACACTGCCATGTGCCGTTCTTGACGAAAAGAGCAAACAGGGCAGCCGCTTTCCCGGCATCATAGCTCTCCAGGATCATCTCCTGCAGTTTACGGAGGGCTTCCAACTGAGAAGGAGTGCGAGATTGCCGCAACGAAAAATCCCGCCCGGCTTTTTCTTTGACTTTTCGCATCTCTTCTTCCATGTTCGAACAATCCAACAATATGCCGGCCGATATATCGCCGAGGTACTCGATGCTTTTTTGTCCTGCTTCCGAGGCTTCACCTGCACGAATAGAATAAGGAACCCCGCCGGCAAAAGGGATTCCCAGCTTCCTCGATTCATCAGCAATGGCAAAGTAGGCCTCGCGGGACAGGCGCCCATCGACTTCAATGAAATCCGCGCCCGACCCCTTCACCTGTCTGACCGCCTGCCGCGCTTCATCTTCATTTCCGACACTGATCACGCCGGGATAAAACGCCTCAGTTCCGTCGATCGGGGTGCCGGCGATGGCCTGCCTTGGGCCGAGAAGCAGGCCTTTAGTAATCTCATCCCGCCACTGGAAATGGACGGGAGATCCCCACATTTGACGCACGCCGGTGACTCCGTTGGCGATGAACAGCGGAAGGTACCTGGCATCACGCCAATGGACATGCATGTCCCAGAGGCCGGGAATAAGAAATTTTCCCGTGGCGTCATTGACCTGAGCTCCTCTGGGCGCGCTGACTTTGCCCGTTTTTTCGATGGCCGTGATGCGGTCACCTGTTATGGATACAGTCATGTCCGCTTTGCTCGGCCCACCGGAAGTGTCAATAATCGTGGCGTGAGTGAAAACGAGCGTCGCTTGACTATCGGCCGGTTTCTGCCTGGCGCAGGAAATAAAAAACAAAAGGTGGAAAACGAGGATCAAAGCCGATTTTTTTCTCATCGCTGGCTCCCCTCCTTCAGAGCGAAATTATTATATATGCCAATTTGAAAAGAGCAACACCGACAGTCAACATCTCTCTTTATTTCGAGATAATCTTTGGGCATACTTGAGAGAGAGGACGGATCAAATGGCAAAAAACCCAGATTGTATTAAGGTTCTTCTGTGGATCGGCGTGGCCCTGTTTCTGCTTTGTTTTGTGGGCTCCACCCTAATGCCGGAACGCGTGCTCCCCGCGGTCGGTCTCCCTGAGTATGACGGATTCATCATCCGCTTGTATGGAATTTTCCAGCTGAGTTGGGCTTTCCTGTTCTTTTTCGCGCTGAAGGATGTAGAAAAAAACCTGGCGATCATCAGCAGCGCCATCATCACGGGGGCCTTAGTAGTCGTATATTTTGTCATTTGCCACTTCGCGGCAATTAAGTCCGGCAGATATTTCTTGTTAAATGCGGCCCTCTTGCTTGTTTATACCGTGCTGCTTTTCCTATGTAAGCCAAGGCCTTCGATCAAGCCATAACCCCGCAGATCCGGAGTCGTCAATCGTGTTAAAGCTTCAATCGGCGGATTTCCTTCGACTGAGCCATGCGCGTGCAGGCGATCCAGCGGCCGTCGGGCGATACCTGCGGATGCATCAGGCTGGCGGGTTCGTTGGTCAGTTGCCGCGGGGAGCCGCCTGAACGGGAAACGGCGAAGATCTGCATCCGCCCGCCGGCCAGCGCCCCGTAAACAAGAGCCTTTTCGTCGGGCATCCAGTCAAGGCCGCCAACCGTGCTGGCCGTGTACTCGACAAGTTTTTCGGCGCGTTTCCCGTCATCGCCAATAACCCAGAGGATCCGGCCGTTGCCGCTTGCATGCTCTTCGCATACGATCTCATCGCCTTTCGGCGACCATGACTCCCATGTGGCATTCTTTATAGGATCGGGCAAAAGCAGCCTCTCCACGCTCAGCGGTCTGCCGTTCGCTGGATCGATCGTCACGATCCAGGTTTGGAGACGCCCGGCGTTCCGCCCCGGTCCCAAGAGTCGAAGACCAGTCTGCGGCTGTCGGGAGCCCAATCGGCCACACCGTCTTCCCATCCGAAATCGGTCAGCCTGATTTCCTCGCCCGGTCCGTCCGACACCCGGCGCAGATACAGGTCGTCCGTGCTTCCCGCGGCATCGTATGCTGAAACCGGCGCGGCAGAGCGATGGGAATGATAGGCGATCCATTTGCGGTCAGGAGACCAGGCCGGAGTGAAGTCTTCATGGTTTGATAAGAATTTAGTTTTTGGCTGTGCCGGTTGGGCGAGCCTCTTTGTGACAATTTGGCCCTCCGCTGATCCTCAGGGAATATCAGTCGCGGGGTTGACGCCAGTCAAACCGAGTTGAAACCAGCGGAGCGCGGCGGGAACGTCACAGACAAGCCCAAAAGCGCCAGAAATCAGGCGGACTTGTTCTCTCGGATAAGGAGTGAATCATGAAATATATTCAAAACCTCCAGATCGAAGGAGTGTATAAGATCGGAAAACGTCAACCCGGGTTAACGCCCGGCCCGGGGAATGGAAATGGCGGCAGATAGATAAAGAGGGCAACGAAAAAGCTTAATGGAGTGACGCCGTTAGGCTGTGGCAAAACCAGGACCAGAGTTTTTGGTGGAAGGCCAGGCTCGGGGGATGGGCCTCGAGGAAAGCCCTCGGGTTCAGGCCTTCCTTGTCCTCCGGCGTGAATCTGATCCGCGTGGCAAGGTCATACGTCTTAGGGGATTCGGGGTGGAATTGGATGGCCAGAACATTGGGATAGCGCTCGTGTTCCATTGCTTCCACGACTTTGCCGTCGAGTGATGTGGCGATGACGCGAAAACCTTTGCCCAACTTTTCCGCCTGCTGATGATGGCTGGAGAAAACGTAAGGTATATCCTTGGGATCAAACCCGAAAGCGGTGCAGAATTTTCCTTTTGGGTTAAGCTTGATTGGGTGGAAAGAGACATAGTCACTTTTTGGCCAGAGCCTGCCAAAAGGGCTCTCGTGCCAATTTTCCTTGCCCAGCCCGATGACTTCCTCGAGAGTGGTCTTGGCGTAGATTTCCGACCAGATGTCCTGAGTGAGCGTGCCGCCCGTTCCGACATTAAGAGTCTGGCTTCCCAGGCAAATGCCGAGAATGGGGTATTGAGGCAGGGATTCCAGGAGAGGTTTGAAAGACGGATCCTGAGAGCCGCCCAAAAGATGAAAGGCAAACGAGATCTCGAAGAGATGGCGGTGGGGATCTTCTATCATTGTCAGGAGGCTTGTTTTCTCCCCGTAAAGGGATGGAGGGATGTCGGGCCCGCCGAAAAAAATGATGCCGTCCGACTCCTGGAATATCCTTTCAAACTCCGCCGAGCAGGAATTTCTCCTGAAGAGGTCGTCTGGGGAGAGCGGTTTGGAAACCGGATAAAAAGTGATCCAGTCAAGGTTGTTGTCGCGGACGTATTCCCGCGCTTTTTGATAATCGGTCAGCTCCTTTTCGTGATAAACAGCGAGGACTCTCAGGTTGGGAATATTGATCAGGCCCTTGTCCCTCAGTCCCACCAAGTCTTTAATGGTGTCGAGGGATGGAAAAAGAATTGCCAGAGTGTTTTTTTCTTGTTGGGGTAAGGAATGATTGGGCTCCTGATCCGAAGGTGGGTCGATGGGAGCGGCCTGAAAAGCCCCAGCCATGAAAAGAACAAAGAAAATAAAAATGATGAACTTAATGAGTTGAGGATGTCTCATTTTTTTTCTGGCCTTTTCCGGCCTCGGCGGATTCTAAATTATGGCAGCGAAAGCGCGGACGAGTGCGGCCTCGACCAGCTGCTTTTTGTAGCCGTTCTCCGCAAGCGGTTTCGCACCAGCAAGCTCGGCTCGAGCAGCGTCCCTGACAAGAGCTTCGCTGACCTTCTTTTTTGAGAGAGTCTGTTCTGCTCTTTCAAGCCTCCAGGGAATCGGGGCCACTCCTCCCAGGACGATTCTCAAGTCTGCTAGCCCTGCCCCTGCATGGGTCCCTTTGACCGCAGCGGAGACAAGGGCGAAATCCCAGGCTCCTCTTTCTTTGAGTTTAATGTAAGCGCTTTTGTCTTCCTTTTTGGCCGGTGGGATTTTGACCTCGCGTAGGAGTTCGTCAGGGCCAAGGATATTCTCCTTCCGGACGTTCTTGGAGGGGAGGGCGTAAAAATCCGCGAGAGGCAGGGTCTTCTCCCCGCGCGGAGAGCTGATTACAACTTGAACGTCAAAAGAGATCAGCGCAGGAGCGAGGTCCGACGGATAGACGATATAGCACATCCCCCCGCCAAAGATGGCATGATACTTGTTCCGGCCCTTGAAGGCGAAACACTGGCTCCCTCCCTTCTTGCGGCAGATGACCTGTGCATCCCTGTAGTACCAGCAGCGCGGCCTTTGGCAGAGGTTTCCTCCGACAGTGCCGACGTTGCGAATTTGGGGGGTGGCGACCGCATGAGCGGCTTGGTGAAGCCCAGGGTATTCCTGCCGGATGAGCGGGTCTCGAGCCAGGTCGGCCACAGTGGTCAGGCCGCCGATCCGGACACCGTCCTTTTCTTTTCTAATATACGAGAGCCCAGGGATTGTCTTGAGGTCGATAACAATATCCGGCTCAGCGACTCCTTCTTTGATTTCGGTAATGAGGTCGGTCCCGCCGGACATGAGGAAGACCTTTTCTCCGGCTTTGGAGAGAAGAGCCAGGGCCTGCTCTATTGTTTTGGGTTCCGCTAAATTGAAGCTTTTCATGAGCCCGCCTCCTTGGCCGCGAGAGCTTTGAGCACTTTGTCCGGCGTCATTGGGATCTCGCGGATATGAACTCCGATGGCATTATAAACGGCGTTGGCCACCGCGGCAGAGCTTGGAATACGCGGCGGCTCTCCCAGCCCCTTGGTCCCGAGGTTGTTGATCCGGGGGTCAACGAGGTCGACAAAAATCGGCACGATTTCTGGAATGTCCATAGA
>CAZLFV010000121.1:0-7777 GCA_964558915.1 uncultured Eubacteriales bacterium | reverse complement strand
CAAAGAGCGTGCCGTCGGGATGCTCGACGATCATCGGCTCACGGGCACGCACATCGAGATGGTCGACAGGAGTGGCAATGGTCAGCGTCCATGGGGTCGCCGTCTCATCCGCCGAGCGGCGAGTGTCGCCGGAGGGCCGACACCCGGCCAAAGCGATGATATATACAACCAACACGCCCGACCATAATAACACCTGAGTTTTTCTTGCCTTCATACTGAACCTCCTTCTTTAGATAAATCCTTGTATGTGAATGCCAGGACGGCGAACCAATGTGACATTCGTTGCTCACGAAGCAACAACATATTCCGCGAAAATGCCGAGATGATGAAGAAAAAACTCCCTCTCCCATAACCTTAGGGTTTCTTGTTCCCGGAGAGGGAGAAAACGCTGGACATCTTGGCGGGCGATTTCCCAGTTGATCTCTGTGATCCTCTTTTTCAAGCTCTTTTCCAACCAATCGGGACTGATTCGCAATTTTCGACCGGCCCACGGGCCCTGCTGATTGAAGCAATTCTGGATCAGATCAAGATCTGGAACGATTCTCTTGCCGATGTACCAGATAAAATCATACCAGTCCCTTCCCTTCGTATACCTCCGGCCGAGAAGGGCGCCCAGTTTCATGGCAAATCCGGATGCCAGGGTTTGGGTAGTTACAGCGGCCATGACAGGAAAAGCAATGTAGCGCGTTTCGTAGCGCGATCCCATGGGGGGATTGGTGTCGATCTCGAGCTTCACTTTGATGAGCTTCCTGGCGTCTCGTTCAAAGGGCAAATCCAGGAGCAGAATCTTGCCGAAGGAATCCGTGCGGAGAAAGGCCTTTTTGACTGTCGCATTTTCCTTCGTCTTGTCTATGACAGTGAAACGAATACCCTCCCCGGCACCGTCTTTTAGAATATGATCCAAATAGAACGCCCAGCTGAAATCAGGGTCCGGCTGTTTCAAAAAAAAATCCAGATCCTCGGAAAAACGGTTCATGCCATAAATGATGCGCAGACACGTCCCGCCGTGAAAAACGGCCTGGGCCTTGGAAAAGAATCCGGCTCGGGAGAGGCTGGCCAAGACATGCTGCTGAACGAGCTCCTGAAGAACATTTTCCTGATCGAGGACGCTCGTGATCGGATATTCCTTAATCTTCTCTTCAAGGATACGATCTTTCATTTTTGCAGCTCTTGAAAAAGCTTTCTAAGATAGTCAGCAGTTCGCGAGTCGCGGAGGCTTTCCGACACTTCGGTAAGTTTTTCGAAGGACATAATTTTAAGATCATCTAGTTCGATCCGCATGGATTCAGTCAGGAAGTCTATACCATCTCTTTCCCAGCTTACGTCCCTTCTCGTGTAGATCAAGTCGGCGATAGCTCTCAACGGTGTGGCCACAAAAACCCAGCTCCGGCCGTCTATTTTGTGCGCTTGAACCCCGGCTCTCGGATTTACGGCTGGAACACGTCTGAAGCTGAAGACTCCGACGGGGGTATTAAACGTGCGGCTTCGGGCGGAGGTCACGCTAGCAACCTGATAAACCGCTTCTGGAATAAGTCCGTGGTGGGCGAGGGCCGATTCCAGACTCACATGCGAAGGAGAGTGCAACATTGCTGCGATGACAAATGGGTGAGGGTGTGTTTTTCGAAACTCCGGGGCGAGCAAGAACAACCCGGGCTTGAGCCGGATGATTTCAGCCGCGGAGACAGCGCGATGCACGAGCACTTTTCGGGCTGCTTCGGAGCGCTCTGGAAAAAGATTCCGGATGACAGTTTCATCGAAGAGTCCCCCTGGAGGCGAAAGACGGAAGACTTTTTCGGTCAGTGTTTGCATCGTGTAATTAGGTTACAATATTTGTAACCTGAATGCAAGGGGTATCAGCTGGGCTATCGCTGGAACATTTCCATCCAGACCCCGTGCGTTAAGTCCGGTGGAATCATAATACTCTGGCCGTAAAAAACCTTGTAAACAGGTGAGTTCTTAATGCACTTGAAACCGAGCACCTGTTCATAGTCGTTCTCGGCTTCTTGGAGGTCTCTAACTGCTATGCCAATGTGATCTATGCCGCGGCCAGTGCCCAAGAAGAGGATGAGCCGGTTTCTGGGCTTGATCGGATTCCACATCAACATGGTCGACTCTCGTCGCTGGGGGGTAGTTCCTCTGCCCCTAAAACAAAGACGATAAAACACAGCGACAACGCTGTATAGAGCAAAAAGACTCGTCTCATAACTCCCTCTTTATATCCTTTTTTTACGTAACTATATACCGGCTTCACTTCCGCGTTCAGATAAGCTTTACCAGCCGTTGAGTTCCTTCAAATTAATTGATCGTAGCCCTGTTATGCCTGGCGATTTGCTCAGATGACAAGCGCAGAAATCTTGCTGCATTATTGTAAAGAATATCCCGCTTCTGCTCTTCTGTGAGAAAGTCCACCTTCTCGATCGCTTCAACAGCCATGCCGATCGCATCAGGCCAGGTCATTTGATCCGACCCGAACATGATTCGTCTCTCAAAACCGTGCCTGATGAGTTCCTGGAGATAAGAGATGAATCCCTCGCGCGGCCATAGCCAGTCGACGGCCGAGATATCCACATAGACCTGAGGATAAACATTCAGGATACCAATCGTCTCTTCCAAAAAAGGCCAGCCTACATGGGCTATCCAAACTCTCAGTTTCGGATGACGATTCAGAAGTTCCTCCAGCAGAAGCGGATTTCCGACTGACACCCTGAATTTCGGACACGACTCCGTTATGCCCGGCAAACTCATTCCCATGTGGATGCAGGCGGGAATATCCAGCGACTCGGCGAGGGCGAAGTAGGGATCTAGCACTAGATCGGATGGAGATAACCCATCGTATTGGCCACATACCTCTCCCATGATCCTCAGTTGACCGGACATATAAAGCGCTCGTAGCTTTTCAATATCAAGGCCGGGTATTCCAGGTGAAGGTCCAGCCCATATTCGTTCAGGAGCGGACTTTCTGAGCTGCTCTACGGTTTCAAGGTCGCCGCTCGCAATTCCGAGGACAATGTTGTAGCCTTGCATCATAGACAGAGTCCGTTTGATGTGCTCCGCGACGGATTCTGGAGCCTTTTCCCCAGTAACCGGGTTTGGCCCCCAATTCTTGAGATTCGCAAGGGATTCTGAGTGCAGGTGAACGTCAATGATGGGTTGTCGTTGAATTTCAGTCTGTCCAAAGGTCAAGCCCACAATCAAAAAGAAGGCACTACACAAAGATAGACATTTCACGAGAGCCTCCTTCATTTATTCCTTCCTGAGTTTCTTCAGCATCTCAACAGCGTTCGTATTCTTGGGATTCAATTCAAGTGACTTCTCATAATTTTTGATGGCCAGCTCTCTATCGCCATTGATCATGTAAGCTTCAGCAAGACTGTCATAGACATTATAAGATTGAGGGTAAACTTCCACGTTGAGTTTGAAGACCTCGATCGCCTCTTTTGTTTTTTTCATTTTGAGAAGCTGATAACCTAGAGAGTTCAGTTCCTCCTCTCTGAAATTGTATGCATCGGGCTGTGTCTCCTTTAATTCGTGATATTGCTGGATGGCTGCTGAAATATCTTTTTCATTTATGGTTTTGAGCATCACCTCCGAAATAGGCGTTTGATTGGCAAGAGTTTCAATTTTCGCTAGCATTTCATCCAGGGCAGGCTTTAAATAGCATTTTCCATTGACGACAACAGCTGCGATTTTTTTAGTGTTGCCAATATCCTCAAGCGGGTCAGCTTCAAGCAAGACAAGATCGGCTATTTTGCCTGTTTCGATCGTGCCTAAAGAGTCCATCATGCCAAGAAATTTAGCTGGATTATATGTTGCTGCCTGAAGGGCTTCCATCTGCGTTAGACCAGCTTGAACGAGAAGGCTTAGCTCATCATGGAGGCTGAATCCTGGAAAACAGAAGGGATTCAAAACATCTGTCCCGGCGAGCAAGTCCACCCCAGCACGACGCATGGCAGCGATAATCTCAAGCTCTTTCTGGTAAACTTTTCTCTCAAGAGCCCAATCTTCTGCTGCGTTGGAGGAGACAGATGGATTGTTCTTTAGCTCCCAAGATTCTATTGCAGCTTTGGGCATGTACTTTAGGCGTGGGTCGTTGGTGAAGTCCTTATCATCCAGATACCTGTAGCTTCTCAGGGCTGTGAGCGTTGGACATTGCCATGTGCTGTTCTTGACAAAGATGGCGAATAAGGCTGAAGCTTTTTCATCATCATAGGCCTCTAAAACTTTGTTGGCGAAACTTCTATACGCTTCTAATTGAGAAGGCGTCCGAGGTTGTTGTCGTGAGACACCTTCAAAGGCTTTTTCTCTTTCTTTTCGCAATTCTTCTTCTTTATTCGAACAAGCCAATAAAATTCCAAGCGGCATGCTGGCGAGGTGCTCGACGCTTCTCTGCCCGGCATTAGAAGCTTCAGTCGCACTGATGGAAGAAGGGATATGTCCGGCAAAGAAAAGCCCCTGTTTTTTCGATTCGTCAGCAATAGCAAAATAGGCATCCCGGGGCAGGAGCTGATAGATTTTGACAAAATCGTAGCCCATCTCCTTCACTTGTCTGACGACTTGCCGCGCCTCAGCTTCATTACTGACGCTAATGGAACCAGCCCATACTGGCTTGGGTCCGTCGATGATGGGGCTGGCGATAATCAAACGCGGACCCAGAAGCGAGCCCTTGGCGATTTCTTCCCTCCATTGGAAGTGAGCTGGATCGCCCCACATTATTCGCATCCCAGTGACACCGTTTGCTATGAAAAGCGGAAGGTACCTGGCATCATGCCAATGGACGTGCATGTCCCAAAGTCCTGGAAGGAGAAATTTGCCCGTAGCATCGATTACCTGGGCTCCTTTAGACGGACGGACTTTTCCTGTTTTTTTGATTTCCGTAATACGGTCACCTGTGATGAACACCGCCATATCTGTTTTATTTGGGCCGCCTGCGGTATCGATGATCGTGGCATGAGTGAAAATAAGTGTCGCTTGACTCGCGGCTGGCTTTTGCCGGGCGCAGGAAAAAGAAAACAAGAAAGAAAAAATAAGCAATAAAACCAATTTTTTTCTCATCGAAGGCTCCCCTCCCTCAGAGCGAAATTATTATATGTTTTATTTCAAAAATAGCAAAAGCGTGGATCGATGCGACCTCTCTAACCGGGCCAAAACTGCACCCGGAAATTTCGAGAACTATAGAAAAATATCGAAATGCGGAATGCCTTGAATACTAATATGAACGCAATTATTTGTGTTATGCTGCGGGGCAGGTTATCGCTTACCTGCGATGAACCGCTCGACAAGCTCCTGGAATCGCGGTAAACAATAGAACGGAACCGAAAGCAGGCGGAACGCCTTTGCAGACGGCGCCCGCACTTCATCAACGCGAAGCGGTCCGCCGTATAGCCGGACAGCATAAGGGTGGTCGCAGCGGTCCATAAAGACGGTCAAGGATTTCAGTTTTCCCAATGTGCCGCTCTTCACTTCTACAGGAACGGCCAGCCCGCTGACGGATAGCAAAAAATCGATCTCAGCCTGTCCCTTCTCTCTAGTCCAAAAGACAAGGCGTGGCCGTTCGAACGACTGAGCGACGATCTCCTGGGCGGCGATCTGCTCGGCGATCCTGCCGCGATAGACCTCATCGAGCGGGCGGTCGGCGGGGAACACTTCTTTGAAACCCAGGCGGAAATTCACCAGACCGGCGTCCACGAAAAACAGCTTAGGGGATTTTCTCAGGCTCTCTCGCAGAGGAGGCCGAAGCGATGAGGTTGGCCGCGCCATGGTGACGATGAGAGCGCGTTCGAGCGTCGTCAGGGCTTCCTTCATTTCTCGCGACCTGTACGACAAATCTCCGAACTTTTCGAACGAGATCCGCTCGCCGATATGGAGAGGAGCCCGGTCCACGGCATACGAAAGATATTTGGCTTTAGCCAGAGAAGAGTACTTTTCGGCGTCTTCCACGTATCCTCGAAAAATCGAATCATAAACCTCCCCCAGCTCGGCATAGGAGCCGCTGTCCAAAAAATTTGAAACGGCTTCCGGCATCCCACCGATAAAGGCGAATTGACGAAAAGCGTCCATAAGAAGAGCATGGTGCTCGGCCGGGAAATCGTCTCCGATCCGGATGTCATTCAGTTTGCGGCAGAGCGGCGGGTTGGCAGCTTCAAGGTACTCCATGAAACTGACGGGAGAGAGGGAAAGATTCTGGACTCGACCGACCGGAAAAGAAAATCCCTCCCGCTGAGAAAAGACCTCGAAAAGCGACCCTGCGGCGATGACGCTCAACTCCGGCAATTCCTCGTAAAAGAACCGAAGGGAGCGGACGGCGGAAGGGGAATTCTGGATCTCGTCGATGAAAAGGAGAGTTTCCCGAATATCGACGCGCATCCCCTCGTAGAGAAGGATGGTTTCGAAGAGCTCTTTTCCGGTGTTGAACCGCGTGAAGAGCTCCCTTTCTCTCGGCCGTTCGAGATCGAGCGCGATGAAGCTTTTATAGGACTCTCCGAATTTATTGATAGTAAAAGTTTTTCCAACTTGACGCGCTCCTCGAAGCAGGATCGGTTTACGGCCTGCCGATTCTTTCCAGGCTTTCAGTTTGTGTTCAATAGAGCGCTTTATTATCATTTGTGACAAATATTGTTATAATTATGGCCTAAATTATGACAATGATTGTTTAAAAAGTCAATATAATTCTCGGTTTAAAAGAAATAAATTGAAAAATCGCAACTCGTCATTTCTCTACAAGCTGGATCACCAGCCCGTCGATCGCTGCGGGAGATATCGCAATGCGACCAGAGTCATCTTTGGCCAGTAGCCCGTGCTGCTCCAGAAACTTCGCTGCCAGGTCGAGCGATCGAACGCTCAAAACTATCCTTTGAATGCCGGGCGATCCGGCGCGGACAAGGCGGATTTGCGGGCCAGAATCGAAGACAAAGGCATCATCAGAAATCTGGGGCAACGGCGCGAGCAGAGCGCTCCATTTTTTCCGCGCTTCTTCCAAGTCCCGGACGCCGACCGTTATTTCAGCGGCACCGACAATCCCCAATGGCCCTCCCATTCTCCCGGCAAGCTCACGGCTTGCCGCCTCTCGTCCTTGGGCAACACCCTGCCGGTCTTTGTAATCGCAGAAAAAGACATTAGCGTTGGCCGGCGGGAAGTGGGATAGATTCACGCTCGACCATTCGACATGCACCTGCATACCGGGGACCTGAGACTTATAGGTCCGGGCGTCCGAATGGGGGATATTCCTCCTGGCTAATTCGGCCGCGGTCGCCTCGGCGCCTTGCGTCGGCTCGAAGGCGATTCCTCGAAATTCTGTCTTCTGAGGCTCGTTGCCTTCTCTCGGTAATGACACGAACTCCAATACGGCATTGCCGAGTGAGAGGCCTCCGCTGGCAAAGGTGCCGTGCTGATAGAACGGCCACACTTCGGGCAGTTGGAAGGTGTCCTTGAAATAGGTGAAGAGCGACTTCGCTTGATCGGAGACAAGGAAGAAATGCTCGACTCTCGTCGCGAGAGACCTTTCTTCTGCCCCCAAAACAAAAGCGATAAAACACAGCGACAACGCTGCATACGGCAAAAAGACTCGTCTCATGATATCCTCCTTATGTCATTCTTTCACATACGCACGCAGCTACTTCGCATTGGTGTTTGGACAAGCGTCAGCCGTCGTTGGATTCTGTGCATTATTTATTCAAAGCCCTATTATGCCTGGCGATCTGTTCAGGCGACAGGCGGAGAAACCGGGCGGCGTTGTTGTAAAGAATATCCCGCTTCTGTTCTTCTGTGAGAAAGTTCGCCC
>CAZLFV010000120.1:0-7821 GCA_964558915.1 uncultured Eubacteriales bacterium | reverse complement strand
AGTCCGGATCGCCGATCTCAACCTGGCCGGCGGAAACGAGGTTTCTGCGTCGCAGCCGGCATTCCGGCGCGGCAACACGCGGACTCCAGACTGGTCTCCCGACGGAAGCTCGCTCGCAGCTATTGACGCCCGCGAGCCGATGCGGGCCGTGATTGTCCGCTCCACGGACACAGGGGAGGAGCGGGAGCTTCAGGTCGGCGAGAGGACGATCATGAATGGCAGCCTCCGCTGGACTCCGGACGGAAAGGCCGTCGTAGTTCCGGCATCCGAGCCGGGAAAGGGCGAGGGCCTGATCCGGATCGATGTCCAGACGGGCCAGGTAACGACTCTGATGCCGCTTCCCGGTTTGGAGGGCATGCCGCGCTTCGAGCTTTCTCGAGACGGTAACACCATCTATTACCTTAGGCCGCCTGCCGTCCCGGGCGCTGCCGGGAAGCAGGTCGTGGCTTACGACCTGAAATCCGGCAAGGAAACCGAAATCGTCCGAAAGCCAGGCCTCATTTTGGGCGCGATATCGCCCGACGGCCAACGAGTGGCGGTTACCATTAATCCAGACAATTCGAGGAGCCTGTTCGTCATGCCGGCCTCCGGAGGAGAGTTCCGGGAGCTGGTCAGAGTCGAGAGTGAGCAAGAAACCCCCCTCTACGGTGTGCCGTCTTTGACGTCGGACGGCCGGTCCATCGTCTTATTGAAGAGTGTCAAGGGGATTTCTCCGAGCCGGTATGAACTGTGGTGTATCGCCATCGAGGGTGGGGAACCGCGGCGGATTGGACAGGTTTCCGCCCGTCAGTTGGTGGGTTTTCGGCTTCATCCCAACGGCCGCCAAGTGGCGCTCAGCGATATCAAAGTGGACTTGGAAGTCTGGGTGATGGAGAATTTCCTGCCGATCCAGAAAATCTCCAAATAGCCGCCCGTACTCGGGTCTCTTTAGCAAAGTATAAAAATTTGCTTAATTTGGCATGGATGATCGGAAAGATTGACTATTACTTTATTTTCAGGAGGCCAGGAGAATTGCCCTGATTGGATCCGGAGTCCGTCGCTCTATCCACTGAGCTATAGGCGCGCGTGCGAACAATATTACCCTATTAGAGTACCGATGTAAACCGGGCGGGACAGCTCATCCTAGCGGCGAGGTTCTCAAAACCGGCGCATTCACCGGGTCGACAGATTCGACTTAGCAATCAGGTGTTACCTGAAGAAGGCCTCACAACCCTTTATGCTAGATTTGCGTACTAGATAAAGAGGCACCAATTTCGTATCTTAGCTGGAGGAAACGATGAAAATAAAACGGACGGCGATCTTGGTCGGTCTAGGGGTTCTTGCCGTGGTCCACGCCCGTGCCGAGGATACGAAACAGGATATGATCCGTAAGGTCGAAAACGGCCTTGCTCGCGAGATCCAAATCGGAACGCCATCCCCCACGAACATCGAGGAGCGGATCAAAGCCCTCAAGGTCCCGGGATTGAGCATCGCGGTGGTCAAGGACTTTGAAGTGCAATGGTCAAAGGGATACGGCGTGCGGGATTCCAAGAGCAGGGCACCGATTACGGATCAAACCCTCTTTCAAGTCGCTTCCATAACGAAATGCATGGGGGCGGTCGTGGCTCTGCGCTTAGTTCAAGATGGCGCTCTGGATCTGGACCGGGACGTGAACACCTACTTGAAGCGCTGGAAGGTGCCGGAAAACGAATTTACCCGTGTCGAAAAGGTAACCCTGCGCCGCCTCCTTTCACACACGGCCGGACTAACGGTCTCCGGATTCCGAGGGTATGCTGAAGGAGAAGCTGTGCCTACAATCCTGCAGGTGCTGGACGGCCTCCCTCCTGCCAACAACGCGCCTGTCCGAGTAGACCGAATCCCCGGCAGCGGATATCGTTATTCGGGAGGAGGGTACACAATCCTCCAGCTTCTTCTGGAAGACGTCACCGGTCGCCCCCTGCGTGAACTGGTAACCGAGTATGTCTTTAAGCCCGCCGGGATGACTCAAAGCACTATTTGCCCATCATGTCAGGACACTCCCGAAGCAGAAACCTCCATGGGTCATTCAGTGGACAACACGGGAAACATAACCGCGTTCAGGGGATATACGTTTCTGCAAGGAGGATCGGGTTGCTGCGAACTCTGGACGACGTCCTCCGACTTGGCGCGTTTCATCATCGCGATCCAAAAGGCGCTGCGGGGAGACCGCGGCTCCATCCTCACCACCGAAATGGCTCGGGCTATGATGACCCCCGAAAAGGGAGGGCCGACCGGACTCGGCTTTTTCCCCGCACGTTACGGTGATACGGTTTATTTTAATCACGATGGCGGGAACATCGGCTTTTCTGCCCGTTTCCTCGGACATCCCGAACGTGGATACGGCTTTGCCGTGACAGTCAACTCCGACAACACCTCTTCTCTTCTTTCGGAATTAACCATGGCAGTTGCCAGCGCCTATGGGTGGGAAGGTATCAAGCCCGTCTTTTACAAAGACGTGGCTGCATTGATCGAGGAGATCCGCATCAAGCGAAAAGAAGCGGCCGGTGACCCGACATATTCGGAACGCGGCCTGAATGGATTGGGATACAAATTAATGTCGTTGGGATACCAGGACGCCGCCATCGCGGTATTCCTGCTCAACCTGGAATTCTATCCCCAGTCAGCCAATTGCAGCGATAGCCTGGCCGAAGGGTACGACCACAAGGGCGACCGGACGAATGCCCTAAAATATTACCGCCAGGCGATCGAGCTCCTGAATCGCTTTCCTGAAAAGAACAAGGATTACGAGCGTTCGCGGGCGGCGGCGGTCGAGAAAATTCGCAAACTCGAAAGCGAGATGAAGAAGTGATCGATTGACATCGCGGGGGATCTGACCAAACCGGGTCTTATTTCTGTCCTTTTCTTTCAAACAGGTCCGAATAAAATCTTCTCACATAGTTCTCAGGAATCTTGTCGACCGGATATGATCCATGCATCAGCACATGAACCCAGCTGCCTCCCCTTTTTTCCAGCACACCAGTCTGGAAAACGTTTTTCAGGCAGGACTCCTTGCCCTTGTAGGATCCGCAGTCATCGAGGGTGCAGGAGTACCAGGCCACATCACCGGATCGGGAAAACACGATCCGCAGGTCCCTGAACTCAAAGCGCGTACCGCGGAAATCAGGATCCCTCCACCGTTCGGAGTACTTCTTGAAATTCTCGAGCCCCACCACCGTGCTATCGGAAAAAAGCCAGAAATGAAACATGTTATCTGCCCACAAGCGGAACATGGCGTCGAAATCCTTCTGGATAGCCCAGCCAATCGATTGCTCGATGGCATTTTTCACGGCGTCATAATCGGAGGATGCATTCCCCTGAGAAGCCATCCTACCGGCAAAAGCCAGTGAGAAAATCAAAACCATTGAAACTACGACGAGTTGTTTTTTCATCATGGTCCTCCTGTTTAAAAAATTGAATATCGCGTTTCGAGAGGAAATATAAAAACTTGTTCATTTTGGGTTCGCAAGCCGAAACCTCGTTCCCTTCCCTTTTGTGATTATACAATATTTCCAGCTTGATGAGGTTCTTTATGACCAGCTTGCTTGTCTGTTCCGTGACTGAGGTCTCAATTTGTTCACAAAAGCCTCAACGTTTGTAGTCCTTAATTTCCCAATGTTCCTAAACTAAACTTGTTCTGATATTGCAGAGCAGCTGATGGGAAATGGACTGCTTGGGTCTGCGTCGGAGTAATAGGCGGGGCTCAGGTCACTTTTTCCAATACTGCCCACCCCAGGGTTGCCGTCTCCTTCATTGCAGTCTCCGACATCCGTCCAGTAAGCTTCATCTCGAGCTTTGCGGCCCCGAGCTCCTTCCTCGCCCGCTCGGCCGCCTCCCGCAGCGCCTTCTCGTAGGTTTCCGTCCATGAAACCCAGTCCAGAGGAAGCAGGCCAAGAGCGCGACCATCCCGCGTCTTCCCGACAAGAGCACGCGAATCCGCGAGCAGCTCCAGGACCGGCGTCTTCTGATGGAAGCTCTTCATCATCTCGGCGCTCTCGACGAAAAACAGGGCCTCGCGCTCCGTATCGGCCTCAGCCGCCGTAGCAACATAGTCGGCGCTGCCCTTTGCTTTCACCGCAGAAAGCGCGCCAGCGAGCCGGGTATGCAGAGTGAGGGTGAAGCCCTTGCTGAGGTAGAGCTTCTTGATTACACCGTCGCTCACCCCAAGAGCGCGCAGTTGCTGCTCGTTTTCCTTGAGGAGAGCTTGCGGATCCTTGGCCCAGACGAGGTTGCCCACTGTCGCGGTCGCGCTCACCACTATCGGGATGGGCACGACGACCTTCGCCGCAATGCTGCCCGCCGAGTCTATTTGTCCGAGGTCCGATAGGGCCTTTTTGAGGACCGGGTTCGTGGTGTATGGATCAACTCCGACCTTCTGTGCCCACTTCCGCGCCGCCGCGTTAATGCCGAGCACCGAGTTCGCTACGCCCCCGGCGTCAGCCGTCTTTCCCGCTTCGGACTTCCCCGTGCTCGTCGCCTGCTTGGCTGTGCGCCCGAGGTTTGTGCCAAAGCGCTTCATGCCACCGCCGATGCCCTTCGCCGTGGCCACAGGATCCTTGACCGCTGCGACCGCACCCTTTCCGACGTTGAGAACCGAGGTGCCCGCTGAAGCCAGGAACACCTCACTCTTCGAAACCTCGTCAAGCTGAGCGAGGGCCCGCACCTCATCGAGACGCACAAGCAGCATGCTCTTACCCTCGGCCTCAAGGGGGCCGTAGTCCGTAGTAATCGAGAAAATCCAAAAGTAACCTTCCGTCGGTACCGCCTGCGCCACCTTATAATGCGGTCCCTCAATCTCGGAGGTTTTCAGAACCTCGGACGCCTTGAATGTGCGCTGTCCCTCGTAGGCGGCGGCGAAGGCGAGCACGGCCAAGGAGAGAGCGAATACGGAGAAGCCGGGACGGATTGCTGCCATTTTCATTGTGATCTCCTTACTCCTGTGAGCGCTCGAAGGAACAATATGGATTTTGTTTTCGGCGCGCTTGCGGCGGCATATTTTCTCTTCGATTCCGCCCTCCGACCATCGGGCTAAAAATTAAACCACGGCTGAAGAGATGTCAAGGGCAAGCTAGGGGCGCAGAGTGCGTGAGGAGAGCCGCTCATGCCGCCCGGAGCGGCAAAAAATAACGATACTCCTCAGAAATAAGGTTGAGTTGATAATTTAAAAGGGTGCCCTCTTACTTAACGCGCGCCAGGAAGCCGCCTATTTTCGCCGCCACCGGGCTTGCGCCCCGGTCCGTATTGCACATGACGGCGACGACATAACCGGAGTCCAGGTAGATATCGAGGTTGGAGTTGATGCCGTCAAAACCGCCGGCGTGGCCGACGACCTTTCCAGCAACACTTGTCTTAACACTGAATCCGTAGCCGTAGTTCGCTCCCAAGTGATCTGTCCACATCTCGTTCAGATATTCCTTGGAGACATATTTTCCGGCGAGAAGGGCGAGGGCGAACTTGTGGAGGTCTTTTACCGTTGAAAATCCTCCCCCCGCCGGGCCACCCTTGATGACGTGCTTGTAGAGGTTGTTTTGCCATCCGTAGGGGCTCGTCGGGTCGGGGCTGTAGCCGATGGCCAGGTTCTCAACCGGGTAGTCCATCTCATAGCAGTCAGTATTCGTCATGCCTGCAGGCTCGTAGATCGCCTTCCGGATGTAGCTGAAATAATCCTCACCCGTGACTTTCTCGATGACAACTCCGAGCAGGAACATCCCGGTGTTACTGTACTTGTATTGCTTTCCAGGCTCGAAGGCCGGCCGGTCGTCCTTGATCAGGGGCTTGTAGTCGTCGAGCTTGCGGAAGAGAGCCCGGGAACTCTTTTGATAAGTCTCGTTGAAGTAGCTTCCCAGACCGGAAGAATGAGTGAGGAGATGACGAATTGTGATCTTGTCTGTTACATCCTTGGGAAGCCAGGACTCATCGATATACTTGCTGATCGGGTCATCAAGGGAGAGCTTGCCATTCTGGACGAGCTGAAGGACCGCCGTCGACGTGAACATCTTGTTCATCGACCCAAGGTTGAACTTCGTGTCGACGTTGTTGGGCACGTTAAAGGACTTGCTCGCCTCTCCGGCGGCCATAGTCAAAAGAACAGTATCTCCTTTGGCGACGAGGAGCGCTCCGGAAAACAGACCTTTATCGATAATCCTGCCCATGAGAGCCTTGGTCTCGTCAATGACCTGTGTTTCGGTGAGCGGAGATTCTTTCAAATCGGCCGGCGGCCGTGCCGGGCTGAATCCGGCTCCTCCGATGAGATAATCGGGCGGATCGGTGAAACGGAGGTTGAGGCCCATGAAGCTGTCATAGTTTCTATCTTTGACGATGACGACCGTCTGGCCCTTGCGCTCGGGCACGTAGGTGCGGATCCCGGAAAACTCGATTCCTCCCGTCTCCTGGAGCAGGCCCTGAAAGACCTGGATATGGCCCTCCATCGGGACGAAGTTCTGAAATTTTTCGGTGCAATGGGCGGTGAGAAATGCCTTGATCTGCTCCGGGTTTCCTGAATTGAGGGCGGCGATAAGAGCCTTGATGCGCTCACCCTTCACTCCTTCGGGCATGGCCGGGTTGTCGTTGTACGTTTCAGCCGGATTCTGCGTCCAGCCGGCTTGAAAGATGGCCAGGCAAATGATGATAGCGGCAAGAAACGGACGTCTCATGCTCTCCTCCTTGCTTTTTTCCTTGTTTATTAGTCTAACCGAGAGGCGACGCGGATTATATTTCTATCCTTTTGTATATATACGTAGGGAAGGGCGCTTGTGTTTCAAAAAAACCGCTGCCCAGTTTAGACCCGAAGTCCATTCAGCGGAGGCGGGGATAGTAGTTGCTGTGCCATTTCAGGCGGGAGGCGCGGCCGTCCGGCCCGATCTCAAAAACCACCTCTTCGCCCAATTCTTCATCGTCTCTCACCCGCCGGAAAGTATTCTCTCCCGTCTTCTTAAGATTAACGATCGATTTTATCGGGTTCATCGTCGGCAGACCCAGGGCCGCCAGACCGTCCCCCCACAGGAATACAGCCTGTTCGCCCTCCCAGTCACTGTAGGTCCCCAGGTATTTATTTAGCTTTGGGTCGGGCTTCTTGACGGCCGAAGGATTCTTTATGGCATCCCTGATGGCTGGTGCCACGATATCATATAGGCCCTGGGCGAAGGCTTCCGAGGCCGCTTCGTGGGCGTTGGACAGGAAGACCGCGCCGATTTTTTCTTCCGGCCGGAACAAGACTCCTGACCGGAAGCCCGGGCAGGACCCGCTGTGTCCGACGAACAGTTTTCCGTCGTGTCGCCAGACCCTGAACCCAAGCCCCCGGGTCGTCTCGAAGTCCGGCTCCACCCAGTGGATCCGGTACATCTCGCGCAGCGTGTTGGCCGCAAGGATTTCCGTGCCGCCTTTACTCAGGAGCCGGAACTGCCAAGAGGCAAACTTGGCCAAATCTTCGGCCGTGGAGGCGTAGCCCGCCGCCGGCGCGATTCCGCGAACCTGGAAAAAAGGCATCGCCGCGGGCACTCCGTCACGCGTCACGGTTCTATAGCCGGTGGCCAGACGATTTCCGCGCTCGCTGGCAGGGATTTCAGGCGTCGTGCTGGTCAGGCCAAGAGGCTCGAGGATGTGGCGCTTCACGTACTGGTCGTAAGGTTCGCCCGAGACGGCGGCTACGACTTCGCCGGCCAGAGTGATTCCCAGGTTGGAATACTGAAAATGGGTCTCGGCCGGGTAGAGAGTTTGCTGGCCGGAGATTTTCTCTTTCACCTGCTCGCGGGTCGGGAACTGTCTCTTATACACATCTGACGCTGCCGACGAATAGAGAGGTGTAGA
>CAZLFV010000119.1:0-7941 GCA_964558915.1 uncultured Eubacteriales bacterium | reverse complement strand
GTATTCAGCGATGTTGACGGCCGCCTGCTGGATTGATATCATCTTGCGAGACCAAAATATCTTCCGAAAAAGGAGGTCGAGATGCGCATTCGCTGGCAAAAAGAATGGCTTTTTTTGGCGCTTTTTTTCCTCTGGGCAATTCATCCCATTGCTTTCGCGCAAGATCTCAGCAAGGTCCAGATCGAGACTGTTAAAGTCGCGGAGGACGTCTATATGCTTGTCGGCGCAGGCGGCAACATCGGCGTTTTCGCGGGTGAGGACGGGGTTTTGCTCGTGGACAGCCAGTTCAGTGAGCTTATCGAGAAGATAAAAGCGGCTGTGGCGGCGGTGAATCCCGGACCGATCCGCTTTTTAATCAACACCAATTGGCACAATGACCATGTTTACGGAAACGAGCCCCTGGGCAAAGCGGGTGCTGTCATCATCGCCCACGAGAACACCTGGAAGCGCATGACTGCCGAGCAAACCTATCCTGAGTTTCAATTTAAACAACCTCCAGCCGCCGTAGAGGCCCTACCCGTGGTGACGTTTCTCGACTCTCTCACTTTGCATTTTAACGGCGGAACATTCCAAGTCATCTATATTGAGAATGCTCACTCCGATGCAGATGTCCTTGTTCTCTCCCGGAAGGCCAATGTCATGCAAACAGGAGACCTCTTTTTTTCGAGCGGCTATCCTTTCATCGATATTTCTCACGGCGGGTCCGTGAGCGGCATGATCGCTGCAGCGAGTCAGATTCTCGAAGTGATCGATGAGAACACAAAGGTAATTCCGGGACATGGCCCCTTATCCAATCGGGCCGGAGTAGAGCAGTTTAAGAATATGATGGTGACCGTCAGGGACCGCATCGCCAAGCAGATCAAGGAAGGGAAGACGCTTGGGGAAGTTTTGGCGTCCAAGCCCACGGCGGATTTTGACAAAGCGAGGGGAGTGGGGCTTCCGGCGGAGATGTTTGTGAAGATCGTGTATACAGATTTGTCGAAGCAATAAAACGGGAGTAGAAAGAAAATGTGCAAGACTTTAGCTTTGGGTATTTTAATTGTTTTTGTCATCATGATGTTCAGCCTGAGCTGTGCGCCGGGTCCCAATGACGCGGCCAAGACACCGGACAAGACCGGAAAAGTCGCCGGGTTCTGGAAAGGGCTCTGGCATGGCCTGATCTCGCCGATCACGTTCATCATTTCGGTTTTTTCCAAGAGCGTGAATTTCTACGAAGTCCACAACAACGGCGGCTGGTACAATTTCGGGTTTGTTATCGGCGCCGGCCTGTTCCTAAGCGGCGGTATTCTGGGCAGAAGGAGAAGGAGATAAAATAGTTCACGACGGCCAGGCTGACTAAAATCACGATAATTGCGAGCCAGACCGTTTTCTCCGTGATGCGGAAGAAACCCGCGCTGACCGGGCTCCTGTAGGGCTTCGCTTTATCAACTAGCGCTTCGATGTTTTTCTTCTTTTCCGGAGTCCAGGTATAATTTGATTTCCGGAGCGCCCCGGTGAAATACTTCTCCAGGATGATATTCTCCTTGTAGGAGATGAAGAGCGCTTCCCGTCTGGCGTTCTCATTCCTTGCCTTTTCGGCCTCCTCTTCTTTTTTATCCCGGCGGAAAATATGGACCCGCATCTCGTACAAGAACGGATGGATCAAGGGGTTATGCATGCTGAGAAACTGGCTGTAATCCTTATCTTTCCAATCCCTCAATATTTGCGCATAATGCTCCCCCCGGACCTCGTCTGTTTGTTTCAGGAGATCGGCTGAGAGGCGCGAATAGAACACGCCGACATCCGGGTCCTCGTGCTTCTGGGTGAATTCGTTCATCGGCTCTTCCTTGAGGAGCCAGGAAAACAGCGGAATGCGCTCGGCATATCCGGCCACTCGGCCGGGGGTGTTGGAGGCGCAGGCTCCGAGAAGAAGCAGGTTGACGGCCAGGAGGAGCGAGAGCGTTCTTATAGATCTTGGCCAGATTTTTTCCCCAATGATTCCCGGCTCGATGCCCTTCCATAAGGCCACCTGGAAGAGGCCCACAGCCAGAGCATTGAGTCCGATATCCTGGAAATCGAAGTAGCGTTCAGGGGTCATCCACTGCAGGATTTCATCGAAGATCCCGACAAGAGCGCCGCCAAGAAAGGCGATAGGGTAAATGGTTTTGTCCCTGATAGAAAGGCTCAGGGCACGGAAAAGAAAATAGCCTAGAACACCATATTCGAGGAAATGGATGGCCTGCTCGGGGACCCGCCACAGCTTCAATGTGAAATAGACATAGAGACCGGCGACTGCTGTCAGCCAAATATAGTTTGACGGCGACCGGATCTTCAGCTTGAAGACAAGAAAGTAGAGAAGCAACATAAAAGCTACGCCAACCACAGCCAGGACCGAATATCCGAAAAGCGACCGGCCCCAATGCGCGGAGACGAATTTTTGAATCGAACGCGCCATCGGCACGATCAGAAAAATCGCCAGGCTCGTCAGGGCCACCCACAGCCAGGCCAGGAACTTTTTCTTTTTATTCATAGCAGTTGAATATTTCCGACATTCACCCGGGAGAGATGCCGGCGGGCCTCGTTGGAGCATTCATCAACCTGCTCGCGCGGCGTGCGCGGCAGGTCGGTCAGGAGATAATCCGGATGGAAAACGAGGAGGGAGTAGGGGATATTTTTGTCCAGGCCAGCGATGAACTTGGCAGTCCCGCTGACCTCTTTCTTATCGACATAATAGGGGACAAGAAGGGTTGTTGCCGTCAGGAGGTCTTTTTTTGGGTAACGCCCGGACAGCATGGAGAAATTCTCATAGGCACGCCGGTTGTCCACGCCGCAAAGAGCCAGGGATATTTGAGGGGCAAAGGATTTGAGGTCGAATTTTACCGTGCCCCCGCTTTCAAAGGAAAGCTCAGCTGCTTTTTTGACGAGCCCGGGATTCCCGCATCCGTTCCATTCCCAGCAAATGTGCTTTTTCCCTTGACTCTCCTTAAGAATCCTCCGGCTGACTTTGAGGGCGAAGGGAAGCTGGGGCTCGGGTGACCCGCCGAAAAAGCAGATGCAGCGAACTTCAGGATGCAGGGCCGCCTCGACTAGTCTTTCTTCCGTGAGGAGTGGAGCTCTGGCGAGCTGCTTATGAGAATGGTTCTGACAGAACAGGCAGTCGAAGTTGCAGCCGTAGAAAAAGACTGCCAGATTATAGCCTCTTTCGCGGGATCCACGGCAAAACCAGGCCGCGCAGCAATTTGTCGGCAGGGGGTCAAGGTAGATGTGGACGAGCGCGGTCCCTGGAGGGGCCACGGGGCTCATTCTGCCGCTGGTATTTTTTCTCAGGCCGCAATAGCCTAATTCGTCCGCTCCGGGCCGGCATTCATTGGCGCAAAGGCGGCATTGTGGCCCGGTGGATTGATGAGGTGCGGCTCCGGGCAGGCCGAGCGCTTTTCTCGAAGATTCGTGAGTAGCCAGCGGGACCTGCTCCATAGACAAGGAGCGCAGGCATTCCGGGCAAGCTCCGATAATCTTTGCCGCCGGCCGCTGGCCGCAAATCAAGCACTTCGTCACTCGGGCAAATCTCCCGTGGCCTTATTTTAGTGTTTTTTTTATAAATTTTCTTTGACATTTGAAAATTTTGTTAACTATAATGAAAGTAAGCTGCTGGCTGGAGAGGGATCCTCCTTAGCCCCGCTTCCTTTTCCTTTTTCAAACCTTGGCGCCTCACCAGCCAGCGCCTTGTCAAAATTTATCATAAATCCAAGCGAAAATTGTCGATCTTTAAAAAGTAAATAGGGAAGGTTCTCTAAACATTTTCTGGAATTAAGGCGTAATATTAATGTGAACGATATCCATGGAAGAAAAACAGCTGATCAGGAGCTGCCTTCAGGGAAACGAAGAGGATTTTAAAAAAATCATGGATATGTACAGCCCCAAGGCAATGGCTATGGCCGTGAATATTCTGGGCAATCGAGATGATGCCGAAGACGCTTGCCAGGATGCATTCCTTCACGCTTACCTGAATCTGGCGAGATTCGACCAGGAAAGGAACTTCAAGAACTGGCTCTATTCAATTCTCTACCGGCGTTGCCTGGATCAGTTGAGGCGTCGCCGCCGCGTCTTTGTTCTTTTTCAAAAACTGCAAAGGGAATCGTCGGCCCCGCCGTCCTCCAAACCAGACCCATGCCCTGGAGAGGACGGCCTTCCTTCTCAACTCCTCCATTTGCTAAAGCCCAAGGAGCGGACGGTCCTCTGTCTCTGGGCCAACGAAGGATACACGTCTCAAGAGATAGCGGAAGTCCTGCGTTGCTCTGCTAGTACGGCGCGGGTCCATCTTTTTCAGGCGCGAAGAAAAATAAAAAAGGCGTTGGAGAAAAGAGATGTTTCGCTGTAGGTTGATTAACCTTTTCTATACTATTTTGCCGCTGAAAATCTGGCGGTACTTTCTCATCCGCGGCCATATCGAACGATGTCCCTTTTGCCAGGCCGAGTTAGCGAGCAGAGAAGCGGCGAAATCCTTAATGACGACTGAGAACGAGGTCAGCCTGGATGCTTCTCTTTGGCCTCAGGTCAAAGCCGGGTTGGTGAGCGCCAGGAGCGACCGAGCGCGCGAAACGCGGCTCTCAGCCCAAAAGCGCTGGCGCTGGGCAGCCGGAGCCGCGGGACTTCTCATTGTCGGGTTGGCGAGTTTTTGGCTATTGAGGGGCTACCGGATACAAGATATGGCGAATGGTGGAAAGGTGCCCGATCGGTTCAGGATAAACTATATTAACGTTGAAGATAAGCCCGCCCATGCTTACCTCTACCAGCCGAGCGAATCCGACCTGATCATCGTCTGGGTTCAAAAATCACCTTAAAGGAGGTCAATGATGAACAAAAGAATGACATTTCTTGTCCTGATGTTTTTTGTTGTCTTCGGCACTGCTGCCCTGGCCCAGCCCCAAGCGAAGATGCAGGCGGCCGCCGGGACAGATATCAGGCTGCGGTTTTTTGAGGGGCTGAGGGAGGGCGCGGCCGAACCGGCCAAAATTATCACCTCGTCTTTTTTGCATTCCACGATTACGGCGAGCATCGAGTCCGAGGGAGACTTGGCCGAGGAACAGAAACAGATCAAGAAGACCTTTAACTTGAAGGACGTGAAGCTTCTCACCGAAGCTGTTTTAAAATGGCCGGCCAAGGAGCCGGGAAAAGTTTCTCATATCATGAGGCTTGACGGCCAGCAGTATTTGATTTTCCTTACACCCTTGGACCAGTCACGCCAAAGACGATTCAGAGTAGAAGTTTTTGAGCAGACCGACGGAGCGAAAAAAAACCTTTTGGATACCGAAATCGTCCTGCCTGCCAAGAACATCGCCGTTTTCGGGTTTGAAGATACGCAGCAAAAACCGTATTTTCTTGCATTGCGTGCGCCGCAGGCCGTCCTGGGAGGTGTTAAAGGTGGAATCATAGGAGGCATAGAGGGCGGCGTTGAAGGAGGCGTGAAGGGGGGAGTTTCCGGAGGCGTTGCCGGCGGCGTTGAGGGAGGCCTGAAACTCGGTGTTCCAGTACCGGCGGAACTAGAGAAATTCGCCAAGGGCGCGGTGAAAGTGGAAGGCGACCTCAAGCCGCCGAAATTGGCTAAAAGGTTTGATCCAGTTTATCCAGAGGAGGCAGTAAAAGCGGGCATTGAGGGGACCGTTATCCTGGAAGCGAGGATTGATACCTTGGGCAAAGTGACAGATGTGATGACCCTCCGGTCTGTCCCTGCTCTTGACCAGGCCGCCGTCGAAGCCATTAAGCAATGGGTCTACGAGCCCATGGTTATCAAGGGCAAGCCCGTAGAAGCCGTGTTCACAGTGACCGTGCGCTTCGCCCTCGACAGAGGGGAAAAGAAAGACGCCATGAAAAAAGGGGGCGAAGGTTTAGAAAAAGAGGCGGTCAGAGCGACCGGAGAGATCAACCCTCCCCACTTGATCAAAAGGGTCAATCCGGTCTATCCGGAGGAAGCGCGGAAGGCCGGCATCCAGGGAACCGTCATCCTGGAAGCAATGACAGATGAACAGGGCAACGTTGCTCGGGTCAAGGTCCTCCAGTCTATTCCCCAGCTTGATCAGGCTGCCATCGATGCCCTGAAGCAGTGGAAATATGAGCCGGTGATTATCGACGGGAAACCGAAAGCCGTGGTCTTTACCGTGACCATCCGCTTCCAGCTAAAATAACACAAACGCATTAAATAAATTGTCATTGCGAGGAACAGGGTGACGAAGCAATCTCAACTTAGCAGGCCTGGATTGCTTCGCTCCCTAAGGTCGCTCGCAATGACTATGTAGCAGCACTAATTGCACTTGTATCAGTGTATTTCAGCTCTGAGCCGAAAAGGCTGTGAGGAATCAGGAAGATCACAAGCGTCAGCACCGATGCCGCCAGGATCCAGCCCCGGGCCGGCCTCCCTCCGCGCCCGGCCACGAGGGCGGCCAGCCAGCCCAGCATGGCGATGAGTGTTTTGCTGTCCGTCAAGTCAACACCCAACGGGAACCCGGTCCACCAGGTGCCAAACGCAAATTTCTGGACCAGGGGTCCAAGAATGAACCCTCCCACAAGGAGCAAACCTGCCGTCCACAGAGCAAATCTGCGCATGCTGTTCCTGCGGATCAGAGCAGCAATGCCAGCGCACGTGGAAAACAGCATGGCCGCAAACATCACCAGCACGTGCAAGATCAGGACGGCCAAGGGAACGTGCCCCTTGAACCTGATAATCACTGGCTCTTCCCCGGTTAAGGAGACCTCATTCCCCTGGAAAGATAGGAAAGCTTTATAGGCGAGCTTCCCCGCCATCGGCTGTTTCGGCAGGCTGGCCACAAGCCTTTCGCCTTGCCTCGAAAACGGGACTTCCACCCAGGCATCAGCTGTCTTAAACCTCTTATAGAGGATGCGGCCTGAAACTTCGGGGTTGGGGGCCAGGACGCTGATCTCGCAATCAGATGTGATCTCGTGACTCCGGGTCAACTTGTATTTGATCTCGGCATCCCCCAAAGTGACCTTCCCGTGCAACGGATATGTTGGCCCGGTGATTCGTTGGTACACCGCGCTCGCCAAAGTGATGATGACGGCAAAAAACCAAAACAAGAATTTCTTCATGCAGCGCCCTTAATATCTATTCCTCCCAGAATCGCCGTAGCTCTTACATATAGTGTTTGGGCTGCTTCAGTCCCGGGAGTAAATGTGTGTTTCTGCTCAATCCCGCCCAGAATCGGATGGCCATCGACTTCAACGCGCCAACTCCGCGGCACTTTGATTTCGATCCCTCCGAGGATGGCCGTAAGCTCGATATTGGCCTTTCCTTCGGCCAGCCGCGCCTGAGTGAAATCAAGGTCGATTGCTCCCATTATGGCAGTGGCTTTTCCGCCCCGAAAATTCTGGGACTCGATGCACCGCTCAAGGCCCGAGAACATGGCAAATGCGTCCAGGTCATTTTCTTTGACGCCAGGCGGAGCCTCGCGCGAACGCCGTGCGCTTAGCCCGAGAAGAATCCATAGTCCCAGAATTATGATCAGAATCGGCCAGACATAGTGCCAGGCGCTTTTCCCCAGGACATCCAGCTTGGTCAGCATGAAAAAGCCTCCGATCACAATCAGGACAATTCCCCCGGCGACATTGCGGAAGTTATTGGCGACGAGATGCACAATCCCCGCAAGAATCAGGATGAGCGGCCAGTATTTGGAAAAAACTGTGCCAAAATCAAGCCGTCCCATCCTGTCGAGCAGGAACAGCACGCCGACGACGATGAGAACGAGGCCCCAAAAAATGCGGCCAAAAGCATTCCTCGGTGTGGTCATTTTCTTCTCTCCTTACCGTGCCTTTATACCATATTTTGCCGCCTTGGACAAAAAAATGGGCACGGGAACAAGCATCTCATTTTGTGTGATTTGATGTGGCGCAGGAGGCCGCCCTCGGCCCCCGCACCCCGGGGAACCAGTCCCGTCGGTTCCCCCCATCGGA
>CAZLFV010000118.1:0-8047 GCA_964558915.1 uncultured Eubacteriales bacterium | reverse complement strand
GCTCCGCTGACCCCCTGAGGGGGACGACGCCGTCCCCCTCAAACTCCCCCGCGGTAGCGCGTCTTTATAGATCGTCCTTAGGGCAAGTTATTCGAGAGACGCGCCACTAGCCGAATGATTAGAAAATAAAGAGAACCGACATGGCCGAAGCGCTGATAATGGGCACGGTGAGATTGTCGTCGATCGACAGAGGCAGGGCTTCGACCAGCGAAGCCACGAGCGCTCCCAGAAGAGCATTCAGAGGGGGGTAGGGAAGGAAAGCGAGAAGGATGTATGCGGCCAGCGAGCAGGCAATGAAATGAGCCAGGCTGCCCTCCAGAGTTTTTTCAAAGAGTTTTCTCCGGCCGAACGCCAGGCCGAACGATTTGCTGAAAAAATCGCCGAAGACCAAGTAGGCGCAGGCCAGAATGGCCGTGCATTTTTCAAAGAGAAGGACGGTCAGGAAAAAGGCGATCAGGAATGTCGTCATGGACGAGAATGTCCTTGATTCTTTTTTCTTAAAAATTTTATCGGTCACCGGCGCAAGCTTTTGCATAAGAGAAAGGCTGACTCTTGTCGTGAGGAGACGGATAAGGTCAACAAGAAGGAAGAAAAGGACGACCACGCCGATGAGAGTCAGGGCGGGCTTCAGGCTTGTTTTCAAATAATAGATTATAAACAAAAAAGCCAGCGGCCTGGCGCACAAACGCCAGCGGATTTCATCGGCCAGACGGCCATAAAGGGCGGCCAGGCGCTTTTCTCGCCAGAGGTTGCGGATGTCGATGAACAGGATATAGGCGATAAAAACGAGGAGAAAAACGAGGTCGAGAGAGAAGGGGGAATAGGCGATAAGAATGAAGGTCAGAAAAGGAAGGTCAACAAGGCCTACGAGAGCGCCGCTTCGGGTGATGGCCAGAAACGAAAGCGTCGTGAAGGCCAGAAGAATTAGGGACGGATAAGCAAGCCAGCCTTTGACAATGAACAGGGCCAATTCATATATGAGAATGGCCACAGACGTGGCCACACCCTCTCCGCCGCGGAACCTAAGGTAAAAAGGGAAGACATGGCCGAGCACGGCTGCGGGTCCGGCGAGGTGGACAAAAAGAGGAGAAGCGCCCAACCTTTGAGACAGGGCCATGGCCAGGAGGCCCTTGCCGAGGTCATAGATAGCTGTGATGATGGCCGGTCCGAGGCCCAGCGTCTGATAGACGTTCATCGTCCCGGCGTTCCGCGTTCCCACTTGACGGATGTCGATTCTCTTCAGGATTCTGCCGAGGATATAAGCGGGGGAGACCGAGCCAAGGAGATACCCCGCCGCAAGGCCTATCACCGAAGCCCAGACGCGCATCTCAGATTCGTCCGGAGAAAAATATTTTTTTGATTATTATATTGAAAATATTGGCAAACAGAAAGCTGTTTTTTTGATTGAGTTTAAAGATTTTTTCAGGAAACCCCGGAATTTTTTTAGGACGAGCCTGACCTCGTCTTTAACTATTCTGCAGAATTGCCCTCTTCTGGCGGGATAAAGCGGGCGAAGGACGAACTGCTCTTGCCCGCCCTCGCTTCGAGGATCCTTGCTTTATCCTTATTCTTCACCCGTAATTTTGAAGACTGCATCATTCGGATGGACTTTCTGGTCCACCTTCAGCGCCACATCCTGGCCTGGGTTTGCCTCGTTCACATTTTGATGCTCGATCTGGAGAGAAATCACCTCTTGCTTAAAATCAGTCGCGTGGCCGAGGAAGTGGACTTTGTCGCCAACCTTAATCTTGTCCGTCAATCCTAAAACGGCGACGCCAATCCGGTCGAAGTAGTGCGTCACTTTGCCAATGCGATTTTCAGACATGGCTTTCTCCTTTCATGTCAAGGCGGATGATTTATGCTTCCACAAACGATCTTTGAAAAAGACCATCATGATTAAGTATATCATAATCCCGGAAAATTGGGGAAACCTCCGTTTTCTGAAAATTGGTGAAAATTGGGGACGCTTCTGTTTTTTTGAGAAAACAGAAGCGTCCCCAATTTTCAGAAGAATCCTGCCCGCTTCAGCGCTTCCTGGGAGATCCGGCTAGACGGGCCATCGCCTCTGGCCACGCAGACAGCAACTTTGTTCTCAGTAGCGCCGACAATCTCAGCGATGTCCTTGTGGCTGAATCCTGGACAGAGCAGAATGGATTCGATCTTTTTCTCTCTGAACAAACGGGTGCTGACTTCCAGGGCTTCAGCCTGGTTTTTGACGATGACGACATCCAGCTGATACTTACCGGTATTGATGAAACAGTGATGCTCTTCCTTATCCGCGTCCGGAGCATGGGCAAGAAAGAGTGTTTTAAAGGCCATGATTTGTCCTCCCCTATTGATATTGTCCGAAATGAAATATTTTTGCAAGACAATAACTAACAGACCGTATATCACTTTCGGGGAAATGATTGCCTGTCCCTACAGGATCGCTAGCATCCAAACTCGTTCTCTTGCCTCTTTGTCGATCACCATCATGGGCAAGTCGTCATGGGGGGATAATGGCGGGGAACAACAATTTTCTTTTGACGCCTCATCGATTCTTTGATAGTCTTTAGCAAGACTAGAGAAGGGATCAGTCGTGACCATCAAGTGCTCGAAATGTCATTTCGATAATCCTGAAACCCAGAAATTCTGCGGAGAGTGCGGCACACAGCTTCCGTCTTACAGGGATATCCGTCCCGAAGTCACGGAGACGCTTCAGGCGCCCGTCAAAGAGCTGACCACGGGCTCGACTTTTGCCGGCCGCTATCAGGTCATTGAAGAACTGGGCAAAGGCGGAATGGGAAGGGTCTACAAGGTCTTCGATACAAGGATTAAAGAGAAGGTCGCGCTCAAGTTGATCAAGCCCGAAGTTGCCTCTGATCATGAGACCATCGAACGCTTCAGCAACGAGCTGAAGTTCGCCCGGAAAATCATCCATAAGAACGTCGGCCGGATGTATGACCTCAATGAAGAGGCCGGAACTCACTACATCACGATGGAATATGTCTCCGGCCAGGACTTGAGAGGACTCATCCGGCAATCCGGCCAATTGGCCGTAGGGACGGCCCTTTCCATCGCCGGGCAGGTCTGCCAGGGACTGACCGAGGCGCACAATCAGGGCGTCATCCACAGGGATTTAAAGCCGTCAAATATCATGATCGATACAGACGGGCAGGCCAGGATCATGGATTTTGGGATAGCTAGGTCCATCTCTGCCAAGGGGATCACGGGCGCCAGGGTAATGATCGGGACGCCGGAGTATATGAGTCCTGAGCAGGTGGAGGGAAAGGACGTTGACCAGAGGTCGGATATCTATTCTCTGGGGATTATCCTTTATGAAATGCTGACAGGGCATGCGCCGTTTGAGGGAGACACGCCGTTTGCCGTCGGCATTAAACAGAAGAGCGAAATTCCGAAAGATCCCAGGGAGCTCAATGCTCAGATCCCCCAGAATCTGAGCCGCCTCGTCCTGCGTTGCCTAGAGAAAGAGAAAGAGAAGCGTTTTCAGAGTGCTGAGGAGGTGCGAAAAGAGCTTGAAAAAATCCAAGAGGGGATCCCGACCGCAGAGCGTCCCATTCCCAAAAGGAAGACCGTCACCCTAAAGCCGGTCACCGTGACATTAAGTCCGAAAAAGCTGGCTCTGCCGGCAATCGTTGTGGCCCTGGTCGCTGTGGCGGCCGTCATCTGGTTTGTCTTTATTAAAAAAGAAGCGCCTCTTCCTCCCGGAGAGAAGCGCTCCATCGCCGTGATCAGCTTCGAGAATCAGACCGGAGACAAGGCCTATGACTATCTCCAAAAGGCTGTCCCGAATCTCCTAATCACAAGCCTTGAGCAATCGAAGTATCTCAGGGTTGTCACTTGGGAGAGGATGCACGACCTCCTCAGGCAGATCGGGAAGGAGGACGTTGAGACGATCGATAAAGATCTGGGATTTGAGCTATGCCGGATGGATGGCGCGGGGGCTATTGTCCTGGGCAGTTTTGTCAAGGCTGGAAACATCTTTGCCACGGATGTCAAAGTCCTGGATGTGGCCAGCAAGCAGATAATCAGGAGCGCGAGTTCCAAAGGTGAGGGAGTCCAGAGCATTCTGGCAAAACAAATCGGCGAGCTCAGCAAAGAAATTTCAAAAGGGATCGGCATCTCCGATAAAAAAGCAGAAACTGTCCAGGCCAAAATTGCCGATATGACCACGTCGTCCATGGAAGCCTACAATCTCTTTTTAAAGGGACGGGACGAGTATGAGAAATTCTATTACGGTCAGGCCCGAGATTCCTTAAAAAAGGCTGTCGAGCTCGACCCAAACTTTGCCGTTGCCTATCTTTACCTGGCCCGCGTCCTGAACATTCTCTATGACACAAAAGAAAGTCGGGATGCTTTTGAGAAAGCAAAAGCTCTTTCCCAGAGGGCGACGGAGAAAGAGAGGCTTTATATCGAAGCCGCTTATGCTACCGCCGTGGAAAGCGATCCGGAAAAAAGGCTTCGGATTCTTCAAGAGATCGCCCAGAAATATCCCAAGGAGAAACAGGTCCATTATGAGATTGCTTCCAATTATAAAGGCCGGCAAATGTTCGACCAGGCCATCCCGGAATACAATAAAGCCCTGGAGCTCGACCCAAGCTTTGGGTATGCCCTGAATGAGCTTGCCTATACATACTCCGACATGAGGAATTTTGAAAAAGCGATGGAGTGTTTTCAAAAATATGCCGCTCTCCTGCCGGGCGATGCCAACCCGATTGATTCTATAGCTGAGCTTTATTTCCGCATGGGAAAACTTGATGAATCCATCGCCAAGTATAAAGAGGCGTTGAAGTTGAAGCCTGATTTTTTGGCTTCCAATATAGGCCTCATCTATCTTCACGCCTTAAACGAAGATTACGCCGAGGCGCTAAGATTCGTCGACCAATTCACAGCCATTGCCCCTTCTGTCGGAGCCAAGGGAGTGGGGAGCTATTTCAAAAATTTCTTACTCTACTGGACGGGAAAGCGAGAGCGGGCGCTCTCTGAAATCAAAACACTCATCGGATTGGCGGATATGCTCGGGATAAAAGAAGCGAGCGCAGGGATGAATTTGCTGACAGGAATGATTTATCTCGACCTGGGAGAGTTTGGCCTTAGCCGAACGCATATCCAAAAATCCTATGAAATAACATTATCCGTCGCGGCGCTGAATACTGCCGACGGCAAAGCTATTTTAAGCTTCAGCTTTGGCCTGCTCGATTTAAAAGAAAAACGTCTGGATTCGGCAAGTTCACGCCTGGCTGAAGTGAAGTCTTTCTTAGCCAGGGTCAGCCCTGGATATAAAACCTTTATTTCATTCCTTCATGATTTATTAAACGCAGAAATCTTATTGGCCGAAGGCTCTGTGGATAAAGCCATTGCCGTCATGGAGAAAGCTCCGACTCTCGGAAGCCCTCCTGTTATCCAGAATATAATCGCCTTCAATGTCCCTTTTTTGAAGGATACGCTGGCTCAGGCCTACAAAGCGAAAGGACAGATCGATAAAGCGATAGCAGAGTACGAACGGCTCATGACCGTCCAGCCTGAACAGGGAAGATGGACTCTGATTCATCCCCGATATCATTACGAGCTCGGCAGATTGTACGGCGATAGGGGGCTGAAGGATCAAGCGAGAAAGCAATTTCAAAAATTTCTCGAAATCTGGAAGGACGCCGATCCCGGCTTGCCCGAGGTTGAAGATGCTAAAAAGCGGCTGGCCGGGCTCGACCGGCCCTAGCCATAATATCTAAGAAAATCCAGAGAATGGATCAGATCGTCATTTAGGGGAGAAAAATGGTTGTGGCTTTTTCTTTCCATTATATTTTTCTAAAGGAGGTTTCATGAAACGCAAAGGTCTCGCTATTCTTATGGTTCTTTTTCTAGGCTCGGCCTTTTTAGCCCCGCTCCTTTCGGCCCAGGGCACGAGAGCCGATTATGAGCGCGCCGCTGGCTTGCGGGCGAAGCTCCAGGGCCTCGCTCTCAACCTGCCGGAGCGGCCGTCCTGGATCGGCAAGACCAGCCGCTTTTGGTACAGGAAGACAGTCAAGGCGGGCTTCGAGTTCGATGTCGTCGATGCCGCAACGCTGACCAAGAAGCCGGTTTTCGACCACGCCAGGCTCGCGGCTTCGCTCACGGCCGCAACTGGAGAGAAGTTCGAAGGCCAGAAGTTTCCGTTCCAGGTGATCGATTTTGTCGATAATGAAAAGGCCGTCGCGTTCGATGTCGGTGACTCAAGATGGAAAGTCGATCTTTCGACCTATGCCTGCACAAGGGTCGGCCCGGCTGAACGGCGCGGCCGGTTCGGATTTGGCGGCGGATTCGGGCGGCCGCCTGCTCCTTCCCAGGAACCGAGAGTTTCGCCCGATGGAAAATGGGAAGCCTTCATCAAGAATTATAATGTCTGGCTGCGGACAAAGGATAAAAAAGAGGAGTTTCCCTTGAGCTGGGAGGGCACCGAGGGAGATCATTATGAGCTCCAGTCCCTCAGATGGTCTCCGGATTCGAAAAAGCTGGCCGCCTACCGGATCCGACCCGGCTACCACCGCAAAATCCAGTATATTGAGTCTTCGCCAGCCGACCAGCTCCAGCCGAAGTATTCAACCTATGAATACGAAAAGCCCGGGGACGTGCTCGACAGCTGCCAGCCCGTTCTTTTTCAGTTGGAGGCCAAAAAGCAAATCATAATCAACGACTCGCTGTTTCCCAATCCCTATTACACTCCGGGCATGGGTCCAAATGAATACTCCATGCCTGACGCCGTCTGGTGGAAGGACAGCCGCGCCTTTACCTTTGAATACAACCAGCGCGGCCACCAAGTCTATCGCATCATCGAAGTCGATGCCGCGACCGGAAAGGCGCGGGCCATAGTCAACGAGGAAAGCAAGACGTTCTTTTGCTACTACTCCAATAAATATCGCTTCGACGTCCACGACGGGAAGGAGATCATCTGGGCCTCGGAGCGGGACGGCTGGAATCATCTCTACCTCTATGACGGCCCAACAGGAACGGTCAAAAATCAGATTACGAAAGGGAACTGGAGGGTGCGCGGCGTTGACAAAGTGGACGAGGCTGCGCGCCAAGTCTGGTTCCGGGCGAGCGGCATGAAACCGGGTCAAGACCCGTATTTTATCCATTATTGCCGAATCAACTTCGACGGCTCGGGCTTGACCGTATTCACCGAGGGCGACGGCAGTCACCTAGTCTTGTTCTCTCCGGACATGGCCTATTACGTCGACACTTGGTCGCGGGTGGATCTCCCGCCGGTGATGGAGCTCTGCCGGATGGCGGATAAGAAGAGCCTGATGCAGGTCGAGAAAACGGACATCCAGGAGCTGGTCAAGGCCGGATGGCGCGCTCCCGAGGTCTTTGTGGCCAAGGGACGCGACGGCCAGACCGATATTTGGGGCGTCATCTTCCGTCCGACGACTTTCGACCCCAAGAAAAAATATCCGGTCATAGAATATATATACGCCGGGCCCCACGGGTCGTTCGTTCCCAAGACGTTCAGCGCCTACAACGCGATGCAGTCCCTGGCCGAGCTGGGATTTATCGTCTCACAGTGCGACGGAATGGGGACAAACTTCCGGTCCAAAGCCTTTCATGATGTCTGCTGGAAGAACATCGGCGACGCCGGGTTCCCCGATCGCATCCTCTGGCACAAGGCCATCGCCGCAAAATACCCCTCTTATGATGTTAGCCGGGTGGGCATCTACGGCGGATCAGCCGGGGGGCAGAACTCGACGGCCGCGCTGCTCTTTCATCCGGAGTTCTACAAGGTGGCGGTCTCATTTGCCGGATGCCACGACAACCGGATGGACAAGATCTCCTGGAATGAGCAGTGGATGGGTTGGCCGATTGGCCCGGAATATTCCGCCTCGTCAAACGTCGACAATGCCTGGCGGCTGCAGGGGAAGCTCTTTCTGATCGTCGGCGAGCTCGATACGAACGTGGACCCAGCCTCGACGATGCAGGTCGTCAACGCCCTGATCAAAGCGAATAAGACCTTCGACCTGCTGGTCATTCCGGGCGGCAGCCACGGCGCTGGCAGGTCCAGCGAGGTTCCAGAGTA
>CAZLFV010000117.1:0-8107 GCA_964558915.1 uncultured Eubacteriales bacterium | reverse complement strand
ATCCCGCCCCATGGCTGCGTCTTGTTGACGCCTGCGGGAATTCGTGCTAATTTTGAAATCCTTCAGGGCGAAATGAAATTTTTGCGTGTCCTGGCCAACGCTCTCCTCAGCGGGCTGTTTTTCGCCTGCCTCCTTTCTCTTCTTTTCGCCGACCTGAACATCAACCAAAAAATCACACTCTCTTTTCTCGGGGAATTGAGTCTTTATTTGAGCCTCTTCTACGGACTGGCAGCCAGTTTTATCTGCGTCATCGGATTTTTCATCATCCAGTTCTTGACCGGCAAAAAAGCTAAAATCGCAGTTCCTTCCCCTTCGTTCCTTTCCTTAAGCTTGAGCCTTCTTATCCTCTTGTTTCTCCTGATCTTCAAGGTCAACTCCAGCTACTTTTCTTCGTTCTTCGATGCCCGGCTGAGGAGTATTATTAAAACCCAGATGTCGATTCTTCTTGTTATCGCCCTCATGGGGCTGGCGGCTTTCGTTTGCTTTCACCGCATCAAAAAAAGGGCCCTTTTTTTCTGGGGATATTTCGTTCTTCTTGTCCCAGGCCTTGTCTTCACCTTCTCTGAGAGATGGCGCTATCCCCTTCCCCGGCCGACGGCAAGCCCGTCCTCCCTTCTCAGCAAGAGGGTGGACAGAAGGATAACAATCCTGGGCCTGGAAGGGTTGAGCTTCAATCTTATGATTCCTCTGATCTCCGAGGCCAAGCTGCCCAATTTCTCCTGGCTGATCAACAACGGAAGCTCCGGAAGGCTGGTCAATTTCTCGCCCAATGAACCGGTCACGCTCAGCGCTTCGTTCAGCACGGGAAAATTCCCGTCCAAGCACCGGCAGCTGTCTCTTTTCCGGTATCGCGTGGGAAAAATGAAGGAAGAGATGGAAGTCCTTCCCCGCTTCATCCTCTTCAAACAGTTGGTTAGGATCGGACTTCTAAAAATCTCACCTTTTCGGCCTGTTTCTCAGGCCAGGGATATCTGGCACATTCTCGAAGGCAGCAGGATCGCCTTCATTAGAAAGGACTGGCCTTATGGCCTGGAACCTCCCCAACCCAGCCAAAGGGCAGAGAAGCTGCTGGCCAACCGCTTTGATAATCCCGGCCTTTTGAGCGATCCGTACTTCTCGCTGGCTAAAAATGCCTTTTTTAGGGATTTTCGATATGAGGAACTTTCGGCGGAGGAAAAGAACCAGCGTCAGCCTCAATTCTTTCTTCTCCTGCTCGAGGGGCTCAACACCGTGGAAACGTATTTTTATAAATTCAGCTTTCCCCAGCAATTCGGGAGCATCGATCAGGAAAGCCTTGACAAGTACGACTCTGTCATCAAGAACTACTATGAGTTCTATGACGAACTCATCGGCAAGTATCTCACAGGTTTAAAAGGGGACGAGCTCCTGGTCGTGTACTCCCCGCACGGGATCGAGCCTCTTCCTGTCTGGAAAAGAGCGATCGAGAGTCTCTTGGGCAATCCTCATGTCTCGGCCTATCATGAATTTGCCCCGGATGGAGTGGTTTTTTTTTACGGGAATGGCGTAGTGCGCGGGCAGAACCTTGAGTCGATGGGAATAGTGGACATGGCCCCCACTCTGTTTTACTACCTCGGGCTGCCCGTGGGCAGGGACATGGACGGAACCGTGAGGAGCTCAGTTTTCGTCGAGGAATTCATCCAGGAGAATCCGATCATCTCCATTCCTTCGTACGAAGAAATCCAGATTCTCCCGCCCCAACAATAACAAGGATTAGTGGATGACCCGGAGCAACCGGCTCCAGCGGGCCTTGGGAATAAAACTGACGAATTTCTTGAGCTTCTCGCTGAGGCCTGTCCTCAAGTAAGCGTCCCTCTCGGCCTGATAAGAAAAATAAATGAACCAGGGCTTTCCCTTGATGTGGCTCAGCGGCAGGAAGCTCCAATAGCGGCTGTCCATGCTGTTGTCGCGGTTATCGCCCATGACGAAACAATGGTCACGCGGAACGACCACCGGGCCGAAATTATCCCTGATCGTTTCATCATAGCGGTAGTATCCGTTCTTGGAAAAGACTTGGCTGTCGTTGTGGACTTTGTACTTTTCCGAGATGGGCTGGTCGTTGACATAGACCTGCTTGTCCTTGATCTCAATCTTTTCCCCTTCAAGGGCAATGATCCGCTTGACATAGTCCTTGGTCAGCTCCTTGGGGTACTTAAACACAACGATGTCCTGCCGCCGCAAATCCCTGCGCGGAAGAATGGCTTTTTCGAGCGAGAACTGGGGGTTGGAATACACGACCTTGTTGACAAGAAGAAAATCGCCGATGAGGAGAGTCGGCTCCATTGACCCTGTAGGAATCTGAAAGGCTTGGACAACAAAGGTCATAACAAAAAATACAAAAACAGCTGTCTCAGCGATCAGCTCAAAATATTCGCGGACAACGCTCTTGTCGCGCGGCCTCTTCTCTTTTTTCATAGGGTACCTTCCACGAAGTATCCACTATAGCCAAAAATCAAATTTTCATCAAGTCCATTCCTCTTCCGAGCTTGACAGAATTGCGGAATGGGGCTTTACTTAACTCATGAACCTCACCGTGTTCGGCTATCCAAAAACAGGCAAGACGACCTTTTTCAACATGCTGACGGGAGCTAAAATCGAGGTGAAGTCTTACGAGGACGGAAAAAAAGAGGCCAACCAGAGGACCTGCTTCATCCCCGACAGTCGGCTGGACCGGCTGGCCGCTCTCTATCCCGAAAAAAAGAAGATCACACCTACGTTCGAGCTTGTCGACCTAGCTGGAGTCTCCTATGGAGAAATCAAAAATAGCGTCTATCTCAGCGTTCTTCGCAAAGCGGACGCTCTCATCCATATCGTCAGAGGGTTCGACGACCCTCAGATTCCTCATCCAAGGGGAAAAATCAGCCCCAGCGACGATATTTCATTCATGGAAGAAGAACTGATCCTGACCGATTTGATTTCGGTGACAGCCCGGCTGGAAAAGTTAGAGAGAGACCTCAAGAAAGCAAAGGACCCGGAGGCCGAAAAAGAAAAAGACCTGTTGAGCTTGTTCCGCTCCAGCCTGGAAGAAGGCAAACCCATCCGCGAGCTCCATTATGCCCCGGCCGAAGAAAAGCTTATCCGAAGCTTCTCCTTCCTCAGTCAGAAGCCCCTCTTGCACGCTATCAATGTCGCTGAGGCAGATATCCCAGCCGTCGAGAACCCTGAAAAAATATACCCCGCCAAAAAGCCCGGCACCGCGGTCATGGCCTTTTGCGGAAAAATAGAGGCTGAGATCAGCGAATTAGAAAATGAGGAAAAGGACGTTTTTCTCAGCGAGTACGGACTCAAAGAGCTCAGCGCCGGGAGATTCTTCAGAACGATCCCGGCCCTCCTCCGGATAATTTCGTTTTTCACGATCGGAAAGAACGAGGTCAGGGCCTGGACGGTCCCGCAGGAATCGAGCGCCGCGCACGCGGCCGGAGCTATCCATTCCGACATCGAAAGAGGGTTTATCCGCGCTGAGGTCATTCCGTGGGACAAGCTCCTTGAGTGCGGCTCGCTTCAATCAGCCAAAGACAAGGGGGCCATCCGCCTCGAAGGAAAAGACTACACCGTCCGGGACGGAGACGTCATCTATTTCCGGTTCGCCTCATGAAAAAGAGTTTTCTGGTCACCTCTAAGGACCCTTCTTCTTCAGCCAGGACGGGGAAGATTAAAACTCCACACGGCGTCATTGAGACTCCGGCCTTTGCCCCGGTAGCCAGCCAGGGGACAGTCAAAGCTCTCCTCCACAGCCAGGTCGAGAGTTTGGGCGCCCGGATTATCCTGGTCAATTCCTATCACCTCTATCTCCGTCCGGGTCTCGACACTATCTCCAAGGCCGGAGGCGTCCATTCTTTTGTTTCCTGGCCCGGGCCGATTATCTCTGACAGCGGTGGGTTCCAGATCTACAGCCTCTCCCCCCTTGTCAAAGTCAGTACCGAGGGCGTTAAGTTCTCCTCCCATCTTGACGGGACCACGATGTTCCTCCGGCCCGAGGATGTCGTGGATATCCAGAAAACGCTGGGAACGGACATCATGATGGCGCTTGATTACTTTGTGCCTTTTCCGTCTCCAAATCCCAAAGTAAAAGAAGCGGTCAAAATGACGTCACTCTGGGCTCGGCGCTCCCGGGACCATTTCGACGAGAACCCGACAGTCCAGCTCTTGTGGGGCATCAGCCAGGGAAGCGTGCACGGGGAATTGCGCCGGCAGAGCATTGAGGATTTGCTCGAGATCGGTTTTGACGGGTATGCTTTGGGCGGACTGGGAATCGGAGAGCCGAAATCAGAGCTCCTGGAGACGATGGAAAGAGCTGACGCTCTCATCCCTAAGAACGCGCCCCGCTATTTAATGGGGATCGGCTACATCGAGGATATTCTCGCTGCCGTGGAAAACGGGATGGATTTTTTTGACTGCGTCCTGCCCACGAGAAATGCCCGCACCGGGACCCTATTCACGAGCCGGGGGAAGGTGGTCATCAAGAACAAAAAATACGCCCACGACCAGAGGCCGGTCGATGAGAGCTGCGGCTGCTATACCTGCCGGAACTTCTCCCGCTCCTATCTGCGGCATCTGTACGAGAGAGAAGAGATCACTTCGGCCGTCCTCAATACCATCCACAATCTCTATTTTTATCTTGACATCTTCCAGAAAATTAGGCAAGCTATTCAATCAAATTCTTATAAAGAATTTAAGGCTCATCTCGAAAGCCAAATAAAGGAAGACGAAATATGATTTTTGCGGGATTGCTTATGTCACTGCAGGGAGCGCAACCGGCGCGTCCTCAGGGCACCAGCCTGTTCACCGCTCTGATTCCCTTCATCCTGGTTTTTGTTATTTTCTACCTTTTGATCGTTATGCCGCAGCGAAGAAAACAAAAAAAACATATGACCATGGTCGAGCAGCTCAAACCCGGCGACAGGATTATCACGTCGGGCGGGATTTTTGGGACAGTCATGGGAGTACAGCAGGACCGCATTGAGCTGAAAGTGGCCGCTAACGTCAAAATCGACATCACCAAAAGCGCGGTGGCCGTGATTTTAGGTCCGCAGCAACAAAAAACGGAATAGACTGCCCGCTGATACTCCTGTTCACCCCTGGATGAAGGAATGGAAATAAGCCCGAGATGAAAAAAGGATTGCGCTGGAAAGTTATCCTTGTCTTAGTCGTATTGGGGGTCTCCATTTTCCTCGCAATCCCGCCCAAAAAGAAAATCAAACTGGGGCTTGACCTCAAAGGCGGGATCCATCTTGTTCTCCAAGTGGTCACGGAAGACGCTATTAATATGGAGACAGACCTGGAGATCGCCCGCTTCCAGGAGCTCTTCAAGAGAAACGACTTGACTTTTCAGACGGCCATCAAAGACAGGCCGGGCCGGTTCACCATTCAAGGAGTCAATCCAGACCAGGAAGGCAAGACTAGAGACCTGATAGACCAATATGGTCAGGCCTGGGACTACACGTTTGTCGGCGATAAAGTAACATTTTCTATAAGACAGCCGACAGTATTGTTCCTCAAGGACCAGGCCGTCAATCAAACCCTTGAAACCATCCGCAACAGAATCGACCAGTTTGGGGTAGCGGAGCCGATTATCCAGAGACAGGGTGAAGACCGGATTCTGGTGGAACTTCCGGGAGTTGAAGACCCAGACCGGGTGAAAAACCTCATCAAAGTGACAGCCATACTCGAATGGAAGCTCGTCAAGGCGGGGCCAGCGCCGGACGAGACCACTCTTCTTCAGCCCTATGGCGGGGTGGTGCCTCCAGAGATGGAGGTCGTCAAGGGAGACCCCAAGCGAGGCCAGGCCGGGTTCTCTTTGGTGGACAAAGTGGCCACGATTACAGGAAAGGACTTGAGAAGCGTCCGGCGCTCCGTCGACGAATGGAATAACCCGGCTGTTTCATTCACTCTGAATACCGACGGAGGCCGGAGGTTTGAGAAAGTCACGGCCGAAAATATCGGCAAACCCCTTGCGATCATCCTTGACGGGAAGATTCAGTCCGCTCCCACCATTAACACCCGAATCCCCGCCGAAACCGGCGGAATTATCCAGGGCCGGTTTACCATCGAGGAAGCCGAGGACCTTGTGGTCATTCTCAAGGCGGGAGCGCTTCCGGCGGGCATAAAATACCTGGAAGAACGCACGGTCGGCCCGGCCCTCGGGTCGGATTCTGTGAGGCAGGGTCTTATTGCCGGCTTAGTAGCGATCCTATCTGTAATGTCTTTTATGATCCTCTATTACAGGTTTTCCGGGGTGAACGCTATTATTGCTCTTATCTCTAACATCGTAATACTGTTCGGTGCTCTGGGCTATTTTCGAGCGACCCTCACGCTTCCCGGGATCGCGGGCATCATCCTGGGCATCGGAATGGCCGTAGACGCCAATGTCCTCATTTTCGAGCGCATCAAGGAGGAACAGGCCCTCGGAAAGGGAGTCTTGAGTTCAATTTCTCTTGGATTTTCTAGGGCCTTTAGCGCCATTTTCGACTCCAACCTGACTACCGTTATCTCCGCTGTCTTTCTCTTTCAGTTCGGCACGGGCCCGATTAAAGGGTATGCCATCACACTGATCATCAGCTTGGTGGCCAACTTGTTCACGGCCGTCTTCCTTTCGCATTTGATTTTTGATACTACCATTAAGAAGACTGCAAAAAGGCTAAGCATCTGACATGCAACTCTTCAAAACCCCGCATATCCAATTCCTAAAATACAAATTCATCGCCCTGGCGGTTACAGCGATTATCGTCCTGGCGGGAGTCTTGAATGTGACGATGGGAAAGGGTTTAAAACTCGGCGTTGATTTTGGCGAGGGAACCTTGATCCGGGTCATTTTTAAGGATCCTGCTTCTGTCACCCAGGTCCGCGACCTGCTCAAGTCGGTCGGGCTGGGAAGCAGCGTTATCCAGGAGACCGGCAGACAAGGCCGGGAATTCCAGATCCGCAGCATGGAAACCGTTCAGGCCGGGGCAGGGGCTGAAGGAATCGAGGCCCATGAAAAGCTCGGGGATAGTGTGATCAAAGCCCTCAAAGGGCCTGACGGCCAGGCCGAGACAGCCCGGGGATTGCAGGACCTGAACACGATCGAAGAAAAGAGCCTGATCGTTCTTCTCGAGCCTCTTAGCCCCGGCAAGGGAGAGGAGCTCGCCACAAAGGTCGTTTCCTACCGGAACGAAAACGGCATCATCAGAGATTTTCTGGAACTCCAGAACGCCGGAATCGGCCAGGAGGCAATTTCTTTCCTCAAAGAGAGAACTTACCTCGGCAAGCTCACCATCCTCAGCCGGGAGACAGTCGGTCCCCAGGTCGGAAAAGACCTCAGAAGGAAAGCCACGCAGGCGACCATCTGGGCCTTGATCGGGATGCTGGTTTATATCGCGGCCCGGTTCAAGCTGGCCTACGGCGTTTCGGCCATTTTCACTCTCACCCAGGATGTCCTGATTACAATGAGCATCTACACGTTTACCAACCGCGAGATCAACCTCCCCATCATCGCCGGCATCCTGACGATTGTCGGGTTTTCGATCAATGATACGATTGTTATTTTTGACCGGGTCCGGGAACTCTCCCGGACGATGAAAAAAGAATCGCTGGAAGAAGTCATGAACGCCGCGCTGAACCAGACGCTCGGCCGGACAATCATCACGTCCGGGACCGTTTTCGTGACCGTTTTGGCTCTTTTCCTGTTTGGGGGTGAGGTCATCAATGACTTTGCTTTCATCATGCTGATCGGGACGATTGAAGGGGTCTACTCAACGGTCTACCTCTCCTGCCCGGTTGTTCTTTTCTGGCATAAAACATTCAAAACAAAAAAAGGATTTAGGAAGTAAATTGGACTTGTCAAAACGTTTTTTTTCAATTATACTTTACTCGGATGGAATGCCTGATTGTTTGAATATGAGGTAAGGACAATGGTCGAAAAAACAAGCCCTCAACAAAAAAACGAGATCCCTGAGATTTTTAAGGACTCGTTTTTTGTCGCGAAAAAACAAACCGCCCGAAGGGCGTTTGCCTTGCCTGTAGCTTTAATCGTTCACGCCGTGGCCATCGTGGCTTTGGTCGTCATCCCGCTTCTGTCCACAGGTAGTTTGCCCGAAGTTCAGGTCTATAG
>CAZLFV010000116.1:0-8134 GCA_964558915.1 uncultured Eubacteriales bacterium | reverse complement strand
ATAAGCTTGAGCGCATCGACATCATAAGTGATCCCGAAATCCGCCCGCACCTTTCTCTTTTCAATATCGCCGGCATAGATGCAGAGAAGGACATCTGCCTGGTTCTTCAACTTCTGGATCAGCCGCATCTTGACATTCGGGTTGTATCCGGGCAAAACGCGAGCCGCATGGTAGTCATAGAGGAGTTTGCCGCCGAACTCGAGGTAGAGCTTGTTCTGGAACCTGCGCTCCCTTTGGAGGATGGCCTCTGTCTGCGCCGCCAAATAGCGCTCGTTGTCAAAACCGACTTTTTCAGTCATGTTTTTTTCGAGGAAGAGTTTTATATCGCAGGCGCACCGCTCTGTCAACAATGTTCGGGCTCTTGCCCTCTTGTCTCGCAAGGCGCTGTTTCTATAGAATACTAAGAAAACCAGGAAACACAGATGCCGGAAGACAAAGATTTCACAGGATTCACTAAAGCAACAGTTCGCTTTCTCCTCGACCTGAAAAAAAATAACAACAGGCCATGGTTTGAGCGGCACAGAAAAACTTATGAGACTCAGGTGCTGGAACCGGCCAAGGCATTTGTGATAGCCATGGCCCCGCGGTTGAAGACGATTTCCCCCCATATCATTGCCGTCCCTAAGATCAACAAATCGTTGTTCCGGATCAACAGGGACACACGCTTCAGTCTGGACCCGTCTCCTTACAAGACTAACCTCGGGATCTATTTTTGGGAGGGCGGCCCCTTCCGGATGGAATGTTCGGGGTTTTATTTTCATGTGGAGCCCCCAAAATTGATTCTGGGGACAGGATACTATATATTCACAGACCGCCTCCTGGAGAAATACAGGCGCGCCGTTGTCCATCCAAAATACGGCCGGGAGTTGGCCCGCATCCTTGCGAGTATTTTAGAGACGGGAGAATATCAATTGGGAGGAAGCCACTATAAAAGAGTCCCGGCCGGGTTTGACCCGGCGCATTCAAATGCCCAATGGCTCCTCCACAACGGCCTGTATGCGAGCTGGGAAGGCGGCATCCCGGAGGAATTTTTTAAACCCGAGCTGGCGGATTTCTGTTTTCAAAAGTACCAGGCGGCGGCGCCTCTTCATAAATGGCTTGTCGCCCTGGTCACAAGAACACACATCGGCTGAATCATATCGAAAGCGCGAACAACAGTTGAGCCGGAAAGTACGTCCCCAGGATAATGATCTCCGCCAGCCAGAAATGTTTTCTGAACTTATTGACGGCCCAGGTTGATTCAGAAATGAGCAGCAAGATGCCGCCGATCATAATGAAGAGACTTTTCTGATCCATAAGGCTGAAGCGTCTGTTGATCCCAAGCCAGACCAGGACAGCGACAACCATCACGTAGAGAAGAACGGGAAAACGCATCTTGTCGAGCTTGGCATAAAGGTAAAGATAAACGATGATACCGACCGCCAATATCAGCAGCAAAGAGAGGAAGGAAACGATCCTGATGCCGCGGCTGATCGCGAGAATATAAAGAACATAACCAGCCAGGAAGGCTAGGAGGCCGGGCTTGATGAATTTGGCGCGGGGTAGCATCACCAGAATATCCCCCAAAAAAGAAAGGCACAGTCCGGAAAGGATCAGGTAAGAATACACCGAGGGAAAGGCCGTCGTCCTCTCCCAGGCCAGGGAGATAATCAAAACCATCGTCAACGGCTTGAAGGCGTAATGGATGAACTTCTGCTTTTGATACTTGCCATAGATTGTGAAGACAGCAGCGATGCCAATGACCGTAAGCGACAACGCCAGCTTCATAGTCTTATTACTTCTCTTTGCTCCGGATTACAACGGAGAAATTTTGGAAAAGGCCGTAGTTGACAACAGAATATTCCGACCCGGCCGGTAATCCACCTCGAGCCCCCTTTTGGAACATGCCCGGCCAAGCCATTCCGAGTGGAGGACTGTTGTGGTGAGGGCCGAGGGTGTTCTTCAGCGTGCCATAGACAATGACGTTGATCTTGGTGTCCGATTGCTCATCAATATAATCAGATATGTCTAATTCATACGGCGGAAAAGCGATAAACCCGGCTGTCCTGTCTCCCACTTTAACCTCTGCCACAGACCCTTGCCAGTTGGAGAGTTCAATAAAATAACGCATTTTGGGTTTAGCCGGCGGAGCAGCCAAAGGAAAGGTCATCGTATAGCTCACACCATCGCTATAGAACGGCATCCCTTGCTCTGCCCAAGCCCCAAGTTGAAGCTTCTGGCTGGGCCCCAGCTTGAATCCTTTGTCCTGGCTCAGCAGACAGAAATCGCCGAGAACATAGACGGGCTCAAGCTCTGTGTGAATCGTGAACGGACTTGCTTTCAGAGTGATTTTGTTTGTTCCGGTCGCTACCCAGCTGCCGATTTCAAAGACGCCGAAAGCCTTGTCCAGCCACCATTCTCCCTCTAAAGGCCTGACCTCGCGGCCGTTCACAAACACATGGAAAAGGTGTGCACGTTCGACAACGGCTCGAAGCGATTCAAGATCTACGCCCTTCTCCGCCTCGAACCAATAATCCGCCTCAAACCCGGACTGAGCCGGAAACCTGTCCAGGTCTAAAATATTCGTCTTGAACTGAATGGCGCTGTCCCACGGATTTCGATCCAGGCCGTGATGCTGGAAGGTCTTGCGCTGGGCATCGTAGAAATACAGGTCTCTTTCCACTTTTCCGTCAAGGCGGAGGTCGCAATAGTCGAGGGTGAGGACGTTGGGCGCGAGCCTCCTGGCCTCGATATCACCTTGAACTCTTTGAATTTGTCCTTTGAATTCCTCCAGCGGCTGTTGGCTGGGCTTCCCCTGGCGAAAACAAAAAAGTAGGCTGCCGGCTGGGGGGATATCGAACTGAACTTGGACCTTGCCGTTTTTCGTCTCAGAAGGAAACGCCCAGGCCCGCCCAGTGAACGGATCCCACATTTCCACAGATTTCCCCCGGCCGATGAGTTTTCCAGCCATACTTTTTTCAGGGCTGACGTTGGCCAGAAAGACGAGCTCTGCATCGGCAAGAACACGCCGGTGATGGAAAAACATCGTCTTGTCGCCCGTCAGCTCCGTAAATTGAATCTCCCGTCCGCAGACTTCGGCCAGAAAGCTGATGGCTTCGTTTTCGGACCGGGAGAGCCAATTCCGGGGATTGGCTCCGGCCATTTGTCCCGCCTTACCTGATTGCTTTCCGCTGACGAACCCCGGCACCCTCATACAGGAGAGGACCAGACCTCCCTTTTTGATATAGGCCGAAAGAAGCTCTATGGTCGACTCGTCCAGGTTTTCGAGGCCTGGCGGAAGGACGACAACATCGTAGTTTCGCTTGCCCACGATCAGAGCTTTCTTTCCCGGCCGGCCGTGGTTGCGAAGAACATCCTCGCTCCCCAGGTCGTATTCGATGTGTTCCGCCTCCAGCCGGTTTATGAAATTCGTGAATTGGTCTCCCATCGCTTTCATCCGCTCAGACTGAGCCGCCGGAGAGTAATACATCCAGGCAGTCGTCGTTGGCTCAAGGACGAGGATCCTGTTTCGTTGTTGGCCTTTACTCATGGCCACAGAAAGACGCCCCAAATAATCGCTCATAATCTTATAGGCATGCCACCAGGGCTCGTGATAGGAAAATGACTGCGGGTGGTCGCGTTTTCGGGCGCCCATAATCGTGACGTAGGAGAGATGCTGGTTGATGAAATTAACTCCCAGGGCAAATTCCCAGTCGGCAATCCTTTTCTGGTCCACAAACCTCAGGTCCCAGCCGCCAGCACCATAGGTCTCCGACATCGTCCGGCTCCGGCCGAGCTGATTGGCAATGCTGCGAACCTCCTTGGGTGCCCGGGCGTTTCCAAATTGGGCATGCGGGCCGGTATCCCACTGGTTCATCAGGCAGTCGATTCCCGGCATATGGGCGTAGGCGGCGATGGCCAGATAATCGGGAGTGACGGCCGGGGAGGGCCACTCGTGCTCCAGGTAATGCCCGGTCAGCCAGAGGTTGTTCGCAGCGCAAAATTCATAATAGGGTTTGGCCCAGTTGTTGATGAAGAGGTCAGATAAAGTGGCGTAATAATTGTGCCTGACCCTCTGCCAATCGCCGATTTCCTCAAAGAGCGAGGGAAGATGAGTCCTCAGGTCATAGCCCCATTTTGCCTGGAATTCCTCAAAAAGTCTGGGAGTGAAATTGACGATGTTCTCGGCTAGCACGGGACCGTTATTGGCCTCATCCTGGAAGCTTCCTGGAACCGTGGCACCGAATTCATTGCCGATCGTTCCCTTATACGCGTTAAGAGTGATGTCAAGAAATTTGTCCGTGACGTCCCGGCGCATCAGGTCAACATACGTAAACCCGCCAAACCAAGGAGAGGGGGCTGCCTTTTGGACATCAAGAATATAATAGTCTCCTGGCCCGAAAGCTGTCCTGGAGTCCCGGTTGATAGCCCTCTCGGTTATATTTTCAAATCCCGACTCGGTCTTGCGCAGGAGGACGAGCGGCGTCTGGCTGAAGGAGGCCGGAATCGCCGCCGATTTTATCAGACGGAGCCCGAGTCCGATAGAATCGGGCATCTCCGCAGGGACGTGCCCTCCTGCAAAGCCGGAGGGATAGGAATTCTCATCGTAAACCCAGACTTTCATCCCCAGCTTCTTACCGACATTCACGGCATGACGGCACAAAGACAGCCACTCCTCCGACAGATAAGGCGTGATCAGCCCGGGCCGCGGATGGATAAAAACGCCTCCAAGGCCATGGTCCTTGAAATCGGCGAGCTGAATTTCTATCTGTTCCGTGGTGATGCGGTCGTTCCAAACCCAGAGGGGGGCGCTCCGGAATTCGTCCGGCGGATCGGCGAAGGCTTTCAGGACATGGGCAGAAGTGTCCCCGCTCAGCCTTTTTTTTTGGCAATGACTGAAAAAAAAGCCAATCAAAACAACGATAAGGCCCAAAGCGAGAGTTTTTTTCATCGCATGCCCCTCCTGGAAATGGTCTCGGTCCCTTTGGATTGCTTTTTTGATGATGGTAACTGGCGGAGAGGGTGGGATTCGAACCCACGGTCCCGGCATTCACCAGGACAATCGCTTAGCAGGCGATCCTGATCGACCACTCCAGCACCTCTCCGCAAACGCCTGACAAGCGGAGCTATTTTAACATGTTTCGAACGGAGTTCAAAGTCCAAAGATGGACAGGGAATTAGGGTCTGGCGGAGGGAGAGGGATTCGAACCCCCGTTCCGGAGAACCGGAAAGCGGTTTTCAAGACCGCCGCCTTCAACCACTCGGCCATCCCTCCGCGGGGTCAGGATATTCTCTCCAGCCCGTCCATGTAGGGACGCAAAGCGTCGGGAATGACAACCGAACCGTCCGCCTGTTGATAGGCCTCAAGAAGGGCGCTCACCGTCCGGCCGACGGCCACGCCGGAGCCGTTCAAGGTGTGGAGGAATTCCGGTTTCACTTTGGGTTCAGGGCGAAAGCGGATGTTGCCCCTTCTGGCCTGAAAATCGGTGCAGTTCGTGACCGAGGAGATTTCTCTATATTTTTTCTGGAAAGGAAGCCAGATCTCAAGGTCATACGTCTTCGCCCCGGCAAAACCCAGGTCCGCCGTGCACAAAGCGACAACTCGATAATGGAGCTTGAGTCTCTTCAGGACTTCTTCGGCGTCTGAGGTCATCTTCTCTAGCTCGTCGAACGAACGTTCCGGGGTTGAAAAAACCATCAGCTCGACCTTGTTAAATTGATGCTGCCGGATCAGGCCCCGAATATCCTTGCCATAAGAGCCCGCCTCGCTGCGGAAGCACGGTGTATAGGCGACAAACCTTTGCGGCAAAGCGCTCGCCTCAATAATCTCATCTCGGTAAAGACTCGTCAGAGGGACTTCGGCGGTGGGAATGAGATACCAGCGTCTTCCCCTGAGTTTGAACAGGTCTTTTTCGAACTTGGGCAGGTTTCCTGCCGCCAGAAGGCTTTCGGCGTTGGCAATAAAGGGCGGGATGACTTCCCGGTATCCATTCTCCCGAGTCTGGATATCGAGCATGAAATTAATCAAGGCCCTCTCCAGCAATGCACCCGAACCCAGATAGACCGCAAAACGGGAGCCGGCAATCTTGGAGGCCCGTTCAAAATCCAGGATGCCCAGCCTCCGTCCGATCTCCCAATGGGGAAGCAACGGAAAAGAGAACTTCGGCTTTTCGCCAAACCGACGCACCTCGACATTATCTTCAGAACTCTTGCCCACGGGCACAGATTCATGAGGCAGGTTGGGAATGCGGAGAAGAATATTGCGCACGTGATCATCAAGCTCTTTGAACTCTTCCTCAAGGTGGTCGACTTCCCGGCCAACTTTTTTCATCTCTTCGATCAAATCGCTCGCCTCGTTTCCTTCCCGCTTGGCCTTGGCGATGAGCTCTGAAGCCCTGTTCTTTTCTGCCCTGAGGTCCTCCACGCGTTGGAGGGCCTTTTTACGGTCTTCGGCCGCCCTGATGAGTTCATCAAGGTCAAGGCGGAGGCCGCGGCTGGCTATTTTTTCGAGAACGAGGGCCCTGTTTTCAAGGACAAATTTAAAGTCTAACATTGCCGCTGATTATAGCACAACTTCCGAGAGTATGGAAAATTTCGGAAGTCATAGTAAACACCACCTTTTGGGTGATCCTTCCAAGTCCCATTGTCAAGCTATTATTCCTTGTGTATAGTTATGGCGATTTAAGGATGGACTAATGAATTCTCCTCTGGCTCAAATAACCTCCCGGATGGACAGGCTCTACGAATTCGACCGGGAACCTGTCTCGCCGAAAAAGCTCCAGACTGGCGGAAAATTTGCCGGCCTCTTTGCCGGCGAGCACGTGGCAGCCACGGAATTCGTGATCGGCGCCTTCTTCGTCCTCCACGGAGTCACGGCGAAAGACCTTCTCATCGGCCTTCTTGCTGGGAATCTTCTGGCGGTGCTCTCATGGACTTTCATTTGCGCTCCGATCGCCGTCAGGACTCGACTGACCCTTTATTGGTATCTGAGAAAAATCGCCGGACCGGGCCTGACCTTTATTTATAATCTGGCCAACGCCGTTCTCTACTGCATCCTGGCCGGAGCCATGATTTCCGTATCAGCCACGGCCGTAGGATTGGCCTTTCACATCGAGGTCCCTTCGCTCGACGCGGTCTTTCCCAACAGCATCGGCTGGGTTTTTCTGACTTTTGCGATTGGAGCCCTGTTTGTTGCGTTGGCCATTCTTGGGTTTGAAAGGCTGAGCCGGTTCGCTGAGGTATGTTCCCCTTGGATTTTTATAGTTTTTATTGCTGGCGCCATCGCAGTCCTCCCGCGTCTGGGTGTTCATCCCAAGCTCGACAACCTCTGGGAGGTCGCCAAGATTAAGGTCTGGAATGGAATTCCTCTGGCCGGACAGGACAAATTCAGCTTCTGGCATGTTATGTTTTTCGCCTGGTTCTGCAACTTGGCCATGCATGTCGGTCTCTCAGATATGGCCATTTTCCGGTATGCCAGAAGATGGACCTACGGCTTTTTTACGGCGTTTGGAATGTACCCCGGCCATATGCTGGCCTGGATCTGCTCTGGCATCATGGTCACGGCCATTGGCCGGGAGATGAACCCGGGTCTTATGGCTTATGAGGCAGCGGGGCTGGCCGGAGTGACCGGTCTTCTTTTGGCGGGTTGGACAACGGCCAACCCGACTCTCTACCGGGCGGGGCTAGCCCTCCAGGCCATCAGTCCAAACTGGCCGCGCTGGAAAATCACTTTCGTTGCTGGAATGATTACAACAGTGCTATCTTGTTTTCCCGTCTTCTTCATGAAACTGCTCGATTACGTCGCCATTTACGGGCTTGTGCTCATGCCGATCGGCGCCGTCGTCTTTGCCGAGCACTGGCTGCTACCTCTTTTTAAGATCAAGCGTTATCGGGCCGAAAAAAACAGCTGGCTTTTTAATTGGAGGGCCTTGATTGTGTGGGTCGGAACGCTCTTGGCCTGTTTTTTCATGCCGATTCACCTTTATTTTCGCTGGCTTCCCGGGTATTTTATAGCTCTAATTTCCTATGTCGTTTTGCAGGCGGTGGGGAGAAAATAAGATGCGGAAAACGATCCTGGCCGTTCTATCGCTGCTGAGCCTTTTCCTCTGCCTTCTCGCCGCCGTTTTCCATTTTTTGGGAAATATCTCCGGGAAAA
>CAZLFV010000115.1:4080-8201 GCA_964558915.1 uncultured Eubacteriales bacterium | reverse complement strand
GATGATAAAACCATCCCGGCCGGATGGAAACGTCGGTTTCAGCGGGATACCAGGCCAGCGCTTTGGCGTCCTTGATTTTTTCCTGGCTGCCGAGGTCCTCAGCGGTCATGTCTCTGGGGATGAAAAGGTCATCAAGTGAGAGCAGTTTCCGAGAAGAAGCGCCTACGGCCGTTTCCGGAGTCTTGATTTCAACAGGAACAACACTCCACTCGGTTTCCCTCCCGTATCCCGACTCTGTCCCGACCCAGCGGAGGTCCGGCCCCATGCCGAAGATGACCGCATGGGGCTGGAGCTCACGGACAACGCGGTAATAGGACGGCCAATCATAGACTTGCCTTTTTCCGTTCGGGCCTTCGCCGCAGGCGCCGTCAAACCAGACTTCGGCGATTTCTCCGTAGTTTGTAAGGAGCTCGCGCAGCTGGCGGCGGAAATATTCATTATAGGCGGGCGAGTCTCCGTAAGTCGGCTCGTGCCTGTCCCAGGGCGAGAGGTAGATGCCAAACTTCAGGCCGGCTTCCCGGCAAGCCTTGGCAACCTCCTTCACGACGTCTCCTTTGCCGCGGCGCCAGGGGCTTGCCTTGACGCTGTGCTCCGTATATCGGCTTGGCCAGAGGCAGAACCCGTCGTGATGTTTGGCCGTTAAAATAAGCATCCTCGCCCCCGCGTCCTTGAGGATCTTAACCCATTGGCGGGCATCGAAATCGCTGGAATTGAAGAGAGCCGGGCTTTCCGTCCCTTCACCCCATTCGCGGTCGGTGAAGGTGTTCATCCCGAAGTGAGCAAAGCCGATAAACTCCCTTTCCTGCCAGGCCAGCTGACGCGGCGAAGGAACGATTTGGGCAGCCGTCCGCACGATGCGATCCAGCGGTTCTCCGGGCCTGAGGAGGACAAAGCTGAGCCCGGGGGGTTTTTTGTATATCTGATCCGAGGCCACTGAAATCGGGAGCGCTGCGCAGACGCAGGTGAAAAACAAGCACCAAGCAGCGATGTCAGGCAAGTTGTGTTTCTTGTGTATTTCCATTTTGAGATTTCCTTATGGGCGACTCTTTCATTAATATCAGATTATCACGTTTTTTTATGGCAGTAGCATTTAAGGGAGGCACAGCGTTGGTCCTATGTTATTTTATTTCCGTTTCTCATTCTGAAGCCAGAGCTTCAGAGTTTCGATAGAGTGATGGCCAACCTTGAGCTTAAGGCTATTCTTCTGGCAGGGGAGAGGCCTCCCTTCTTCTTCGATCATGTTGACGTGCTCTGATTTGGCCACCGGGAAAAAAGTATTGAGGTCGACCTCCGCATCCTTGCCCTCGACCTCGTACAGTCGGATTACCATGGAATCATCATCTTCGGCCTTTTTAATGGTGCTGATGAGAACATTTGGAGAAGAGACCGAAAAGAAGCTTTTTTCCTCTGGAAGGCCGGCGTTTCCTGAGGACTGTGGGTTTACGACAACCAGGGGAGGCGCGTTGGCCTGAATACCGGCCCGGTATCCGTTTTGCCAGCCCGGCGCATGAGAAAAAATAGAGAATCGATAGTGGTGATCGCCCTCCTGGAGATACCAGTTGCCCTCACCGTGGCAGCTCCGCCGCGATGCCAGCAGCACGGCCTGAAGCACAGGATAGGATACGGGGTTTGAGGTGGGGTCCTTGTAATCATTCACGGCCACGCTCGTGCTCATGGTAAGGCCGAAATCAGACCCGCTCGCGCTTAAGAAATTCTGAACTTCCCGCGGCCGGATCTCCGAGCATGGTTCATCGTAATTCAGGTTTCCATAAGCGGGTCCGCCCGTCCCCGGGATTTCGTTCTTTCCCACCTCGACGACGCCCATGGGTACTTCGTAGGCGATTTGCGCTCCTGGCGCATTGACGGGCAGCGCAAGCCGGAATTCGCGGTATGGCGTCCCGTCCCAGTCGAGGATGGCGACCTCGCAGCTAATCTTTTTGAGATTATTATAGATGATCACTTTTTCTTCTATGGTGCAGTTGGACAGCGACTGTTTCAGCTTGAAGACAGCTTTCAGCGGGCCGGATTCCCTGGACTCGAATTTCCAGACGGGCTTGTGCGCGCTGAGCTTATCAAACCCTTCCATGGTTGGCTGCTGGACCCGGCCGAACTCTCCGGCGCCGTTCCCGACTGACTGCATCGTGAAAACCTCAAACCCCAGGAATTTTTCCGTGTCGAGGAGGTTGCGGCCGAGCTCTTTATCAAAAACTGCCTTCAGGCCGCCTAGGGCGAACTCAACCTTGTAGAATTTGTTTTCATAAACGTCCGCAGGCTGCGCGACCTCTGAGTAACCGACTGATGAAGTATCCTCCACGAGATAAAACGTCTTATACCCGAGTGGCGGCACAGCAGGAGCGATGAATTCCAGACGGGTCGTTCCTTCGTCCTGTCCGGAGAGAGGAGGCAGGATTTGCGAGGGCCGGATGTTTCCCTGGCCGTCCTGGACGCGCCAATTCCGGAGGGGAGATTTGACTTCAACAACGACCGGGTCGGTCCGCTCCCAGGATAAAGAATTAAAGACAATGACGGGTAGTCCCTTTGAGGGGGCAGTTTTGATTTGGGAAGCGATCTTCCCGAGCGAGTTGTCGAGCAACGCTTTTCCCCGGTCCCGGGCGGATTCGTATTTTTTCCGGAAGAGACGGTCCGTGACCTGGCCTTCCTTTCCTCCCCAGCCATGGTCGGGATAGATTGCCGCCATCCAGGCTTCTCCGAGCTCCTTGGAAGGATATTGTTGAAAGCTTTTCTCTAACACGGATGAGATGGTGTTGAATATTTCAGCCGCCGGCAGAAGAACTCCGGCCTCGCGCTGGGCGGAGATAGCCCAGTGATGGGTGGGGCCGTGGATATAGAGCCAAAGATTCGGCCGTTCCCCCATGATTCGGTCAAAATTGGGGCTCGTCCTGGTCAGGCCATCAAAGAATTGCCTGGCTGAGGAATAGCGCATCCGTGATATGCTTGAGCCGTCTTTGGTGGCGTGTCCTGAGTTCCAAAAATTGATAAGGGGACCGAAGTCGGTGGGCCTGGAAAAATCGACCGAGTTGAGCAAGGGAAACTCGGGAGGAATGCGGCGCTGGCTGTAATAGGCATCCCAGCGGGCGAGTTTTTGTTGGATGAGCGCGGCCGCCTTCGCCGGAGATGCGCTTAGGATCGTCGAGGCGTTTGTATAGTGCCCGGGCGAATAAGCGACCACCGAGGATTCGTCCGGGCTGAGCCAGCGATAGTATCCCTCATGGTAGCGGCTGATAATCATATAAGGGATTCCGGCTTTGCTCAGAATCTGCTGCATCTGGAGGGCCCTCCCCGGCACATCCGGGTTAAAGTGGACCTTGGCGTCGCAGCCAGGAAATGTTTTTTTGAGCCATTTCCGGCCGAGGTAGGTCTCCCGGATGAGCTGTTCCCCGCTCAGCAGAGACTCGTAGGGCTGGTTAAAAGTCGCTCCCCATTCGAGCCGGCCTTCTTTAGTAAACCTATAGATTTCATCAATTCTGTCGGGGTGACGCTCAAGATATTCCCTGAGGTTCAGCATGTTCTCCATGGTGAAACAGTAGGCAGGGTTTGTCCGCATCATTTCCAGCGCCGGCGTTATGACTTGGGCATCCCGGTATTCCATACAGGCCTGCGGACTGTTCATCCAGGCGATGTCCTGGTGACTCGAGGAGATGATGTCGAGAGTCGAACCTTTTTCGAACGAGGAATTCGGAAGGGGCGGCGTGCGCGGATCGTCCTTGGTAGCCGCAGCAAGAACAAGAACGGTGAGCGAGATGAAGAGAATAGCGATCCCGATTCTTTTCGGCATGAAACCTCCTTGCAGTCGCCTATTCCTTAGAGGATATCGGTCTAACGGCCCAGGACCGAAAGGTCCGGGACAAGAAGTCTCTTGATATCGGCCTGGTCCATGTTTTCGGGTGTGGCCATGACGACTCCGGTGTCAATGATTTTTTGGTAGGGTTCTCCCTTGAGATAAGCGACGGCTGTTTTCACGCTGTCGTAGCCCATCCGAATCGGGTCCTGGAGGACGAGTCCGGCAAGCTCCCGTTTTTCGAGCGCCTCAATGAGTTTCCTGGACGTATCAAACCCGACGTGGATAACCTTCCCGGCCAAACCATGGTCCTCGAGCGCCC
>CAZLFV010000115.1:0-3980 GCA_964558915.1 uncultured Eubacteriales bacterium | reverse complement strand
TGAAGGTTACCGCTCAGGGCGGAGTTGAAAATGATCGTCGGTATGCCCAGCTTCTTGGCTTCTTCCACGGGCGGGACCAGTGCCCTGTCATCTAACGGGGAAAGGATCAGGGCATCGACGCCTGCGCTGATCATCGCCTCGACGATCTGGATCTGTTCGTTCCGGTCGTCTTCCTTGAGCGGGCCTTTCCAGATAATTTCAACGCCGAGCTCTTCGGCCGCCCTCTTGGCCCCGGCATGAATGGCCTTCCAGAACTCGTGGGTTGTGCCCATGGGAATGACCGCCAGCCGCAGCGCGTGTTTTGTCTTCGCCGTTCCCGCCTCTTCTTTTCCGCACGCCCCGGACAGGATGATGCAGGCTGCGACAAGGAGGGCTGAGGCAGGGAGAACAGAGCGCCGAACACGGCTACGACGACGGAAACTCATCAGCGGAATCCCAAGATAGCACAAAGGTGAGGAAAAATCCAAACTCAACGAGGACAGGCAAGCAGTTCCGTTTCCGTGTTCATTTTGTTTTGGAATAGGGTCCTGCCGCGGCTTCCCCCCGAAATCCTCGCGGCCCATTCTGTTAATCATGCAAACAGAAATTCCTGAGGCATCAAACGCTCCGGTCGTCGGGGGGCCCCCCAGCCACGTCACCCTCTCTAGATCGCCGCCTCAGTATCGCGGAAGCGGAGCTGCTTACCAAGGATAGGATAGAATCCCGAAGGAGCTATCTTCCTTTCTCTTCAGCGTCCATATTTTCCGTACTGCCGGAACGCTTCGTACATGGCGACGATATTTTTCAATGGGACATCCGGGCCGATTTCACCACAGGCGATGAGGCCTCCCTTCGAAGTGCCGCAGGCCTCGAAGGTCCGGTGGACCTCCTCCTTCACTTGAGCCGGGGAGCCAAAAGGGAGGATATGTTGTCTATCGATATCCGTGCGGAATGTGACCTTTCCCCGGCCGTTGGCAGCAATCCAATCGTGTCCGACAACTGCAACTTGGCAGTTGATGACATCGACCCCAGCCTCGATGAGGTCACCGAAAATATCGTTGATCAACCCGTCGCTGTGATACCAAACATCCATCCCGGCCTCATGGACGCGCTCAAACATGGCCGCGTAGCGCGGCTTGAAGATGCGACGCCAGACTTCGGGCCGGATGAGAAGGCTCTGCTGGCCGCCCCAGTCGTCGGCGAAATGCAGTCCGTCGTACTCGAGCTTCGTCCACTTGTCGAGCCAGCGCAGGTTAAAGGCGAGGAGGTCATCGAGGAGCCTATAAAAGGCCGGCGATTCTCCCGCGAGATCCATCATGAGATTTTCCATGCCGCGAAGCTGCTGGAGCTGTTCAAAATAAGTCCCCCAGGCGCCCCGGGCATACCAGCGCTCATCGAACCCGCACATGTGGCCGCTGTAAAGGCGGCCGGAAGGAGGGCCGGCGGGAAAGTTCACTGGCCATTTGTATTCCTCGTAACGGCTCAAGTCTTTGATCGGCCAGTCAACCGGAACTCCGCATACTCCCATCCATTCGACCCGCCAGACTGTTCCGAAGTCGTCCCGGTTGAAACCCTGTTTATACTGGGGCGGGAATTTCTCGATTGGGAGGTCGTTCATATAGTCCCAGCCGAAATCCTCACGGTATTCCTCGAGGATTTCGCTGAGCGCGCGGCCGTGTTTGAGCTGAGCCGCGGGGAGGACAGCATGAGAAATGGGTGCGCGGTCGGGCGAATTGAACCGGATCGCCCGCTTGACTCGCTCCCGGGAGTTCACACGGCCTCTCCTTGTTATGTGAGCAGGCTGATGAGATAGACAACTGTCAGGATGACCAGGACGACAATCGCAATCCAAGAAAGAATATTGTAGCCCTTTTTATTGACATGCTCGCCCATCAGCTTTTTATTGTTGATCAGGACCAGCATGAAGACGAGGATGGCCGGGAGGACGATTCCGTTGATGATCTGGGAAATATACATCACCGAGAACAGAGGAATCTTCGGGAGAAGGATGACGCCCGCTCCGAGAAAGATCAGGAGCGAATAGAGGCCGTAGAATTGGGGCGCTTCAGAGAATTTCTTGTTGACGCCGGTCTCCCAGCCCATTCCCTCGCAGACAAGAAAAGAGGTGGAGAGAGGAAGGATGGAGGCGGCAAAAAGAGAGGCGTTGAGAAGGCCGAAGGCAAAGAGGGCCGAACAATATTTCCCGGCCAGGGGTTTCAGTGCCAGGGCCGCTTCAGAGGCCGTCTCTACTCGAACTCCAGCCTTAAAAAGGGTTGCCGCGCAGGTCAGGATGATAAACCCGGCGACAATCGTCACCACGAAGCTTCCCAAAATCACATCCAGACGGGAATGTTTATAATCCCTCACCGAGATGTTTTTCTCCACAACCGAGGCCTGAAGATAAAATTGCATCCATGGTGCGATGGTCGTTCCGACCAGTCCGATAATCATGCCCATTTGCCCAGAAGAAAAATCAAGACTGGGTCGGACGATGCTCTTGCCGATTTCCGTCCAATCCGGTTTGGCCAGAATGCCGGAGATAATGTACGTAACATAAAATAGGCAAGCATAAAGAAAAATCTTTTCCACTGACCGGTATGTTCCCTTGACAACCAGGAGCCAGACAAAGAACGCGCTCAGGGGAACAGATGCGTATTTCGGGACATGGAAGATCTCCAGGCTGGAAGCGACGCCGGCGAATTCGGCAATGACATTCCCGAAATTTGTCAGAATCACTGCGAGAAGCACGTAGACTGTGACCTTGACTCCAAAGTGTTCCCGGATGAGATCGGACAGGCCCTTACCTGTCACGACACCCATACGGGCGCTCATCTCCTGGATGATAATGAGAGCGATCATGATCGGTAGGAGCGACCAGAGAAGGCTGTTGCCGAAGAACGACCCGGCCATAGAGTAGGTGGCTATACCCCCCGCGTCATTGTCCACGTTGGAAGTGATGATCCCCGGCCCGGCAATGGCCAGAAAAAACAAGAATCCTTTCCAGCGTTGCTTCAGGTTCAACTTGATCATTGCTGTCTCCGGCGCACCTCATTTAAGTCCCTTTGTTTTTAGAGCTCCTTGGCCCGTGTTTCCACGATATCCTGGAGCGTGATTATTCCCTGGATGATGTTCTCTTGATCGACGACGGGCAGGGCAAGAAGCTTATATTTGTTGAAAAGGTCGGCAACCTGATCAACCGAGTCTTCTGTCCGGATTTTGACCAAATAGGGGTTCATTAGCTTTTTCAGGGGCTCCTCGGTATTGCAGATGAGGAGCTGGCGAACAGTGACGACGCCGACGAGATGTTTCTTTTCGTCAGTGACGTAAAGATAGGCGACAGTCTCGAGGGGATGGAAGACTTTTTTAAATTCTTCGATGGCCTGGGCGATGGTCGTATCCCTGTTGAGCGCGATAAAATCCTTGGTCATGATGCTTCCCGCGGTTCCCTCTTCGTATTTCAGGAGCTCTTCGACGTTCTCACGGTAGGGCTTCTCCATCTTCCGAAGCAGTTTTTTCATCCTTTCCTCAGGAAGCTCGGCCAGAAAGTCCTTGGCCTCGTCCGGCTCCATTTCCTCCAGGATATCTGTAACCATTTCCTCGGGTGTGGCTTCGATCAGGGACGCCTGAATCTTGGGGTCGACTTCCTGCAGTGTTTCAGCAGCGGTCTCCAGGTCTAGAGTCTTAAAAACGGAAGAGCGGTTGGCCTGGTCCAGTTCTTCGAGGATATCCGCCAGTTCGGAAGGGTGAAGATCGTGCAGTTTGCGCACGGTCACATTCAGCTTCAGGTTCGCTTTGGGGTCTCTGGCCAGGGGCTGGACGTATTTCCAGGAGACGATTTTTTCGGGATACTGGTAGGCAAAAAGCCAGCGGGTCAAGGAATCCGTGCCTTTGATCCAGCCCAGACGTCGGAGGATGCCGCGGATGCCAAAATCCACATGAACGATGCGCAGTTCTTTGTTGACAATGAGGAGGTGGATGTCGTTCACCCGCTCGATCTTTGC
>CAZLFV010000114.1:7620-8354 GCA_964558915.1 uncultured Eubacteriales bacterium | reverse complement strand
CCACATAGCCAAAGAATCCCGTGTTTTCCAGGTTTGTTATAAGCAGGTTGGGGATAGATTTCTGGAAAATGTCATAGGCTTTGTCGCCGGTCTGGTTCTCGAAGCTGATGACGGCAATGGAGTCTTCGATGATAGGGGTGGGAGGAGCTTCTTTTCGGGGAAGATAGCGCCAGAGGAAGACGGCTGAAATAATGAGCGCGAGGAAGATCACCGCAGGAACAAAAAGCTTCTTCAGTTTGAACTTGACTGTAATTTCGCGGGCCGAGAGCGGCTCGCGCCGGGGGATGACTCGCGCCGTCCCAGGAATTGAGCTCTCGATTGCGGCAAGGTCCCCCAGCAGTTCCTCCGCCGTCTGAAATCTTTTAGCCCTGTCCTTCTCCAGGCATTTGAGAATAAGCCGGTTAAGGTCCTCAGGAATCGGGGGGTTGAGCTTGCGCGGTGCCTGAGGCTCCTCATATTTCTGTTTATGGGCTATGGCCAGCGGCGTGTCGCCCTCAAACGGCACACGGCTCGTCAACATCTCATAAAGGATGATCCCCAACGCATAGATATCGGCTCTCGAGTCGGCCTCCTGGCCCTCGACCTGCTCAGGAGACATGTACTCCGGCGTGCCGATGATAGCGCCTGCAGCCGTGATCCCGGCTCCATGGCGCCATCGGGCAATCCCAAAATCCATGATCTTGGCCTTGCCGTCTTTGTCGATCATGATGTTGGACGGCTTAAGGTCGCGATGG
>CAZLFV010000114.1:0-7610 GCA_964558915.1 uncultured Eubacteriales bacterium | reverse complement strand
CTTTAGATCCTCCCCGCGGACATACTCCATGGTGATGTAGTATCTGCCCTTTTCTTCGTTCAGGTCATACATCGGCAGACGTTACGGTGGGCAATCTCCCGGGAGATTTTCAACCCGTTGCGGAACCGGTCTATCGTTTTTTTCTCCGCAGCAATCTCCGGCCTGGTCAGCTTGAGGGCGACCTCACCTTCAATGTTCTTGTCATAAGCCCGGTAAATCTTCCCCATGCCTCCCCGGCCCAATTCCTCGATAATCCCATAGCGGCCGGCGAATAAGGTCCTGCGCGCCAGTTCCTCGCCAGGAGCTTCCAGGGTCATGGTTTTTGAGATCGAGATATCTCCCGCCAGATCGAGCTTTGTCCCGCATTCTTTGCAGAACTTGGAATCCAGCGTGTTATCAAACTGGCACTTCGGGCACTTCATCGTCCCTTCAGTCCCTTCTCAAACTATTTGACAGGTCCAAGATACTTATTCAGGAAGGCCTGTGTTTCCTTAATGACTTCAGCGGTGGGAACCCCATGGTCCGTTTCATAAAGCTTCAGGAACTTATCTTTTTCAGGAGTCCCTAGAAGGTCAAACATCGGCTTCACCGAAACCTCATAGGGGAAAATCGTGTCATATTTCCCGTTGAGCATCAGGATCGGGGCCTTGATTCGAGGCACATAGTTAAAAGGGTCAATTTCCGGCCTAAGCAAAGCCGAAGAATCAAGCCCTCCGGCAACAAAAACTCCGGCCTTTATGCGATCCTCAACCGCCAGGATGAGCTTCCCCATACGAACGCCCCAGCTCCATCCAAAAAAGGCTAACTTGCTCGTATCGATATCCCCTCTTGTTTCAAGATAGTCAATCGACCTTTTGCAGTCCTGGACCAGATGGACCCTACTTTGGACATACTCCCTCGAATTCCTTCCAAAAGAAAGAGGAATTTTCTCTTTACGTTCATAAGTGTAAAGATAAATTGGATGCATGAAGGCCCGACCGTTCTTGACGATGAAATCGAAACGCTTGAAACCCTGATTCTCAATCTCCCCCCGGCTTGTGGGTGGATCACCCTCTCCTTGAGCGGGAAAATATATAACAACCTGGTAGGGCGGAGCCGCGTTCTTAGGCAGGAAGAGATAGGCTGGCATCCTCTTCGAGTCGAATATTACATTGTCATCTGTATAGGCGGCATTGATAACAATCCTCTCTTTGATCCAGTTCTCGTTGCTTTCATCTCTTTCTTCGACGACCGCATCGAGCGGCTTTTTATCATAATCGAACTGGTCCTTATAGACGCGGAAAACCTCGTCCGAGACGAGCTTTTCCTTTCGATAGTCACGCAATTTTCCGGGCTCGGCGAACGGCCCGAAAACTTCCGCAGGAACTTTTTTAGTGTCGATGTCCTTCATACATCGCACGCCGTTTTTTTCAGAACGGTCGAAGGGATCAGCCTGGGACGTCCCAAACATATAAGTCGGATCATCCCATGCGCCTCCGCAGACACACCGCCCTTGGGCAGTTTCGTTCCAGCCCCACTCCCGGACATTGCCGGCCATCTGGCAGGCGCCTGATGCTGCCATCGGCTGATCATTAGCTGCCGGAAGCGGGCCTTTGCCGAAGAAATTGCTTAGCGACAGATGGAGAACCCGCAGGAAATATGCGTCCATCGGTTCTTGAAGTCCTGCAGCAACTTCCCAATGATGAATTGTGGGCAGGCTCTGCCCTCGAAATTCCGCATAGGCTGCCGCTTCATACCAGCTGACGCCGGTGACCGGGTATTCGCCATTTCCTTCGGGGTAATCTCCTCCCCGCCAAGTGGCCGGCCCGGGAATTCCTGTCGCATCCACAAATTCGGCCATGGCTTCTTCCCGGCTCAACCGCTTTCCGCCCTTATAGAAATCATGTTTCCAAAAGTCGGGCGTCCTGTACCCGCCTTTTGTTACGAACTCTTTGAATTCCTTGTTCGTGACCTCGTACTTGTCTATATAGAAATCGGGAAGTTCTACTTCTTTATCAGCAATTTTTATCTTTTGGGCTCGGACATGGACCATCCCAGGTGGTATGGTTCCTATCTTGTCCAAGGCGCGGAAGATCTTTTTATCTCCTTTTGCCGGCGGCAAGCTGGTCACGTCCACTTGCAATGTGGCGGCAACGAATACTTCAGGCTCAAACCCCTCTTTCTCAACCTTCCAGCGATAGTAAGCCAGAGGCATTTCAATATCTTTCAGGGGGGAGACGCCGAGAAATCGCCAATTGTCACTAGTTGAAGCATACTCCCTGACGGAGATTCTTGCTCCCGGAGGGTCGGTCTCAAAGGAAACGCGCGAATAACAACCGGGCCAGAATTTTTTGAATTCTGGGTCTCCGGAGATATATCTTTGGGCTTTTTTACCGATATCAAAGATGTTGATGGAGGCTTTTTGATTCCAGCCATAAAAAAATTCATCGGAGAATGAGAGGGCTTTAATTTCGGGCAGGGCCTGTTCGCGCGCCCATTTGATCTTGGCCTGGCGGTCAAAAAACCAGTAGGCAAACAGGCCGAGAACGATCAAAGCTAGGACGGTAGGGATGGCTATGCGCGGACGTCGGAGGATGCGGGTGAATCGCCTGAAGCTGAACCCTCCGATTTCCTCCTCAATGAGCTTTTTTTCAAATGCCCTGAGGTCCCTCAGGACTTCATTCCCTGAAGGATAACGCAACGCAACGTCTTTTTTCAGGCAGCGGCCGACAATGACCTGGAGTCCCTGCGGAACTTTCGGACTCAAACTTAGAATTGATGCCGGCTCCTCGTGCACGATGGCATAGAGCAGCGAAGAGTCCCTCTCTCCCTTAAAGGGCAGTATCCCTGTGAGCATCTCATAAAGCACCACGCCGAATGACCAGACGTCGGTGCGCTGGTCAACCGTCTCTCCCCTGGCCTGCTCTGGAGACATATAAGCCACGGTCCCCATGGTTCTCGCTTCCTGAGTCAGGGTAGCTTCGCTCGTCACCTTGGCCAGGCCGAAATCCATGACCTTGGCCTGACCATCGGCCTTTACCATAATGTTCCCGCTCTTGATGTCCCGGTGGATGATTCCCTTCCGATGAGCCTCGGCCAGCCCCTCTGCGACGTCAACGGCGATCCTGAGCGCTTCGCGCCAGTCGGGCGGCCCCTGCCGGATCTTTTCCCTGAGGCTCTGGCCTTCAATGTGGGCCATGGCGATGTAGGTCCTGCCCTCGGCTTTGTCCACCTCATAGATTGTGCAGATATTGGGATGGTCAAGGATGGCAGCGGCCTGCGCTTCCCGCATGAACCTTTGCTCAGCCTCCGGCTCAGCAGCCAGCCATGGTGGCAGGAACTTTATGGCTACGGTCCGCTTGAGCTTGAGGTCTTCAGCTTTGATGACGATGCCCATTCCGCCGCGGCCGATCTCGCCTGCGATCTTGTATTTCCCGGCAAAGACTTCTTCTTCCTTGAGCTCACGGCTTGGAAATTGGATGGTCTTGGTGATGGACGGTTCAGCCGCGAGAGTCAGTCTCGTGGCGCACCTGCCGCAATAATAGGTATTTTCAGGATTCTCAAACTGGCATTTCGGGCACTTCATAGCTTGCTTTCACCCTCACCCGTCATCTTCCGTCAAGGGAGAGGCGGAAAAAACTAGAATGAAAAGCGGATGCCAAATCTCGCCGCGATCGGCGGAAAGAAGAAGCCTTTCATCATGAAAGCGGGATCAGGAATATAACCCACTTCTGGATCATCGAGGTCCCAATCTCCAGAAAGCAGCTTTTCCTCGCTGACAATGAGGTCCCAATAGGTCCGCATTTCATAGACAAGCTGGGCGGTTTTGATGTCGAAGAGATTGTCGATATTGATGTTGAAATTGAGCGTCGTCTTCCCTAGTCTCAAGCTATACTCCGCGTACAGGTTAGCGAACCAGAGGAACGGAGTTCGCATCTTCTTGAGATTGTTGCCCGAAGTTCCCTCCCTGTAGTATCCCCTGTTGAAAGGCCTCCAGTTATAGTCACCCATGACCCACCATCTTTCTGAAAAGGGGACTCCGCTCATAGCGTTGACCATAGCTCCGACCGTCAGGCGAAAAGGAAAAGTGTAGGCGGCGTAGAGCTTGAGGAAGTGGGTCCGGTCACTGGCCAGCGGCCCGTCTTGAAGTTTCATATCCTTGGTATACGCCATGTGCCAGAGGTCGAAATTTCTCTCTATGTAAGGAGCGGCCCGGCCGACCTCATCGGAACTGGCCAGTCCGCTGTAGTTTCCGGTGAGCCGGCTCCAGGTGTAGGAAAACCCGGCCAGCCAGTTGCGGGAGAACCTCTTGTCCAGGCTGAAGTTGACGGCCCAGTATTCGCGCTTGGCCCTCGGTGTCTCAGGGTATTTTGGGTCAAATTTCCCGCCCTTGGTTGTCCAGCGAGTCACCCCATATCCCGGATTCGCCGTATAATAAAATTCACCCACTCCTGGCTCGAGCACGCCGACGTCTTCGATGGCGTAGCGTAGGTGTTTTTGGACGATGCGGAGGGTGGCTGAGAAGTTTTCCATGATTCTCTTTTCCACGCCAAAGGAGACTTCCCGCTGACTCATGGGCTTAATGTCAGGGTCGACTCCGAAGCCGGAAACCATTTTCGCAGAATCAATGACGGTGAGAAGCGTGCCGGGGTAATAGTCGTTGACTCCGATTTTGTCCCATTCGTACGTATCCAGCATGTAAAAAGCACCCTTTTGCCTCCAACCTCCAAAATTATAGCCCGCTATGTAGAGCCTGAAGAAATCGGAATACAGGCCGTAGCTTCCGAAGACTTTGAGGCTCGAATCACCGAAGACATCGTAGATGACACCAAATCTTGGCGCGAGCTTGTCTTTAAACTGGAAATCGATCGGCTTGAAGTCTTTCAAGGTAGGATCATCGCTGTAGCTGGGGACGTATTCTTTCTCTGTGCGGACGCCGGCGTTGATGGTGAGCTTATGGGCGAACGTCCAGGAATCCTGCAGAAAAAGAGCCCAGCGGTCGCTATGGGCTTTGTAGAAAAGGCCCACGGGGCCCGTTGCCTCATTTCCAAATACAGAATAGTAACCGTAGGTCCCGCGGCCATAATCAACACCGTAGAGGATTGCTGAACGGTTCCAGTAAAAATTCACAGAAGGACAGCTTGGATATTTGTAGGCGTTCAAAACATCTTCCCCGGAGCGGACCCAGCTCACCCCGAATTTCCAGGCATGCTCTCCGGCCAATTTGAAATAATAAGAAACATCAGCGTCCAGGTGAGACCTCTGCCGAATCAATCTTTCTGTGACCATGAATGCGCTGTAGTTTTGCCAGCCGACTGGTCTGACGTAGTTCGCTGGTATATCTGGAAATACTGATGGTCCCTCGCCCCAATGCCGCCATCTAGGTTCCGTCGGCTGGACGAGTTGGTCAGCGGTATTGGTATAGAAGGAGCCCCCGCGGAGGCTGATCAGGAGGTTATTTCGGAGCGTAAAATCCGCGTATCCTGAGGCAGTCCAGTTCGGGTAGGTATAGCCATAGTCTGGCCAGACATCGGTGGGGCTCCCTGTTCCATCCCGAGGGGGGAGATTTCCTTTGTACTTAGAGAAATTGTTGACATAGCTTGCACCCAGGCGCAGGAACTTAAACGGCTGAGCGGTGAGCTTTGCCTGGAAATTCCAATACTCGTATTTCTGGGTGTAGTCGCCTTCAATCTTAGAAGGGTCGAAGACGACGTGCCTCGTCGTCGTTGGAAAGACGGGGAGGAACGAGCCAAAAAACCAGAGCCGGTCTTTAAGAATGTAACCGCCAAGGCTGAACCCCGCCTCGATCCGGTCTACTTTCTCCTTACCATAAAGGTCCTGGTAGTTGACGTAGCCGGCTTTATAAATATCATAGGGATCCCAGTAGAGGACGTCCCGCTCCTTGCCGGTGAGTGCGGAGCCGCTATAATAGCCAATCAGATCACCATAATATGCATTCCCCCCTTGGCGGGTGATGACATTGACGACTCCGCCCAGCGCCCCGCCGTATTCAGCTTCATATCCTGAGGCCTTGACTTGAACCTCATCGACGAATTCAAATACCGCGCCCTGACCGCGGGCTCCCGTCAGCAAATTTCCGATATCCGTGCCGTCGATGTAGTACATGTTTTCAAGCCCCGAGGCACCGTCAACTGAAGTACCGGCCAGCAGCAGCAATTCGTTGTTAACGCCCGGGACAGCGGTGATCAGAGTATCGAAGTCCCTTCCCTTGGGAAGAACCTGAAACGTCTCCTTGGTCAGGGTCATCCCTTTGACCGTGGTCTTAACATCAATGAGCGGTGTCTGGCCGACGACCGTCACTTCTTCCTCGAGAGCGCCGATTTCCAAACTGACGTTCAGTTTGACCGTCTGCTCGATCGTAACAACGATCCCGTCCCGAGTTAGAGGTTTAAAACCCTGAAGAGCAAACTTAATCTTGTAGGTGCCTGGCGTAAGGGCGAACAGGCGGTAGACTCCGTTGATGTCGGTGACGGCCGTGGCTTTTCCAACAAGACTGGGGCTCGTGGCTTCCACGGCGACTCCAGGCAGAGGAGTTCCATTTTCGTCAGTGACGGTGCCGAAGATTTTGCCCGTGGGAACTTGAGCGGATAGCATTACAGAAAGAAAGACGACCGCGCACACAAAAATCAAAAAAATGATGAGGGCCCCTTTGCCTTTAAGCATTTTCCCCTCCTTCTATTCCTTTCTCCTGCCTCGCGGTTTTTCGGCGGCGAAGCATTTTTTCGGCCGGCGCATTGCACGCAGACCGGCCTATCTAACTAAATGGCGGCTTTTAAACGCGGCCGAAGAAAATCGGTAAAAACACTTTCCCGAGAAAGAAACCTGTTTATGGAGGGCATTCTTTTTCCCCCGCCGGCCGAGAATTATTATCGCCCGATTCTGGTCACATTATAGGTCCGGATGAAAACTGCTGTCAATATCAGATTCGTTTGAGCCCTTTTTCAATCTGGGTTTTGTCCACCCTTATAACCACCGGCCGGCCGTGGGGGCAGAGCGATGGGTTTGTGGTCTTAAAAAGCTCCTCAACAAGATAGTTCATCTTGTCCTCGGGGAGGAACTCATGCGCTTTGACCGCAGTCCTGTAGGCGAGGGCGGCTAGAATCTTCTCCCTTTTCTTTTCCGCCTCTTCCTCTCCCATTTCCTCAAGGAGAGTCAGGAAAGTCTCCTTCGCGATTTCGGCCTCAAAGATATCCGGAAAGCCGTTCAGGGCAAACGTCCTTCCCCCCATGGCCTCTACTCTGAACCCGGCTTCCTCAAGAAGGGACTGATTCTTCTCCAGGCTCAGGACCTGAGAGGGAGAGAGGTCAACAAGAATGGGAATTAGCGGGACTTTTTGAGGCCAGCGCTTTTGGGCGTCGACCTCTTTGTATTTTTCGAACAAAACTCGTTCGTGGGCGTTGCGCTGGTCGATAATAAAAATTCCGTCCTCTCCGTCTTTCTCGTTATGAGAAAAGAACACGAAGTTAGAAGAGAGAAGTCGAATCAGAGGAAGGAGGATCATCTTACTCTTAGTGCTTCGAGGCGGACCTTGCTGTCTTCAACTTCTGGTGTGCCCGGGTCGGCGTCTTTCCAGAGGTCTAGAAAGCGGCGATAGCGGGCGGCAGCCTTCG
>CAZLFV010000113.1:0-8369 GCA_964558915.1 uncultured Eubacteriales bacterium | reverse complement strand
CCTTTTACGTCACGGCCGGATTTTTCCTCTTTTCGGCGGGCGTCGCCTTTGCCCTCCCGGAGACAAAAGGCAAGGCCCTGGAGTAGAGGCCAGGGTTTTCACGCCGTTCACCCTTTCATGATACAGCATAGGAAGCACCTCTTTTTCTAGGAGCAGGGAGCCGAGTCCTTTTCAAAGCCCGCATCCATACCTAACACAAAAAGAGCTGCTTCCCACAGAGCAACCTATTTCTTGACACCGCTTGAGTTTGGGCGTATCTTTATATTGGTCCGCACATAAGAAAAGGCCTGCTATAAGTCGGGAGAGTTTGGGGTAGCGCAAAAGGTACCTTCCTAAAAGACCGTGTTAGCCACACACAATCCTTAGGATCCAGTTATGAGCGGCCGAAAGAGATCGGTCTATTTGGTCGGCTCGACCTTGCCTCGAACCCAACGATACCGCACGGCAAAAGGAGGAACAAGATGATTTTAAAAAAGATAATCTTATGTGTTGGGCTGCTGGTCTCTTTGGGTCTTTTGGCCTCCGCTCAGGTGCCCACCGGCAAGATCTTCGGTACCATCACCGATGAACAGGGTATGGCTCTTCCGGGCGTTGCAGTCGAGGCCACCAGCCCCAAGCTCATCGGCAAGGGCACAGCCATTTCGGACGATAACGGCGTTTATCGGATTTTTGCCCTGACGCCGGGCCTTTACAAAGTCACTTTCGTTCTCAAGGGGTTTAAGACGGTTACGCGGGAAGGGATCGTCATCGAGGTCGAGCAAAGCGTCAAATTGAATGTGTCCATGCAGATCGGCGCGATAGAAGAGGAGGTGACAGTCATAGGTCAATCTCCCCTCATTGATGTCAAGAGCACGGTCAAGGGAATGACCATGACCAAGCAGGTGTTCGAAGTCCTGCCCCGGGGAAGGGACTTCGACACCCTGATCGCCGCCGTTCCCGGTGTTCAGAATGAGCCTATGCTCTCCGGCGTCTCGGTTGACGGCGCCTCCGGCGCTGAGAACATGTTCTACGTCGACGGCACGGATATCACCAACGTCTATCTGGGCGTCCGCGGCCAGTCGGTCGCCTTCGAGTTCGTCGATGAGGTCCAGGTCAAGGCCAGCGGCTACCAGGCGGAGTTCGGCGGCTCGCTGGGGGGAGTTATCCATGTCATCACGCGCCAGGGCGGCAATGCGTTCCACGGGGACGTCATCGCTTACTATAGTGGCTCGCGGCTGAACGGAAAAGAAAGAGACACCCTTCGCCTGAATCCGTACGATATCAATATTGCCGAGTATATTAATTACCAGGACCTCTATGGAAAGGACAAAGTGGATCGCATCGAGGCCGGGTTCAACCTCGGAGGGTATATTGTTAAAGACCGGCTGTGGTTTTACGGCTCTTTCCTCCCGGTTTATGATACCTCCACCCGGCACGTGAAGTTCGACCCGTCCCTCATCGAAGGAAATTACACCCGGCGGGACTACTTCTGGAACTTCCTGGTAAAACTGACCTCCCAGCCCTTCAAGTTTGTGCGGCTGGGCGCAAGTTTCGTGAGTAATCTGAATAATTACAAGGGGGACCTCCCGCCTCGTGACGGCACCGGAAACCCCGAGGACCGCTGGAAAGATTATGGATTTCGCTTCCCGTACTGGACGGCGGCAGCCTATGCTGATTTCACTATCGGAAACAACTTGCTGTTCAGCCTCAGGGGAGGGACCTTTTACAGCAACCAGACCGACCAGCTCGTTCAGCCTACGGAACCGCGCTATTTTCACAGCGGGATGGGCAACTCCGTTTTCCCCGATATTCCCCTTGAATATATTAGGCCCATACGCTGGTCGAACATGCCTTGGTACGCGCTCTACGTCACGGAAAAAATGGTGGCCCAGAGGTCCTATGTCGGCTGCGACCTCACGTATTATCTGAACCTCGCCGGGGAGCACGCCTGGAAATTCGGGGCCCAATGGGTGCGGACGTCCGAAGATTGGAAGAACGGGTACAAGTATCCGGACTATCCGTATATCGGTTTGGCTTGGGGCCGCCCATTTATTTACCTCGGGCAAAACTATGGTCAGGGAAGTTATGGCTATTATTATGCATACGGGAACGAAGCCACAGGACCTTATGGCCTTTTCTATAAGGTCCATTCCGACCGCTGGGCGCTCTACCTCCAGGACAGCTGGACGATCAAGGGCAGACTTACTCTGAACTTCGGGATCAGGACGGAAAGAGAATATCTCCCAAGCTATACTGACGACCCTGCGCTCAAAGGGATAAAACCGATCGAATTTAAGTTCGACGATAAGCTGGCGCCCCGCGTGGGTTTCGTCTATGACGTCTTCGGAGACGCCAACCTCAAGATTTTTGGGAGCTACGGCCTCTATTTTGATGTCATGAAGCTCTATTCAGCGGCCAACACTTTCGGGGGATTCAAGTGGAAGGGCGCTTATTATACGCTCGACACCTACGAGTGGGACAAAATCGGAAAGGGCGGATACTATCCCGGGACGCTGATGAGAATTGTGGACTGGCGGCAGTTAAGCATTGATACTGTCGATCCCAGTCTAAAGCCGATGAGCCAGCGGGAAATCTCATTCGGCCTCGAGAAAAAGCTCATGGAAAATCTCTGCGGGACGGTGCGTCTGGTTCAGAAGCACCTTCGCTACGCCGTCGAGGATGTGGGTGTCCTTACAGGGTGGGATCTCATTTACTACACGGCGAATCCAGGCTACGGATATTCCCGGTCGACCACGTACGGAGGGAAATTTGATGCCAGGTACCCCGCTTGCCCCAAGGCAAAGCGGGAGTATTGGGGCCTCAATTTCAGCCTAGACAAGAGATTTTCAAACGGCTGGCTGGGCGGGTTCTCCTACACCTGGAGCCGGCTTACCGGCAACTATTCCGGCCTCGCCAGCTCTGATGAGATTTTCTCAACAGGAAGGGGGAGGAACAGCCCGAACGTGGAGAGGAACTTCGATACGTGGTACCTGGCTTATGATAAGAATCTCAACCCGGTCGATGGACCGTTGGCCACGGACCGGCCGCACGTCTTCAAGCTCTATGGCGCCTATACGTTCCCCTTCCGCCTGACCATCGGCGCCCTTGTCACCGCTATGAGTGGGAGACCGATGACTGAATACTGGAGCATCAATGACGACAATTTTATGCCTTATAACAGGGGGAACCTAGCACGCACCCCGTTCCTTTGGATTGTCAATCTCTATGCTGAATACAGCCTCAGGATAGGCAGGACTTCGCTTAATTTCAATGTCAACGTCGATAATGTCCTCAACGTCTCGACAGCGACAGCTTATTTCCCCTATCGCAACCTCTATAACCTTACGGTTACTGAGGATCAGATTCTTTCGAAAGACTGGGAGCTTGATGAAACCGTGGGTTATGTCCCCAATAACGCTTTTCGGATGAACAGCATTTTCTTACCGCCGATCGCGGCCCGGCTCGGCGTCCGGTTTAGCTTTTAAGACCGGGGCACGCCTTCCTATTATGTGATTCGGGCTGAAATTAAGAATCAATGAAATTTCTAGAATTAGCCAGCCTCTTTCTGGCATCCTCGACTTCGGGAAGGCGGGGGTCTGCGTTCTTCCAGAGGTCGAGAAAGCGGATGTATTGAGCCTTGGCCTTATCCTTCAAGCCTTTTTGCTCATAAAGCTTGGCTAGACGATAATGATACTTGGGGTGGATGAGGAAGCGAGATGTATTTTTCGGATCAAAAGTAATCAGACGCTCATATTCAGCAATGGCTTTATCCAAATCCCCCTTCTTCACGTAAGCCCTTGCCAAGACATCTTTAAGAAAGGGAGTATTATATGTGATTGTTTCATACCCTAGTGGACCTAACCAAGGACACCAAAGAGGCACAGTTTTTTTAATAATGTCTATGGCTTGCCGGGAAGATCCTCTGGCCAGAAACATCTCCGATCTCAAGAGATTAAGATAAAATTCAATTTGCTCTTTTCGGTATAACGTGAGTCCGGGGATAATAGATCCGATCTCCTTCAATCGGCTTTCCGCCAAATCGGACTTCTTTTCTTCTAACTCTATAAGGCCTAGAGCAAACTTGTAAGAGGCTTCATAATAGATTTTGTCTGCCTGAGGAACTTCCATACGAGCCGCGAGCCACATATCATTATACTTTCGACTCAGTTCAAGCTCGTGGCGATCAAAATAAATCCACGACTTCAGCCTTTTGGCAAAAGCCGTCCCTCCTTTGTTGCCCATGGCTTCGGCCAGTTCTTCGGCTCTCTGGAGATAGGCCAACGAGTTATCCAGGCTGCCAAGCCAAGCGCTATAAAATCCTTTATGCAAATAGGCATTGAGCTTAATACCAGAGGGCGCCACTTCTATAAGCTGATCAAGCCATCCCATCGCTTCAGAGTCATCTTCCTTTAGAGCATAAATGTAGTAAAGACAGAAGTTCGATGAATAGAAATCAGGCTCGAGCTCTAAAGCTTTTTTGTAATTGGCTATGGCCTCATCAAGTTTTCCCATCCGAAAATAGGCTTCAGCCAGGCCATCGAAAGGATTGGCTTTCCCGGGTGACACTGTTGCGTATCTTTGGAAAAATTCGATAGCTTTCTCAAAATCCTCCATCAGCAGATGCGTGTAGGCAAGCGCATTAAGGGCAAGTGGATGGTCGGGATCAAGGCTGAGTGCTCTGTTGTACTCCCCTAGGGCTTCCTTAAGCATTTTTCTAGCAAGGTAAGTATCTCCGACGGCCATAAAGGCGGCTTTGTCTTTAGGATATTTCTCTGTGATTTCCTTGGCGATGCGAAAAATTTTCCCCGGGACAGATTCTATCCAGACGGCACACGTAAGTTCGATCCAGAGCCTCTCTCTTTCCGTCGCCTTCTGAGAAAGGTTCCGGGCTTTCTCAATAGCTTCGGTGCCTTTCTGAATATTATTTATTTCCATATAGCAATAACAAAGATGATAATAGGCGGAAGCAAAAGAGGGGTCGATCTCGACGGCCTTCTCATAAAATGGGATGGCCTTGTGCGGCAGCTTATTTTCAAACTCCTCCAAACCCCTTAAGTAATAGTTGTAGGCATCCATAGAGTTGGTCGTCACTTCGACGACGGTCTTTTGTGAAGCCGCGATCTGTTGCTTGGTCACACCCATGCCCTCGGCGATTTTCTGGGTCAGCTCGTCGATCTGAGTTCTTAAGATGCTCTCCTGCCCTTCGCCCTTCGAGGCGGCGCTCTTTATAAGATGTTTCGTCTTCACGTCCAGGATTTTGACATCGGTCATAAATGTATCGCCGGCCTTGACAAAACTCCCCAGGGCAATAGCTTTGATGCCCTCACGGCGGCAGGCCTCAAAACCAGAGTCTGCGTCGATGAACTCGATATCCTTTTTCCCGCTCTGCTTGAGCAGGTCCCGCATCCGCTCCCGAGTCGCCACATAATTAAAGAATCCTGAGTTTTCGAGGCTTGTGATAAGCAGGTTGGGGATGGATTTCCGGAACACATCGTAGGCCGGATCACCGGTCTGGTTTTCGAAGGTTATGACCGCGATCGAGTTTTCGATCGGCGGTGGATAGGTGGCACCTTTCCGGAGGAGGAACCGCCAGACAACCGCCGCGGCGATCAGAAGGGCGATGAAAGCGAGGGCGTAGACCTGGAAGCGCCTGAGGCCGGTGGGCTTTTCGCGGGCGATCCGGATGGTCGGCCGGGCCTTGAGGACGACTCGTTCGGCGATGGGGAGTCCGTCTTCGATGCGGACGAGGTCGGCCAGGAGCTCATCGGCGGTCTGAAAACGGTTGGCTTTTTCCTTCTCCAGGCAGCGAAGGATCACTTGGCTGAAGGGCTCGGGGATTTCCGAGTTGAGCTTGCGGGGGGAGATAGGGATCTCATTTTTGTGCTTATAGGCCACAGAGAGCGGAGAGTCGCCCTCAAACGGCACACGTCCCGTCACCATCTCGAAGAGAATCGCCCCCAGTGCGTAGATATCCGTGCGCTGGTCGGCCTCCAGCCCGTCCACCTGCTCCGGCGCCATGTACTCCGGTGTCCCGATGATCATGCCTTCGGCCGTCATCCCCGCCGCTCGGAGCGACCGGGCGATCCCGAAGTCCATGATCTTGGCGTTCCCCTCTTTATCCACCATGATGTTCTGGGGCTTTAAATCTCGATGGATGACCCCTAGGCTATGCGCCTCGCACAGGCCCTCGGCCACCTGCTTGGCGATGGAAAGAGCCTTCCCTGTCCCGAGCCTCCCCGTCTCTTTGATCAGCCCCTTTAAGTCCTGCCCGGACACATACTCCATCGTGATGAACAGGGTCTTGCCCTCTTCATGGAGTTCGTGCATCCGGCAAATATTCCGATGGGAGATGCGGCGCGCTAACTTGATCTCGTTCCGGAAGCGCTCGACGGTCCGCTCGTCTAAAGCAATCTCTGGATGGAGTATCTTGAGGGCGATCTCCTCGCCGATCTTCTTGTCGTAGGCCCGATACACGACCCCCATTCCGCCGGTGCCGAGCTCTTCGATAAGCTCGAACCTCCCAGCAAAAAGCTTCCCTTTGCCCAGTCCTTCGGCAGTTGCTTCCAGCGTCTTTGTGACGGAGAGTTCTGCCCCGGTCCTAATCGCGCCCGTCCCGAGCCTCGTCGCGCACTTCGCGCAGAACACCGCTCCGTCCGGGTTCTTATACTGACAATTCGGGCACGTGATGACCACGAAAGACCCCTTATATTTGGTGTGGTTAAAGAGTATCAAGGAATGAGAGGGTTAGTCAACCTCCCCTCCCTCTTCCCACCCGCTGCCATCCTTTTCTCCTTTCCCTACTTTTCGTCAAAGAGAGCCCCTTGGTGCTTGACTTTCTCCCGGCCTCCAGAATATAGTTTCAGAAACGAAGGGCTCTTAAAAAGGAGGTCGGCGATGTGTGATTTCTGTCACAAGCACGGGGAAGGAAAAAAATGGTACCTGGAAGCACGTAATTATGGCGAGGACTTGATGAGCGACCTCGGACGTCGGACACGGATTCAGGGCTTTTTTTCTGATCCGGAAAAAATTAGAAAGGACATTGATGCGCTGGAGAAGCTGACCCGTGCTCCGGGTTTCATCCGGCGGGCCGTAACCAAGAGAGTTACAAGGCAGCAACAAAAGCATCATTACGGTCAGGTTGTCCCGATCGAGGAGGTTGAACAGATCCTCGGGTTTGTGAATTCTATCGTCCGATCGCCATGCCTGTGCCGCCATATTACCATCGGGTCGGAACAGAGATATTGTTACGGCATTAGTATGGGGCCGAACGGAGGCGAGTTCGTTCAACTGATCCGGGACCTTGATGCCAGCTATCTCACCGGGCCGGAGACAAAGGGCCTCGAGTCATTAAGCAAGAGCGAGGCTCTTCAGGCCATGCATAATCACGAACATGAGGGGCTCTGCCACACGGTCTGGACCTTTGAGACTCCTTTTATCGGAGGAATCTGCAATTGTGACCGCTCGGATTGCCTGGCCATGAAAAGCACGATCAAGTACCAGGTTCCTATTATGTTCCGTGCTGAATATGTGGCTAGCGTCCAGCCTGACCTCTGTAATGGCTGCCGGCAGTGCATGCATGTCTGTCAGTTTGGAGCCATGGGTTACAGCGCTGCGACAAAGAAAATCGACATTGACACCCGGCGCTGTTTCGGCTGCGGCGTCTGCCGGGCTGTGTGCACGAAAAACGCGATTTCCCTTCTAGACCGCACCTCCGTCCCTGTTGCGGCTAACCTCTGGTAATTTGCCATCTTCCGCACTATTTAAGTATTGTCTGCCTCTGTTTAGTTATGTTATAAGGGATACTTAATGGGCAGAAGAGAGAAGGTTATCATCCGGAGGGCTGACCAATATGATCCTGAGGCTATTTGCGGGATCATCAAAGAAGGGCTCCAGGATTTCGGGCTGACGGCCCAGGTTCAGGGGAGGATTACGGTCAAGCCGAACGTCGTCATGGCGCACCATAAGGTCACGCCTTCCGCCTACACCCGGCCTGAATTCCTTGATGGTCTATTCGCCGCTCTCAAACAGGTTTCCCAAAGAGAATTCACCATTACCGTCGCCGAAAAATGCGGCGCTGCCATCCCGACCTCCCGGATGTTCCGGCGGGCCGGGTATAACTGGCTAAAAAGGAGTCAAAGGATCAAGCTCCTCCCTATCGAAGAGGCGCGAAAAAAGACTATCCTCCTAGAACGGGGAAAAATCCATGCAAAGATTCGCACGGCTAGAGCGATCACCGACCGCGATTTGCTCATTTATGCGCCCAAGCTCAAGACAAATGCTCTTGCTCACGGCCTGACAGCCGCCCTGAAGCTCAATATCGGGATTCTCTGCGACAGGGAAAGGATGTGGAATCACAACTATAACCTGGACGAGAAAATTGTCGACCTCCT
>CAZLFV010000112.1:0-8462 GCA_964558915.1 uncultured Eubacteriales bacterium | reverse complement strand
CAGCTTTGCTTTCAACAAACCTTACCCTGTTCTGGATGCCAATGTCCGACGCCTTCTGATGAGGTTACGAAGGCTCGCAGGAGAAGCAGATTTCAGAAATGATAGAATTCTTCTTAAGCATCTCGAGCCTTTTCTTACCCGCAGAAATAGCAGCCTTTTCAATCAAGCCCTTATGGAACTTGGATCGCTTGTCTGCAGAGCTCGAAATCCCCTCTGCCTTCTCTGCCCTATCAGAGAACACTGTGGAGCCTATAAAAGGGGCGAGCAAGAAATAATTCCCCAGCCCAGAAAAAGAGATTTTAAGAAGATTGAAGCTGTGGTCGGAATCCTGAGAAAAAATGGCCGTTACCTGATTCAAAAAAGGCCGGCCTCTGGATTGCTGGCTGGCCTCTGGGAATTTCCAGGCGGGAAAAGGATGCCTGGAGAAACACTTAAAGAAGCTCTCCGCAGAGAGATAAAAGAAGAGCTGGGCATAGAAGTCAAGAAGGAAAAATTCCTGATTAAAGTCCATCATGCCTATACTCAGTTTCGGGTTACTCTTTATGCTTATGAATGCTCTTTGCGCCAAGAGCCGAAGTTCAAGAAAAATGCCCACCGCTGGGTCAGCCTTCGCAACCTAAGGCAGTATCCTTTTCCTTCTGGGAGTGCAAAAATCGTAAATTATCTGGAGCAAAGGGATAAAACGAGAAAATAAAAAACGATGGAAGTTAGTTATAAATTCGTCAATTACGGAGAAGATTTAAACCCTGAAGAAAACACAATTGTTCTGGATGTGGGGATGAAGACGGTGCCGGGTGTTATCGACCATCATCATCCTCAAGCTGAAGCAGAATGCACAGCCTCTCTGCTCGTCAAATACCCTTACCTTGTTTTGGACCACATAAAAAATCCCCTGAGCCTCCAGGTCATCACCCACCGCCTACCTGACTTTGATGCAATCTCTTCCATTTTCCTCACTCTTAAGCTCATTGAAAAAAGGGCAATCGATTACTCGATGGAAAAAATTGCCCTTTACGCCCGGATGGTGGATTCTGCTTCTTTGCCAAAGGAAATCGACCTTTCCTCCACGCCCTATTCTATACTCCGCGCTCTCTTCTCTGCCATCAAAAAAGAAGAGGAAGAATCGAATTTTGAACGTGTCAGAGAAGGCTTAAAGTTTATGAATTTTCTGTATTCCAAATGAGAAGAGGGTTATGAGATCGCAGAAAACAGGCTCCTTTTTTCTGGCATTGAAAGATACGAGAGAGCGATGAGAAAAGCTGAAGGGGATTACTTCAACTACCTCTCTGACCTCAATCAAGGCCAGAAAATCTTGATCTTTCTGCCTCTGGCTTCAGGAAAGGGGAAGAGGGAGGTCGACGGCCTTGTCGTTAAAAATCCAAGAAGCTTTCTACTCAAGGAATGGGCCAGGCGGGACAGGATAAATTCTTCGCTTCATGAGGGTTTTACCTTCCTTATGACAAATTTCGGTAATAAAAGATACATTCTGGGAGTTGACCCGGAGAAAGGTGTAAACCTGAGGGGACTCGGCGTTCTTCTTAATAAAAAGGAAGAGGAAAAGAGGACGCAAAGACCTTTAGCTTTTCGCTGGTATGAGGGAGACTGTCCTTTCTTTAACTACCGGATCATTGATTCACCCCAGGATGGAACAAGTCTCAGCCATCAGGAAATTGTGGAGACTGTCATCGCTTTCAGCCAGCAACTTGAATGAGATAGCTGAGCATTTTTCATTCCTAATTGGGGCAGTAGCGAAGTCATCTGAGTCAAAAAGGAAGGAAAGAAAATTCCTTATATGAGAAATTTTGATAGAAATGAAAAATGTGATATATGTGAGCGGGCAAACGAAGAGCAGAGTAACACTAGAGTCAATGACAATTAAAAAGGAGGAGACGATGAAATGGTCTAAAAAACTAATGCTACTGCTTTTATTGGTGACTTTTTTTATTTTTACTGCCTCTCTTAATGCTCTGCAAGGTGAAGAAAAAAAAGTCCTAACCATCGAAGATTATGCGCGCTGGCGAACTATTGTGTCAACAACAATTTCTGATGACGGGAACTGGATAACCTTTGGATACCAAAAGGTGGAGGCTGATGACATGCTTTATGTTAAAAACCTCGAGAGTGATAAAGAGACAGAGATTCCAAGAGGCTCACGTCCCCAGTTTTCCGATGACTCGAAATGGGTAGCCTACATTGTGAGCCTCCCCTTCAAAGAGCTCGAGAAACTCCGTAAAGACAAAAAGCCTGTGCCAGAAAAAACCCAATTGATGAATCTGCGAACTGGTGAGAATTTTACTTGGGATAACACTGCATCTTTTAGCTTCTCAAAGGGCTCGAAATTCTTTGCTGTTAAGAAAGCAAAGTCTGACCCTGATGCCAAGCACAATGGAACTGATTTAATCCTCCGGAATCTAGAAAAAGGGTTCGAGGAGAATCTAGGAAGCGTTGGAGAGTTTCAATTTAATAAACCTGGGACGATGCTCGCTTATACTGTTGATGCTCGAGACAAGAGCGGAAATGGATTGTATGTCATTTATCTTGAGAGTGGCGTGCACAGGCCATTGGATAATGGTCAAGCCGATTATTCCCGTTTAGCCTGGGATGAGCAGGGAACTGCCCTTGCCGCATTAAAGGGGACAAAGAAGCAGGAATATAAGGAAAAGGATAATATCCTCCTTGCCTTCAGGGATATAGACAAAGGAAATCCAACAAAAATTGAATACAACCCGGCTCACGATCCGAATTTTCCCAAAGACATGGTGATTTCTGAAAGAGTAATCCCTGAGAGAAGAGGAATGATGAGAGAGGGAGCAATCGAAAGAAGAGCACTCTTCTGGAGTGAGGACAGATCAAGGGTCTTTTGCGGCCTAAAAGAGCAGGAAAAAGAGCCAGAAAAGAAAAAAGAGGATGCTGAACCTGTAGCCAATGTTGATATCTGGCACTGGAAAGACGAGAGAATCCAGTCGGTTCAGATGGTTCAGGCCGAGTTCGACCAGAATTTTACCTACAGGTCCGCCTTTAATCTAAAAGACAAGAGATTCGTGCGCCTTAGCGATGAAAATATGCGCAGAATCAGCATAACAAAAGATGGAAAATGGGGCATAGGAGAAGATGACAAAGCGTATTTATCTGATTGGAAAGAGAGAAAAGCAGACTATTATCGGGTCAACACTTCGACAGGTGAGCGGACACTCATGTTTAAAGCCCAGGGGTTGACGCTTGGGCTTTCGCCGAACAGCAAGCACTTCCTCTGCTGGAAAGATGGAAATATTTGGGTTTACAAAATTGAAAGGGGCGAGACAAGAAATCTTACGGAGAATGCACCTTTGAGTTTTGTCAACAGAGAATATGATTATCCAGGGACAAAACCCCCTTATGGTCTTGCAGGCTGGACAAAGGACGGAAAAGGAATGATCTTGAACAACCGCTATGATCTCTGGCTCCAGCCGCTCGATGGAAGCAGGGCGACAAATCTGACTGGAGGCTTGGGCGATAAGGAAGAGATTCGCTTTCGCTATATCAAGCTTGACCCAGAGGAGCAGTTTGTTGATCTTTCCAAGCCGATTCTCTTATCAGCTTATGGAGAATGGACAAAAAAAGCGGGCTATTATGAGCTAAAAAACGGCAGATTGACCAAGCTCGTTTATGAGGACAAGCATTTCGATAACCTGAAAAAGGCAAAGAGTGCCGACAAGCTCCTGTATACCTGGGAGACATTTGTTGATTTTCCGAATTATTATACGAGTGACATGAAGTTTTCCTCCGCCAAACGTGTCACAGATGCCAATCCCTGGCAGTCCGAATACAAGTGGGGGCATCGCATTTTGTTTGATTACACGAATAAAGATGGCGTCCGGCTGCAGGGCACACTCGCCATTCCGGATGATAATAAGCCTTCACAGCGACTCCCCATGATTGTCAATTTCTACGAGAAGAATTCACAGAACCTCCATCGCCATGTTGCCCCTCGGTATGCCACATCTTTTGGGGGAGTCATGATCGAGCCTGTGAGCAAAGGATACTTGATCATGCAAGCGGATGTCCATTTTAATACCCGCACCACACATGCTGATATGCTCGACTGTGTGGAAGCAGCAGTAAAGAAGGTCATCGAGATGGGCTATGCTGATCCGAAGCGCATCGGGCTTAACGGTCACAGTTTCAGCGGCCAAGGTGCGGCCTACATAGCTACCAGATCAAAAATGTTTGCAGCAATTGCTGTCGGGGCCGGAGTCTCGGACTTGATAAGTGATTTCAATCATCTCTGGGGTTGGGATTATCATAACCAGCATGGAAGCGGTCAAAATGGTCATCAGTATTATTATTATAGCCAGGGAAGATTCGGGACAAATCCTTTTGATGATTTTGAGCTTTTCAACGAACAGTCAGCAGCTTTAAATGCCAGATCAGTCGAGGCGCCTATCCTGATACTTCATGGAACAGCCGACGGGACGGTGGCCGTGATAGAAGGGATAGAATTTTATAACGCCCTTCGTTTTAATGGGAAAAGTGTGATTCTCCTTGCCTATCCAGGAGAAGAGCACAGCATTCAAAACCTTACCAACAGGAAAGACCTTACAGTTCGCATGCAGCAGTTCTTCGACCATTACCTGATGGGAAAACCTGCATCTGATTGGATGACGAGCGGTGTGCCGTTCTTAAAGAAAAAATAAAATTGACCGCCAAATTCCCTGGAAAAAAGATGTGGGCAAAATTTAAAGCTGCGTTTCCGGCGTTCTTTGCTCTTACGATCCTGACCTGTGGGATGAGATCTTCGCCTGAGGCCAAAGAATCAAGCTTGCAGAATCCTGGACAAGATCTAAATCTGCTGAGCTCTGCAGACAAGGTTGGACTTGCCGAGGCCTTAAGGCTGAAGGCTGAACTGGGAGACATTGTCTGGCCCGGCCTGGCCAGCTCTTCCATTCCCATTCTGCTCTACAATGATAGCTATGAATTTCTCGTAGGCGAAGAGAATGCTCAATCACCTTGGCAGGTTGTCGAAGGCGATGATTTTCTTGGCAAGCCTTATTATCGCCGCACGGCAACAAATCCCCAATCCTTTGCCGTTTTTACCGGACTAAGCTGGGCAGGCAGTCTGAGCACCCTTGAGCAGATGAACCAGAAGGTGCCTTTTAAATTAGCTGCTGACTTCCACGTTGTCCTTATCCTCCATGAAGTTTTCCATGCTTATCAGGCCAGTAAAGCGCCTGGGCGTTTTGCCAAGGCTAATTCCGTGTATGACTCAGAAAGCCGCTATCCCTTCAAAGACAAAGAATCTACCGCCGCCTGGAGCAACGAAGGCGCAGCTCTCGCCGAAGCTCTCAAGGCAAAAGACGATGGCGAGGCTAGGAGTGTGATACAGAAATTCCTGCGCATCCGGGATGACCGTCGCCAACGGGCAGCCCTAGATCCAGAGCTTCTGGCTTTCGAAAAAGAACTGGAATGGCTCGAGGGGCTGGCAAAACATGTTGAGATCCGCTTCTACGAGCTAGCTGCATCGCGTAGCCAAGAGCCTGCTTTTTCGAGTTACAAGCCCGGCCTTCTTTATTGGCGATGGGATTTTGCCAGGCTGGAAAGACTCCTAGGCCACGAGAGCGGCGACCTGCGCTTCTATTTGAGTGGCATGGCCCAAGCACGCCTGCTGGACCGTCTCTTGCCAGGCTGGCAGAAAAAAGCTATGGAGGAAATGGTTCACTTGGAAGACTTGTTGCGGGCCGTCCCTGGGCCAAAAAGTAATCAAATTCTCCTTGGGCACTAAATAAGCACAAAGGGCAGACGCAAATCTGCAGTCCCCTTACGCAGCAAGGGATTTTAAGTCCCTTGCGTCTGCCACTTCCGCCACCCCGGCGGGGCTCAAGATGGGCAAATTGTAGCACGGTCTTCAAGCCCGGTCCTATTACGATCATGAGCATTTTTGAGGTCAAAAATGCCATTTAAGGGGCTGAATAGCCAGGCGAATGGAGAGCTACAATTTTAATATCAACTCGATAGCTAGGCCCGACCCCGCTTCTCTTACTTCGCTCCGTCGCACCCTCGCCGATCGCGACCATGGTTACGACCGCTCCGATCCCGATGGCGATGCCGAGCGCCGCTAGGCGAGTTCGGAGCCTGTTCCGGTTGAGTGTCTTGAATGCGATGCGGTTCAGGGCGAGAATGTTCGTCGACATTTCATGGCCTGACGCTCAATGTGATCTTGAATATGCCCCGCTCTCCAAGGGGAACGAAGCGCTCGAGGGGATCCCAGCGCCTTTCCCAGTTCTTCGTGTAGACGAGGTAGACCTCGTTACCGGGCGATAGCTGCCATCGGAACCGGACGTTGGCCCCGAGCTTGTTCGAAACGTCGTCGAATTGGATATAATTCATTAGGCCGAAGTTGGGGGAAAAGAAGAAATCCGCCTTGAGCTGATAGACATCCTCGCTGAAGTTCCCCTCTTTGAGTCGGCCGCGGACGAGGTTCATCGTCAAGGCCAGGGTGGCGTATCCCTTGAACTTATACCCGAATCCGAGCGTCAGGTCGTCGTAGCGGCCCGAATAGAACTGGCCGAATCGCCAGCTCACGTCTACGGTCCAAGGCCGAAATGTCGCGGAATTGAATTCCGCCCTGTAGCTCACATAATTGTAAGGCCCTTTGGGAAGGATGACGCCGCGGGCGATCTCGAAGTCGTAGGGCAGGACGTCGCGGTTGGGAATGACGTTGAACTCGATGTGCTCTCCGCTCTCCGTCCGCAGGTTGAGGGGGGCGGTGAAAACCTGGTTCGTCTCCAGGTTTCCGCGGAGGTCCCAATAGAAGCTGAAACGAAGCTCATAGAAGAACTGCCTGACCAGGCGGCCGATCAGTCCGTTTTCCGGCCTAGGTTGGTAGGCCAAGCCCAAGCTGAGGGTTTGGACGCCGCCCCGGGAGAGGAAACCTATCCCCGGATTCAGGGCGTCGCCATAATACGAATAGCTAGAGTTGATGTCCCATAGATCGTTCGGGTAGTCCACCCTCAGCCCCAAGGCTTGGTGTCGACCCGATTTGATCTCATTCCAGTTGTAGACGTACCACGCGCCCGCGTTGAAATTCTGATCTCCGAAGAGCCGGGAGGTCTGGTACAGAAAATCGAATCCGGTCAGAGTGTTCCTCTCTCCCGATGGGCTGCCGTTCGTGAAGATGACGCCGATTTTGCTCTCCTCCAGGATGTTCTGATAAACGCGCGCGGCGAAGAAATTTTGTCCCGGAAGGCTGAGGGAAAGCCGATCGTCGGCGAAAGAACGTGTTCCGACGTCCAAGAACGACAGATTAGTTTTTCCGAGCCGGCCAAAGACCTTAGCCCCGAACGCGATCGGAATCTGGTTCCCCTCCCAAAGGCCGATCCTCCGGCTGAAAAAGGGAATCAGATTCTGCCCGCCTCCACCGAAGCTGAAGATATCGGAGCCCTCCAGAAAGAACGTCCGTTTCTCAGGAAAGTAAAGGGGAAAACGGGTCAGGTTAATCCGCCGCTGGTCCACCTCGGTCTCGGCGAAATCGGTGTTGTAGCTGAGGGCCCCGATGAAGTTCGGGGTGAAGTTCTTATAAAGGTCGAATCCCCCGTCGACCCGAGTATCCGCGGGTGTTCCGGCGACTCGGTCCTTGTTCCCGCCTATGGTTCCGTAAGGGCGGAACGTGATGCCGAGACCTTGCTTGACCCCTCCGAGGCCTTCGAGCGAGGTCGCTTCCATCGGATTATAGAAATGGCTGTTCCGCGTCGTCCCAGACAGCCGGTCCGTCTCCTGTTTCCGGGCGATATACCTCTCGACGTTTATCCCCCAGGCCGCAAGGTCGGGCTTGAACGAGAGCGTCTTGAACGGGATGGCGAGCTCGCAACTCCATCCGTCGGCGTCGATCCTGCTTTTCGCGTCCCAGATGCCGTCCCAGCTGAGATTAACGCTCTCGCCAGCCGCCAATCCTTCGCTCCGCGCCCCGCGCGGATTCACGATGAAGACATAAGCGTTCCTCTTATCCAGGAAGGGATCGAGCAGGAGCCGGACCGCGTCATCCATCTTCCCTTCGCCGGTCTCGTCGTGGAGCATGCAGTTGGCGGAGATTCTCTTCGGTTCCCGGTCGTAGCACCGGACGCCGACATACAGGTACGCCTCGTCATAGACGATTCGAAGTTCCGTCCGCTCGGTCGGCTCGCTTCCCGGATTCGGGAAAACCATCTTGAAACCGATGATCGGCTCGGCGAGTTTCCAGATCTCCGGCTCCAGATCCCCGTCCAGGACCGGACCTTTTTTCACACGAACACCCTTTGGGATCAAACTATCGGAAAAAGACAGGAGCGTGCCCAAAAAGAAGAGGAGGAAACCGAAGACCGTCCGGAGCAACGCCACTTTTCTCATATCAATTCGTGTCATTCTAGCCCTTTTACTCAGTCTCTGTCCAGTCCCTATCGGTTTAAGATACATGGTGACACCTATCCTATCCCAGGCGTCACTAATGTTTC
>CAZLFV010000111.1:0-8485 GCA_964558915.1 uncultured Eubacteriales bacterium | reverse complement strand
TACGCCCGAGAGGATTCGAACCTCCGACCTACTGATTCGTAGTCAGTCGCTCTATCCAGCTGAGCTACGGGCGCACAAGCCGCATCAACGCAGACAAAATATACCCTAATCCCCTGCCTATTTCAACCCTAAAAGTCGGGCAAGCTTGGCTTAGGTCTTGGGAAGACGCGGCTTTCGAAAAGACGATACGAGAAGCACCGCTCCCACGACCAGGATAAGGGCGCCCCAGAAGAGGTTGATGTTTATTCCAAGAGACTTCGCATAGGCTCCTTTTCCAGAGAGAAGCCCGTAAAGCACCAAGATCAACCCATAAAAGCTCAGCAAGCCTCCCAGAGGCAATTTCAGGTCCAGGAGATGTGCTTTCTTGTGTTCTTCCATTTTACCTTCCCGATGTCAGCCGCATGAATCACCAAAAGATAATATTAAGGACCAGAGCGGCGATGAGTGCGACTGAACCCCAAACCTCGGGCCGCACATAAAATTTGATGACGCCTTTTTCTTTTGGAGAAAGGCCATACACCAAACCCCTGAGCTCCGATAGCGCTTTCTTCTTGGTAAAGAGGCTGACGCCGATGGTCACGACAAAATCCGTCAGCCAGGCCCACCAGGCCTGATAAAAATTGGCTCCCATCTCGCTCGTATAATGCAAGACGCCAGTCTTGTAAAGCACATAATGCAGAGCGGCGACTCCGATTCCTGAGAGCAGCCCGAAAAATCCGCCCCAGGGCGTCGCACCCCTCCAGAACATGCCCAGGAGAAATGTCGCAAACAAAGGCGCGTTGAAGAAAGAAAAGATGAGCTGCATGTAGTCCATGAGGTTGGGAAAAGATTGGACAATGTACGCCGTCCCAACGCTGATCAGGATTCCGGCGACCGTCGTAAATTTCCCTACGTTCAGGTAGTGCTTGTCGGGCCGCCCCTTCTTGATGTACGTCCCGTAAATATCGTAAGTCCAGACCGTATTGAAGGCAGTGACATTTCCGGCCATCCCAGACATAAAGCTCGCTAACAGCGCTGTGATCGCCAGGCCGAGAACGCCGTTGGGCAGGTAATGAGACATCAGCAAGATCAGGGCCGAGTTATATTCTCCGGTCTGGGCCGCCGACCGGCTGAATTCGGGCAGCACAGCCACTGCCACGAGCCCGGGAATGACCACGATGATCGGGACGAGCATCTTCGGAAAGGAAGCGATAATCGGCGTCATGCGGGAAGCGGCGAGGTTCTTGGAGGCCAGGGCCCGCTGCACCACCAGGAAATCCGTGGTCCAGTAGCCGAACGAAAGGACGAACCCTAGCCCAAGGATGACACCTATCCATTCGATGCCCAGCGGGTTTTGCGCGGCGCTTCCAAGATACTTCCAGGAATGCAAAAAGGCCTCCGGGAGCTTCCGGGCCAGGCCGGCAAACTCGCCTGTATTTTTGAGACCAAGAAACACGACCGGAAGAAGCCCAAGCCAAATGAGAAAAAACTGGATGACCTCGTTGTAGATGGAGGAGGAAAGCCCGCCCCAAAACACATAGATCAGGACCACGATGGCGGCAAAAAGGACGCTCCCCGTGAGGGACCAGCCAAGCATCAGCTTGAAGAGGAGGGCCATGGCGTAGAGGCTAACCCCGCTCATGAGCACGGTCATGACGGCAAATGAGATGGCGTTCAAGCCACGTGTGGCTTCGTTATACCGGAGCTTCAGATATTCTGGAACGGTCTTGACCCGGCTGCCGTAATAAAAGGGCATCATAAAGATCCCCAGGAAGATCATGGCCGGGATGGCGCCGACCCAATAAAAGTGCACCGTCATGATCCCATACTTCGCTGAATTGGCGACCATTCCGATGACCTCGAGAGCTCCAAGGTTGGCCGAAAGGAAGGCCAGCCCGGTGATCCAGCCGGGCAGGGATCTTCCCGAAAGGAAGAAATCCTCGCCCGTTCGCATGAATTTCTTGAGCGAATATCCCACCAGGACCATAACCAGGATGTATCCGGCGATAATCACGTAATCAATGAGATGCAAGCTGATTACTGGAGCCATGCAGATATCCTTTTTGTCCTATTTTGGCAGCCCCTTGTCTCCGCGCAGGTCTTTTAACCGCTTTTCAGCCCTGGGAATGGCGCCAAAGAAAAAGTGGGCTAGAAGGGCTAGGGTGAAAATAACAAGGAGCGGCCATTTCAACTCTCTCAGGATCTCTATTCCCAGGGAAGCAGAGGCGATGAACATCCCGGCGACAATAATTCCGTAGAGCAGGATTTCGCTTTTAATCCCCTTTATTGCCTCCAGAATAATGTCTCTCAAGCCGATCGTGTCTTTGTCCGAATCATTCAACATATTCCTGGGTCCTCCCATGTCTCCCGGTCAGGCCGGCGCACTAGCGGGCCTTTCTCCGGGCCTGCGGAATCTTTTCAAAACAAGCCAGACAACGCCACCTGAAAGACCAAGAAGCAGCAGGTCGGCGACGATCAAAATATAGTTCCTGTTCCTGTAATAATTCGCCAGCAGGATCAGGAGCGAAGCGATCGTTGTGACGATCATGAAAACCGCCGGAATCAAGGTAAAGAAATTTTTCTTTTTCCTCAGGAGCAGCCACCCGGACACTGCCAGGAGCGCCAGCGCCGCTAAAAGCTGATTGGCGGTACCGAAGATCGGCCAGAGGGAATTGAAGGCATTGGAATAGGCGAGGATCCACATCAACAGGACGGAGAGAGCGGCATTGAACCAATAATTCTTGAGCAGTTTGGGCGGAGTCTTGAACAGGATGGTCCAAAGCTCTTCAAACAAATAGCGGTTGAGCCTGACCGCGGCGACCAGTGTCGTCACCACAAATCCCTCAACCAGGAGAATTCCAAAGACAGAGCCAAGAGCAACAGGGATGCCGAGGGCGCGGTTGAACAGATGTCCTGCCGCCAGAGAAAACCCAAGAATCGGGTTCGACTTCACGGACGGGTCTGCCGGCCAGACGACCGACTTGTAATCGGCAAAACTTGCGGCTGCGCCGACTGCCAGGAGCACGCACACGGCCAGGATGGACTCAAGCAGCATGGCATTGTAGCCGACACGCCGCGCGTCGGTCTCACGGGAAAGTTGCTTGCATGTTGTCCCTCCGGCGACCAGGGCATGGAAACCGGAGATTGCACCGCAGGCGACTGTGCAGAACATCATGGGCCAGATCAACCCCAAATTCTCGACGCCTTCTTTGAGGTTGAAACTGGGGATGGTTACGGAGAGACCCCCGAATCCTCCGACAAAAAGAGAGACGATCATTAAGCCGATTCCGCCATAGAGGATTTGCACATTGATAAAATCCCTCGGCTGCAGGATCAGCCAGACCGGCATACCCGCCTCAAAAAGAACATAGAAAGAGATGATTACCATCCAGGTCGATGGGGCCAGCGTGACCGGGAAAGCGATACCGAACAGGACCGAGCAAACGCAAATTGTCGAAGCAACTAAATAAGCCAATATCGTCTTGATCCTTTTTTTGAAGAGCAGCCAGCCCAAAAACGGCGCGCTCATGGTGATGATGATCACCGACATCGACGCAATCCCGCCAATCCGACCCAGGACGACGCCGTCCTTGACGACGGTCTTGAGGAAAGTCTGCCCCTCGACGGCGCCGAGTTTGCTCAGGGGCCAAAGGGACGTCAGCGAAATGGACGTGGCGCTCAGGAAGGAGGATGTGACCAGGACGATCATGACGATGGTGAACCCAATAAACAGGTTAAACCCGGATTGTCCCAGCGTTTTTCGGGCTATCTCCGCCATGGACTTGCCGCCTTCGCGCATGCTGATAAAGAGGGCCGTGAAATCGTGGACACCACCAATGAAAATCGCTCCGAGAACAAGCCAAAGCCAGGCTGGGACGAAACCGTAGAGGGCGGCCATAGTCGGACCGAGGATCGGGCCTGCGCCGGCAATGGCTGCAAAATGATGGGCAAAGACGACGTAGGATTTTGTCGCGACGTAATCCCGGCCGTCCGAGCAAGTAATAGCAGGAGTGACATGATTGGGGTCTTCACCGAGAGTCCGGGCAATATAGCGGGAATAAAACCGGCTGGCCAGCGCAAACGCGGCTACGGCAACGGCCAGGATCATCAGGACATTCATGGCCTCCCTCGAACTCAAGGCATCAGGGGAAACGAATCCATGCTCAAAAATGGACGTCCACTTTAGCACAGCATATTTTTCTTGTCAAAAAAGTGCGGCGTTCTTCTGATAGAACAGGCGGGTCCTGATCCCGCTTGTCAGGGAAGCGTTCTTATGCTACGATTTCGTGCCTTAACCTTCCTTGAGGCCGCGTTTTCGTGACAGAAAAAAGTGGCAGAGAAGTGAAGAACGCCGGGGCCGATGAGTTCGGATTGACTTCTGAGCCCGGGGAAAGCCTTTCTGAGGTCGAAACACGGTTTGAACGCTTCAGGCGGACAATCGGGCTGGTCATGGGGCCACTGGTCTTCCTGATTCTATACTTTTTGCCCCTGCACAATGTCAGCGCAAACGCCCATACGCTCGCCGCTGTCATCGGCTGGGTCATCACCTGGTGGATTACTGAGCCGGTTCCCCTTCCTGTGACGGCCGTTCTTGGAACTGTCCTCTGCATTCTGTTCGGGGTCGCCGACGCCAAAACAGCTTTTGCCCCGTTTGCTGACCCGGTCATCTTCTTGTTCATGGGCAGCTTCATGATCGCCCGGGCCATGACTGCTCACGGACTGGACAAGCGGTTCGCCTATAGCATGATGTGCCGACACTGGGTTGGGAACAGTGCCGGACGGCTCCTTTTTGTTTTTGGGGCAACCTCAGCTTTCATCTCGATGTGGATCAGCAACACGGCAACTACGGCGATGTTGTTTCCGATCGGGCTCGGGATTATTTCTGCCATGGCTGAAGTGATATCTAAGAAAACAGGCAAGTCCATGTCCCCGCGACAGCTTCGCTTTGGGACGGGCCTGATGCTGATGGCGGCATACGCCTCTTCGATCGGCGGGATCGGGACTCCGGTCGGGACTCCTCCCAACCTCATCGGAATCGCCATGATTGAGCGCTTTGCCGGAGTCAAGATTCCGTTTTTCAAATGGATGCTATTTGCCGTGCCGTCGATGCTGCTGATGTATCTCCTGGCTTATTCCCTATTGTTCCTTCTGCACAAGCCTGATGTTGCCAGGCTCGAGGGCTGTCAAGACTTTGTTAAAGGCCAGTTGAACAAATTAGGACGCTGGAACCGCGGGGAAAAAAACGCCTTCACGGCTTTTTCGGTGGCTGTTGTGCTCTGGGTTCTGCCCGGTTTTCTGGTCCTATTCATGGGAAACGACTCCGCTCTCGCCAAAATTTATAACTCCAGAATGCCCGAGGCGGGAGCCGCCCTGATCGCTGCGATTCTTCTCTTTCTCTTGCCCGTCGACTGGAAAAAAAGGACCTTCACCCTATCCTGGAGGCAGGCAGTTGAGATCGATTGGGGAACTCTCCTTCTCTTCGGCGGAGGACTTTCTCTTGGAAATCTTATGTTCCAGACCAAGCTGGCCAATGCCCTGGGAACCGGTATCCTGAACCTCTTTGGAGCCACTTCTCTGTGGACCCTGACCTTGGCTGGAATCTACCTGGCAATCTTGGTAACCGAGACAACCTCAAACACCGCTGCAGCCACGATGCTTGTTCCCATTGTGATTTCTCTTGCTCAGGCTTCGGGAATCAATCCCATCCCGCCCGCGATCGGGACGACCCTGGGCTGCAGCTGGGCTTTTATGCTCCCGGTCTCGACTCCACCCAACGCAATTGTCTATGGTTCCGGACTTGTGCCCATCACCAAAATGATCCGAGCCGGTGTCCTCCTCAGCCTTTCAGGCGGAACGGTAGTCTGGTTAATGCTCCGGCTTCTTCTCCCCCTGCTGGGACTGGCCTGATTGACAGAGTTCAGTCAGATATTTGCCCTGACTGGGAGAATCACGGTAATGATAGGTTAATTCCCTTTCCCAGAAGGAGGAGAAGGAGCAACAGCGAGCCTGCCGCCAGCCGGTAAATTCCAAAAAGGTTCAGGGTATGGTTCTCGAGGTAGCGGATGAACCATTTCACAGCAAAATAAGCGACAGCAAAGGCCGCGATGAACCCGACAACTAGGGTCCATGCCTGGGGCCCGGAGGCCAAAAGTACATTTCTTGTTTTATAGAGGTCATAGGCGCCCGCGGAGAAAATAGTAGGAATGGCCAAGAGGAAAGAAAAAGCCGCCGAGTCGTCCCGCCGGTGGCCCAGCAGCATCATGGCCAGTATCACCGCGCCGGCCCGTGAAACCCCCGGCAAGAACGCCAGAGACTGGGCCAGACCGATTATTATAGCATTCCTATAGGTTAACTCTAATATCGGCTTTTGAGGCCGGATCAGGCCCCTTTTGACCAACGCTTCAAAGCCAAGAAAAACAATGCCCACGAAAACAAAAATACCTATCATCAAAGCCGTGGATTCAAAAAACACATCTTTGATTGTCCTGTAGGCGGCGATTCCGAGGATGGCCGTGGGGATGAAAGCCGTAAGCGTCTTTGTGACCAGCGCCCGGTCCGTTTTGATCCTTTTCCAGTAGAGAACCACGACGGCGAGGATCGCTCCGCTCTGAATGAACACCTCGAAAAGCTTCGTAAATTCCGCCTCCTGTATTCCGACCAACTTGGAAACGAAAATGAGATGAAAAGTCGAGGAGACCGGGAGGAATTCTGTCAGCCCTTCGACGAGACCCAAGAAAACGCTTTCCCAGAAACCCATGGCATCCCTACGAGAATGCCTGTACTATATCTGTGTTTCGTCAATTCTGTCAAATGATGATCAAAATCGAAAAGGAAAAAGAAAGGGCATGTCATCGTGTCGATAACATGCCCTGAAAAAATGCCTCTATTGCTCCTTGTAGATCTTGTATACTTCTCGCCAAGATTTGACTTTCAGGACTCCGCCGGTCAGCTGTTCAAGCCTCTGGATTGTGGAATTGTATTCCTGGATATAGACGTCCCTCTTTCTGACTCCGGTTGCCGTCGTTTCCTGTTCTCCGAGAGTCACGGCAGACCGTGTTTTGATGGCCAGGTTGAGGCTTTCCAGTGCTCCCGCTGCTGTCTTGAAGGCTGTTCCGCCAACCGGAGTCCCTGCCACCGAAATAACGAACCGGGCATAGAGTTTTCCTAATCCGGCCAAGTTGGAGCACGGGTCAACGCTCTCGATGCTCCCTGACAGAGTGCTAAAATAGACGATATAGTCCTCGATTTTCGGATCAGCCCAGACCTTTTCTCCGATGGCGAGGTCGCCAACTTTCTTCTCCGCCGGCCGGGCCGTCCCGGACGCATTTCCAAGGAACCATTCTATTTGAGCCGTTGTGCCCGTATCGACCAACCCGATAAAAGAATAAGTCGCCGTGCTAGGGGCCCTGTCATCACCGCCAGTTCCAAAATAGATCCGCGGGTCGGCAGTCTGAACATTGGGATTCTTCCATATGGCCGGCTTGGCGATGATCGGATAACTATCTGGGTCCGTGTACACGCTCTCGGTTTGCCAGGAATTTTCATCCTCAAAACTGGCGCTTACATCCGTTCGCCACATCCGCCCATCCAGATCGCCGATATAGACACGGTCGGCGTATCCATTTCTATCGACATCGACTACAGACGGTGAGCCGGGCATAGTATTTTGAATATTGGGATAGTTGGCCGATGTATCGATCTCATCAGCCGTGTAGGTCCAAAAAATGCTCCCGTCCTCGAGGTCGACGGCATACAAGACGTTTCCGAGAACATGATCGTCGCTGTTATCATAACCCGAACCGACGAAGGCGACCCAAGTTTCACTGCCATCTTTTGTGACCTTGGCAATAGCCGGCACAGACCACGTTTCACCCATTGTCTCGTGGGTCAGCTCCCAGAGAGGAATAGGATTGGCCGGGTCGGTGACGTCCAGAGCAAAATAGTAATTGATTCCTTCTCCCGTGCCGATGACGCTTCCTTTTCCCGGACCCTGGCCGCAGACAAGGATGGTCTTCCAATCGCCGTCGATAAGGACATCTGTGACGGCCGGGCTTCCGTCCACGTAAACGTCCCGGTAAAAATACCTGCCCCCCGTGGTCGCATCAACAGCCCACATGTTCTTGAGTTTGGGCAGGAGATTATGCGGGATGAATCCCCAAAGTTCCTCTCCTGTCAAAATATCAAAACAATGAAGCATGCCATCATTGGCCCCGACATAAAGCACCTTTCTCCTATCCGCATAAGCAGTTTTGAACGCATCGTATTCCAGCCCCATCAGCAGCGTATCTCCGTTCGGAGGGCCCACCACAACAGGATTCGAATGGTTGATGTCTCCAAGCTTCCATTCTCGGTTCCTTCCCCGGACATACTCGATAAGTCCGGCATTATTATCCTGGAAATCATCTAGGTAGACTTCCAAGGCGCCGACATTGGTCGCAGTGAAATCAATCTGGTTGAGCGTGCCTCCGGTATCAGGAATAGCCGTATAGATGACCCGGCTTTCAGG
>CAZLFV010000110.1:0-8698 GCA_964558915.1 uncultured Eubacteriales bacterium | reverse complement strand
AATGGAATTTTTAGGCTCCTCCCCTCTCTCTCGACACCACTCTGGCGCGCTTCAGTTTATCCCCCAAGGACCGATAGAATTCAACCGAAAAAACCAAATATTTTGCCTTCTGGACATCACTGAGGTTTTGTTCCAGAAAATCCTCAAATTCTTGCTCTTTTTCGACCAAGCTCCTTCTCAGCTCCTTGACCGCTTTAATTTTCGGCCCGATTCCTTCTTTTTTGACCTCCGGCCCGGCCAAAAGATCCTTGAGCTCGCGGATCTCGCTGTTCAGCCTCTTCATGAGCTCCATCTTCTCTTTCTCAACCCGGTAGTACGCCGGATAGATCTTCGCTGTTTGCTCTTCGGTCAATGCCAGCACCTCGGTCATACGGAGCAGCCGGAGCCTGTTGATATTTTCGCGAAGTCTTTCTCGGCCGATCATCCTCTCGCCCGGCATCTGGGCAAACACCAGAGAGCCCAGAAAAACGAATCCCATCAAAAACCCAACGCATCTCTTTGTCCTCATAATTATCCTCCTATGATTTAATCTCCTTCGTTGTTTCTTGTTCTACGAACTCAAGTTCTTCATCGCTCAGGCTTTCCCAAATGAACGGGCCGGCGAAAATGGCCCAGCGCTCTTCCAGCCCGGCGAAGTCAAATTCCTCTCCCAGAGAGCTGATAATAAGGCTGGTGAATTTGTCTTCGAGTTTGACATCTTCCCCGATCTCCTGGCCGAGACGATCCAGGCAGGCCTCAAAAGAAAAAACATCATTTTCGAGGGGGCGCCCCTGGTTCCGCAAGAAGATTAAGCCGAGCGCCGCAGCCAATAGCACTGCTGCTCCTGACCAGGCCCATCTCCAGCCCAGCCGGCGAAGAATCCCCTGCTCTGCCTCCGGTTTCAGGGACCGGAGCTTCTGATCAAGGCGTGCCGAAAAGCCCTCCCAATAATGAGACGACAGTTTGATTTCCTCCGGCCGCGAGGCCTCAACCTGAATCCGGCTGAGACGATCATGATAGGCCCGGCAATCCGGGCATTGGGCTAAGTGCCCCTCCAGAATTTTTCTTCTCTTTTCGGAGACAGACCCGTCGAGAGCATCGGATATCCAGCGCTCATATTTTGGGCACTTCATTGGACACCTCGTTGAAATAAAATCTCAGCCTGGCCTGGATCATTTTCCTGGCTTTGTGCATCCGCCAGGAAACTGTTTTTCCCGAACACCGCAAGATACGCGCGGCCTCGGCGTGGGTCATTCCCTGGAAAACGACCATGATAAAGGAAGACTTATACGGCTCCGGAAGAGAGGCGACCGCCTCATCGAGTCTGGCCCGAAGTTCATTCACCATAGCTTCAGAATCAGGAGCAGGAGAAAAAGGCCGACCATTCCCGAGGACGTTCTCTTTATATTCTTCCATCATCATTTCACTTTTTTTCTTCTTTAGGAAATTCAGGCATTGGTTTACCGCAATCCGGAAGATCCAAGTATAAAAGCTGGACCGTTGATTGAAATGCTTGAGCGCTTTAAACCCCTGGAGGAATGTTTCCTGAGCCAAGTCATCCGTGTCGTGGTGGCTTCGGGTGAAACGGAAGATGGTTTGATAGATCCTCTCACGATACCTCCGGACGAGCTCAGCATAAGCTTCGAGGTTGCCTTTTTTTGCCCATTCCACGAGCTTCTCATCAGTCGCATCGCTCATCAGTACGTTCATCGTATTAGACATCTATTATACAAAATCCTTTGCTCCTCCCATATTCATTGACAAGCCAGGATGTCCTTGCTATGATTTGACCTCTTTCCGAGGACAAGCGCCATGATCAACCGCTACACTCTTCCAGAAATGGGCGCCATCTGGTCGGAAGAAAACAAGTACCGCAAATGGCTGGATGTTGAGCTAGCTGTCTGCGATGCCTGGGCTGAGCTCGACCGAATTCCCGCCGCCGCCCTCAAGAGGATTAAGAAAAAAGCGGCCTGCCCGGCGAGCCGGGTTGAAGAGATCGAAAAAGTCGTCAAACACGATGTCATCGCTTTTCTCGAAGCTGTGGGAGAATACGTGGGCGAAGACCTTCGCTTTGTCCATATGGGCTTGACATCCTACGATATCGTTGACACGGCCCTGTCGCTTCTGATCAAAGAGTCCTTGGAAAAGATCCGCAAGGACGTCGGGAGACTCAAGAACGTTATCAGGGAGCAAGCACTTCGGTACAAAAAAACAGTCATGATCGGAAGAACCCACGGTGTTCATGCTGAGCCGATCATGTTTGGGGTCAAGCTTCTGGTCTGGTACGAAGAAATAAAGCGCCACGAGGAGCGGCTCAAAAGGGCTCAGGACGTCATCAGCTACGGCAGGATTTCTGGCTCGGTCGGAACATATGTCCATCTTGACCCCAAGGTGGAAGAACTCGCTCTTCAAAAAGTCGGCCTCCGGCCGGCCAGAGTGTCAACCCAGGTTCTTCAGCGCGACAGGCATGCCGAAGTGATTTCCGCATTGGCCCTCCTCGGAGCCAGTCTGGACAAGTTCGCTCAAGAAATTCGTCATCTTCAAAGGACTGAAATCCTAGAGGTCGAGGAGCCATTTGCCAAGGGCCAGAAAGGCTCCTCCTCCATGCCGCACAAAAAAAATCCAGTCCGGGCAGAGCGGATCTCCGGCCTCTCGCGTCTCCTCCGGGGCAATCTCCAGGTGGCCCTGGAAAATATCCCGCTCTGGCACGAAAGGGATATTTCCCACTCCTCGGCTGAACGAATCATCTTCCCAGACTCGTTCATCCTGGCGGACTATCTGCTGGCCGAAACCACAGCCATCATCAAGAACTGGGTTATTCATGAAAAACGGATGAAAGAGAACATCGCCCTCACCAGGGGGCTCATCTTCTCGCAAAAGATTCTCCTCGCCCTGACGGAAAAAAAAGTGCCGCGGCCTCGCGCTTATGAACTCGTCCAGCGGAACTCGCTGCGCGCCCGGACAGAAAACCTCGGGTTCAAAGACCTCCTTCTCAAAGATAAGGACATCATGGCCATACTCTCTCCCAAAGAAGTCGAAGCCTGTTTCTCCCTGGAGAGTTACCTCGAAAAAACCGACTATATTTTCGAAAGGGTTCTCGGGAATGAAAGTCAGGATCCTCGTCTCCTTCAAAGAAAGCGTCCTTGACCCGCAAGGACAGACTGTGAAAAACGCCCTGCACACGCTCGGCTACCATGTTATCAAAGAAGTCAGGCAGGGTAAGGTCTTCGAGATCGAGCTGAAAGATATCTCCGAGATAGAAGCGGAAAAAGTTGTCCCGGAAATCGCAGCTAAGGTCCTGGCCAACCCGATCATCGAGAAATTTTCCTGGCAGGTCCTTAAAGAAGAAAAGTGAGTTCGCTGAATTGAGATTTGGCGTCGTCATTTTCCCCGGTTCGAACTGCGATTATGACACCTTTTTTGTCCTCAAGGAGGTGCTCCGACAAGACACGACGTTTCTCTGGCACAAGGATCACTTCCTGAAAAATGTCGACTGTGTAGTTCTCCCGGGAGGCTTTTCTTACGGAGATTATCTGAGGTCGGGCGCGATCGCTAAGTTTTCTCCCCTGATGCGGGAAGTCGGGGAGTTCGCCGCCAAGGGCGGGATCGTGCTCGGCATCTGCAACGGTTTCCAGGTCCTGCTCGAACTGGGCCTACTTCCGGGGGCGATGTTGAGGAACAAAAACCTCAAGTTTCTCTGTGAATTCGTCCATGTGCGAGTCGAAAATGCCCAAACACGCTTTACCCATAAAGCCAGGCCCCGACAAGTCCTGAGGATTCCGATTGCGCATTTTGACGGAAATTATTTCGCCCCTCCCGAGCTGCTGAGGAAGATCGAGAAGAACAACCAAGTCATGCTCCGCTACGTCGATGAAAAAGGCGAGGCGACGGAGGAAGCCAATATCAACGGTTCTGCGGCCAGCATTGCGGGGTTGATCAATAAAGGAGGCAACGTCATGGGGCTGATGCCTCATCCGGAAAGGGCTTCGGAGGCGCTTCTGGGAAGCACAGACGGCCGAGTGATATTTGCATCCATCATTGAGAAGTTCAAGCATGATTGACCGCAAGACCATTGCCGACCACAACCTGACTTTGGAGGAATACAAAAGGATTGTCGAGCTCATTGGCCGGGAGCCGACTTTGACCGAGCTGGGCATTTTCTCCCTGATGTGGTCGGAACACTGCAGCTACAAAAGCTCCAGAGTCCATCTGAAAAAATTGCCCACAACCGGGAAAAACGTCATCCAGGGCCCGGGAGAAAATGCAGGCGTCCTGGACATCGGCGCGGGGACGGCTGTCGTTTTCAAGATCGAATCCCATAACCACCCTTCCTATATCGAGCCCTTTCAGGGGGCGGCCACTGGCATTGGAGGCATACTCCGCGACATCTTCACCATGGGGGCAAGGCCAATCGCTCTTCTCGATTCTTTGCGGTTCGGGCCGCTCGAAACTCCGAAGAACCGGGCCATCATGGACGGAGTGGTCGCGGGCATTTCATCCTACGGAAACTCCATGGGAATCCCCACAGTGGGCGGCGAGATCTATTTTCATGACTGCTATTCCAGGAATCCCCTGGTCAATGTTTTTGCTTTAGGGTTGGTGGAAAAAGATAAAATCTTCTACGCCAAGGCCGAGGGCACGGGAAATCCAGTTTTGTACGTTGGCTCAAAGACTGGAAGGGACGGGATTCATGGAGCCACCATGGCCTCGGCTGAATTCGGCACGGAAACAGAACAAAAAAGGCCCAACGTGCAGGTGGGAGACCCGTTTAAAGAAAAATTGCTCCTGGAGGCATGCCTTGAGGTTATGGAGAGAGCCCTGATCGTCGGCATCCAAGATATGGGCGCTGCCGGATTGACCTGCTCCACATCGGAGATGGCGGCGAAGTCAGGAACAGGTATTTCAATCAACCTTGATTTAGTTCCACAAAGAGAAGAAGGCATGACCCCCTACGAGATCATGCTCTCCGAATCGCAGGAAAGGATGTTACTCGTCGCCAAAAAGGAGAACCTGGCCGAGGTCCAGAGAATCTTTGCCAAATGGGACCTGGACGCCGTCCAGATTGGAGAGGTCACCGCAAGCGGGAGGCTGAGGGTGAGTTTCCGCGGAGAAACCGCTGTGGACGTCCCGGTAGATGCCATCGTCAACCTGTGCCCCATTTATCGGAGGCCAACTCGAAAGCCGGCCCATCTCAAAGCGGTCAAAAAGTTCGAGCTGCCGCCCGTTCCTTTGGACTGGAATGATATTCTGTTGCGGCTGATTGCTTCTCCAACCATCGCCGATAAAGAATGGGTTTACAGGCAATATGACCACCAGGTTCAGATCAACACGGTCCTCCTGCCGGGCGCCGACGCGGCCGTGTTACGGATCAAAGGGCAGAGGAAAGGCCTGGCCATGACGCTGGACGGCAATTCGCTATATGCCTATCTCAACCCGCGGACGGGCGGGATGATCGCTGTGGCCGAGGCCTGCCGGAATCTGGCCTGTGTTGGGGCGAGGCCCATCGGCGTAACCAACTGCTTGAATTTTGGCAATCCCGAGAAACCTGAGGTCATGTGGCAGTTCAAGAAAGTGGTGGAAGGGATGGCCGAAGCCTGCTGTTTCTTTTCCATCCCTGTCACGGGCGGGAACGTCAGTTTCTACAACGATACTGAGGGGATATCCATTTATCCGACACCTGTGCTCGGGGTTGTCGGCCTAATCGATGATATCAACTCGGCCGTGAGCCCGCGGTTCAAGGAGGCCGGCGATGTCATCGTTCTTCTAGGCGAGAACAAAGAGGAGCTGGGCGGGTCAGAATACCTCAAGGCCGCCTTTGACCTGGAAAAAGGCCCTCCACCCGGGATCGACCTCGAGACCGAAAAGAGAGTCCACGAGCTCTGCCTCGAAGCCATTTCTCGAGGTCTCATCCGGTCAGCTCACGATATCTCCGAGGGCGGGCTGGCAGTAGCTCTCGCAGAATGCTCGTTTGGGAGCAGGGCAAAGACCGGCTCGATCATCGACCTAAATGATGAGATCCGGCCGGACGCGCTTGTCTTCGGTGAAAGTCAGTCCCGCATCGTCGTCAGTGTCAGGAAAGCGGACCTTTCGGTCTTGCTCAAGCTGGCTGCTCAAAAAGGAGTTCAAGCCAAAGCGATCGGAAAAACCGCCGGCCGCGAAATCATCATCCGTCATGCGGGCCGCGAAATCATCCGTCTTCCCGTGGAAATTCTGTATGAGACATGGAAAAAATCCATCCCTCAAGTTTTTTCAATCCTCTAGGTAAAGGTTTGGCGGAGGTCAGGAATGAACAAGGCTCGCGCGCTTATAGGCGCGGCGTTTCTGCTGCTCTCCTCCCTTTCTTTGTCTGCGGGGGTTGAGCTCAGGCTGGCTTCCGGGCTCCGGCAGATGAAACTCGGCCAAGTCAACCTTGCCCTAGCCGGATGGGAAGAAAAAGTGCACCAGGAAGCATCCTTATTTCCGGACTGGAGCCTTGAGGGAGGGCCGATACCCGAGCTCCGTTTTGGGTTTACCTTTGAAGGGGAGTTGACTTTTTTTCTGAGCTCGAGACTGGCCCTGGGAGTCAATGCCGGATATGTCTATAGCAGGCTTGATGAGCAGGATACGCTCCTTTCTCTCACTCAAGAGTCCGCGACCAGCCAGGTAGCCAGGCCGACGAAAATCAGCGCCTATCCGGTCACGCTCCTGGGCTATGTTTTCTTCCCTCTCGGCCCCAAATTCCATTTCTATCTCAAGGGAGGCGCCGGGATCATCCAATGCAAGTATGTTTCCCGAGAGGCAGTGAAACTGCCGATTGAGACCGAGTTCCTTTATCCGGTTCTTGACTTGGCCGAGGCCAGAGGCTCGACCTATCTTGGAGGCATCGGGTTTGATTATAAATTTGATGCCTTTCTGGGCTTCTTCATCGAGGCCACCGTGCAATCCGCCAAAGTTAATGGGTTTTCTGGAGAAGACGAATCCGGAGAAAAAGGAGACCTCTATTCCTTCGAGGAATATCTACCAGAGCTCGATTTCTGGCAGGCCAAGATAAAGATCCTGGCTCAAGCGCCAGAAGGAGCAAGTGTTCGCTCAGTCCGGAAAGCAATGATTGATTTCAGCGGATTTTCGGTTAAAATAGGGGTGCTGTTGAAGTTTTAAGCAGTGGGAGAGAAGGCTAGGCCATGGCAGAGGAAGTCTTTATCAGCCCCAAAAAAAGAGGCCGGATCGCCGTTTTTCTGTCCGGACGCGGGTCCAATTTCAGAGCAATCCACGATGCTATCCAAGCCGGGAAGATCAACGCCGACATCGTCCTTGTCTTCAGCAATGTGGACGGAGCGGCCGGTCTTCTCACTGCCCAGGAACGCGGCCTGGAGACTCTCTACCTCAACCCGAAGCTCTTTGCCGGCCGCGAAGACTTCGACAAGGAGATTATCAAAGAGCTCAGAAAGAGAGAGGCAGACCTTGTCTGCCTGGCTGGATACATGAAAATACTGACTCCTCTTTTTTGCCGCGAATTCAGACACCGAATCATGAATATTCACCCCGCTCTGCTGCCATCGTTTCCCGGGCTGCATGTCCAGCAGAAAGCCATCGACTGGGGGGTGCGCTACTCCGGCGCGACCGTTCACTTTGTCTTCGAGGAAGTCGATATGGGGCCGATCATTTTGCAGGCGGTCGTGCCGGTGCTCCAGGACGACACTGAGGAGACCCTGGCTGCCCGCATCCTCGTGGAGGAGCACAAGATTTATCCTGAGTCCGTTCGCCTTTACTTTGAAGGCCGACTGGAGGTGCGCGGCCGGAGAGTGTTCATAAGAAAGCCATGAACAAAAGCGTCGAAGAACAGTTTGACTATATCAAGAAAGGTTGCGTCGAGATCATCCAGGAGGATGAACTCCGGGCCAAAATCGCCCGATCGATCCGCGAAAAAAAGCCGCTGCGGGTGAAAGTCGGTTTTGACCCCACGGCGCCGGATATCCACCTCGGCCATACGGTCCTCCTCCGGAAAATGAAGCACTTCGAGGATCTCGGCCACGAAGTCATTTTTCTGATCGGCGATTTCACCGGGATCATCGGCGATCCCTCGGGACGGTCGGCCACACGTCCGGCCATGACCCACGAGGAAATTCTCCGGAACGCCGAGACGTATAAGAGCCAGATCTTCAAAATTCTGGACCCTCAAAAAACAATCATCGACTTCAACTCGCGCTGGCTGGGCAAGCTCAGCAGCTTTGACATCATTCATCTGGCGGCGAAGTATACCGTGGCCCGGCTGCTCGAGCGGGACGATTTTTCCGAGCGCCTCAAGGCCCGCCAGCCCATCTCGGTGCATGAGATCCTGTATCCCTTGATGCAGGCGTACGACTCAGTCGCCCTCAAGGCGGACGTCGAGATGGGAGGCACTGACCAGAAATTCAATTTGCTGGTTGGCCGCGATATTCAGCAAGAATTCAACCAGGAGCCTCAGATCGTTATCACCACGCCTTTGCTTGAAGGAACAGACGGGGTTAAGAAGATGAGCAAGTCGGAGGGGAATTATATCGGCATCACCGAGTCGCCGAAAGAAATCTACGGTAGTATCATGGAAATCTCCGACCCACTTATGTTTCGCTACTATGAGCTGCTGACAGACGAACCCCTCGCTCAAATAGAATCGTGGAGAAAAGAGGCGGCCGAACACAAAATCAACCCCAGGGACCTGAAAGCTCGGCTGGCGAAAATTGTGACCACCGATTTTTGGGGC
>CAZLFV010000109.1:0-8776 GCA_964558915.1 uncultured Eubacteriales bacterium | reverse complement strand
GTTCCAACGCATGGGGGCTACCGGGTAACGAACAACGTGGGGGGAGGGGACGGCTCGTACGACCAGCGCACGGTAGAGGAGCGGCCCGATGTCCTGGTATACACGAGCGCGCCGTTCAAAGAGGGACTGGAGGTTACTGGGACGATGACGCCGACGCTCTACGTATCGTCGGACGTCAAGGACACCGACTTCACGGTGAAAGTGATCGACGTGTATCCGGACGGCCGAGCCTTTACCCTGGACGAGTCAATCCAGCGCATGCGCTATCGGGAAGGATACGAAAAGCCGCCAGTGTGGATGGAGCCGGGGAAGGTGTACAAGGTGACGCTGCTGCCGCTGACGACGAGCAACTACTTCGACGTCGGGCACCGGCTCCGCGTCGAAGTGAGCAGTAGCAGCTTTCCCGAGTACGATCGCAATCTCAACACGGGCGGAAACAACTACGACGAGGTGAAAGGCGTGGTGGCGCACAATGTGGTTCATCACTCGACGAAGTATCCCTCGTCGCTCACGGTCACCGTGATGAAGCGCAAGACGCCCTAGGGGGATAGGTCCCAAAGATCATTGAGCAAGCTTTCGCGACTTTTCGTGGCGAGTGACAGTACCAACACGCAGGAGACATTGTAACAATATGAATAGGACCGGAGCGGGAATTCACGACAACGCGAAAAAAGGAAATTCCTTAATCGATGCTTACCCCAAGGAAAACTTCGGCGTTCGAATCGAAAACGTCATTTGAAAAGCATTTATGTTATTATTCTAAAAATTCGATGAATGTCTTTTATCAAGAGGAAAAATCATGAAAAAGAGAAAAGCATTTCTTGAAATCTTTTTGGTTTTAGCCTTTCTTGTTTTTGCTGATAAGAGCTATACTGCCGGCCAGGGATCCTTCAACGAAGATCTGTTGAAGATATTCACCTACCGGAACATCGGCCCCTTCAGGGTCGGGGCAAGAATCTCAGATATCGCTGTTCCAGATTTTCCGGCAAAGAGCCATCTTTACACCTTCTATGTCGCGACCTGGACCGGCGGCCTCTGGAAAACGACGAACTCGGGGACGACTTTCGAGCCGGTCTTTGACCATCAGAGCAAACAGACGATCGGAGATGTTACATTGGCACCTTCGAATCCCGACATCGTCTGGGTCGGAACCGGAGACGGGTTTTGCTCGCGGAGTTCTTATGCCGGGGATGGAGTTTACAAATCAACGGATGGAGGCAAAACGTGGACAAACATGGGGCTCAGGGATTCCCACCACATTCCGAGAATCGTTATTCATCCCCAGAACCCGGATCTCGTCTATGTCGCGGCCATGGGCCATCTTTATTCCGAGAACCAGGAGAGGGGAGTCTTCAAGACAACTAATGGCGGCCAAACGTGGGAAAAAGTATTTTATGTCAATGAGAAGATCGGGATCATCGATCTGGTCATGAATCCCCAAGATCCGAATATTCTCTACGCCGCGACGTACGATAAACAAAGGCTACCCTGGATGTATGTTAACGGCGGACCCGAGAGCGGCATCTACAAGACAACGGATGGCGGAAAGACCTGGGCGCGGCTTGGGGGAGGGCTTCCCGGCGGGAGAATCGGCCGGATCGGGCTCGACCTCTGTCTCAAAAACCCAGACATCGTCTACGCCGTGGTGGAAAATGCCCACGTGCGTCCTCCAACAAAAAAGGAGATCGACCAGGACCAGGCTCGTGGCCTTCAACCGCGGGACAGGATGATCGGCGGAGAAGTCTATCGGACTGCCGACGGTGGCAAGACGTGGATCAAAATGAATTCTTCTGAAGACAATGTTAGCAGCAAGGGCCCTTATTATTTCAGCCAGATCAGGGTCGACCCGAACAATGAGAAAAATATCTTCGTGACCGGAGTCTCTTTGGCCAACTCGACGGACGGCGGTAAGACATGGAACGATCTCGACTGGCCTCCCAAGAGACTGTTTGCCAAGATGTTCGGCGACGTCCGAACGCTCTGGATCGATCCTCAGAATTCCGACCGGATTATTCTCGGCAGCGACGGCGGGATTTTCATTTCGTATGACGGCGGAAAAACGTGCGATCATCACGACAACCTGCCGCTTGGGGAAAACTACGCAGTCGGCGTCGATATGGAAGAGCCCTATAATATTTACGCCGGCCTCCAGGACCACGAGATGTGGAAGGGCCCATCGAACAGTGCCTCCGGCGAAATCACTCTTTTCAATTGGACCGCGGTCGGAAGCGGGGACGGCATGTTCACCCAGGACGATCCGACGGAAAGTCGCTGGCTTTACACAACAATGCAATACGGAGGACATTTCCGGGTAGACCAGAAGCTCGGTTACCGGACGAGCATCGTACCCATCAGAGAAAAAGGCAAGCCTCCCTACCGCTTTATCTGGTGCACTCCGCTCCATATCTCTCCCCACAATAGTCGCATTATCTATACCGGTGGACAGGTTCTACTCCGGTCGCTCGACCGGGGCGACCACTGGCAGGAGATCAGTCCGGACTTGAGCACGAATGAAACATCGAAAATCTTTCCTTCCTCGGAAGGCGGCGTCCCGGGCGGCATTCCGTTTTTTGCCATCTCCTCGATTTCTGAGTCACCGGTCACTCCCGGAATCATCTGGGTTGGAACGAGCGACGGAAAAGTTCAGGTCACGAGAGATAATGGCGCGACCTGGACAGACCTGACGCCGAAAATCACCGCCGTAGGTGGCCGGGAGGATTGCTACGTGAGCCGCGTTCGGGCCTCAAATTTTAAGGAGGGCACGGCCTACGTAGCCAAGAACGGATACCGAAACGACGATTTTCGGCCATTCATTTACAAAACCGAGGATTTTGGAACAACCTGGTCATCTCTCGCCGGCAACCTCCCCAATGAGCCGGTCAATGTCATCTTCGAAGATGCTAAGAATCCTAGTCTTCTCTTCCTGGGCAACGACACCGGTGTTTTTGTCTCGATCGATGGCGGAAAAAATTGGGTAAAGATGAACAACAATATCCCCAATGTTCCCGTTCACGATCTCCTCGTCCATCCTCGCCAAAGCGACCTGGTCGTCGGATCCTACGGTCGCGGCCTGTTCGTGACGAACATCGCTCCGCTCCAGGAAATGAACGAAACGATGCTGGCCGAGGATGTCTATCTTTTCGCGATCAGGCCGAAAGTCCAAAGAGTCACCTGGGCCTTCGGAGCGAATGATTATTTATTTGGCGACCGTCATATCCTGACTCCCAACGAGCCAAACGGCGTCGTAATCAATTATTACCTGAAAAACAAGGCAGCGAGCAAAGTCAGGATTAACGTCACCGATCCCTATGGTAAAGAGCTCACCTCATTCGAAGGAGCCGCAAATGCCGGAATCAATACTTGGATTTGGGATATGCGGCTGGCCGGGGCGAGGCGGGGAGGCCCCGGACCAGGCGCCGGGCCGGCACCAAGGTTGAGAGATGTTTTGAGCCAATGGGTGCCGCCGGGCGACTACGTAGTCGTCCTTGAAGTTGGAGACAAAAGATTGACGCAAAAAGCGAGGATCACGAAAACAATCGGCTGGTCCCTCGGGCCCTTCCCTGAGATCATACGTTAAAGGAACAGAGGAGCATACCTAGAAATTTATCTCGCTGCTGTTTTATGAGAAGATAAAACGGCAGTCGGAGAAATTCGAGAGCAACTCCCGGGTGTTATTTTTTCACGGCCTGGCCGGCCCGTTTGGTCTTCATCAAAGTCTCGATCTCAGAAATCTCGCGCGGGATGCCGGGGGTTAGGTTCTCACAGCCTGTCTCGGTGATGAGGACCGTGTTTTCAATCCGGACGCCGAGATTCTCGGCGGCAAAAACGGCAAAGACATCGCTGGCAAAAACCTGGCCGGGTTTGAGCGGCGCACCATAATTCAAATCCCGTCCGCCCGCGTCGTGGGTTGCCAGCCCAACATGATGAGTCAGCCCGCCCTCCTTAAAGAAGCGCAGCTGGCTGAAGGCGTTTTTTGTCAGATCGTAGCCTTTTTGTTTGAGCATCTCCTTCACCTTCTCCCCGATTTCGTAACCTGAGATTCCAGGTCTGTAGAGGGAAAGGCAAGCTTTGCTGACTTCGTTGCAGGCCTCGTAGATCTCCTGCTGGCGCGGGGAAAATTTCCCGTTGATGGGGAAAGATATCGTCGTGTCCACATCATAATCCTGGAACTCTGACCCTGCATCGAACACCAGGAAGTCGCCGTCGGTCAGCTTGCGGTTGTGCTGGGAGTAGTGGAGATAGGGATGATTCTCGGCCGAGCTTATGATGACGTCAAAGGCAAGGCTGCGGCAGCCTTGTCTCTTGCAGACGTACTCAAAGAGCGAGCTGAGCTCGTATTCATACTGGCCAGGCCGTCCCGCCTTCATGACTTCGATCATGGCCTGGACGCTGATCTTGCCCGCTTTCCGCATGACCTCGACCTCAGCCGGGGTTTTGATACGGCGGATCTCCCAGATCATCTCGCTGCAGTCCCGGACTTCGACATGCGGGAAACGCTCCTTGAGAAGCTTTACGAACTGGAGCTCGCGGGTTAGCCGGCCATCCCATTCGCTGAGGGACACGGCATCCGCGAAGGCTGCTTCTGCCTTAAAGGGTGTATAGATGACACGCGCCTGCGCCGCCAGCCGGTTCAGGATGGCGGAGAACTGCTCAGCAGGGTAATAACGCTCGATGCCCATAGCCACTTTGGGATCGCGGGCTAGCTCTACGCTCAGGCCCTGGCTCTTGAGAAAATTCTCGTTGGTCGTGTAAAAAAGGAGGCTTTCCTTGCGAACTCCATCGATGATCAGGACGGCTCTGGGCACTTTCACGCCACAAAAATATGTGAACTCGTTGTTCTGGGGTCCAGCTGCCGAGCCCCAAATGATGGCGACGCCGTCTGGTATCTGGGCCATGAGGCTTGCCCGCCGCGCCGCATACTCGGATGTGTCGAACGGCAGAGCGCCAGCAAAGGCCGGCGTGGCCAGCGACGCGAGCAGAAGAGCCAAAAAGCAGACGCAGTTGATTTTCTTCATAACGAACTCCTTGCCTTAAAATTTTAGCCTTGCCTCTCGGCCGCTTACTGAGCCCCCAACAGAAAAAAAGATTAAGCCTGCGAGCGGCCGGGGAAGCTCGGATTCCGAGACAAGAGGCCGAGCTTCGGTGGATATTCTATCTCATTTGGAGGCGGCCCAAAATATCTTTTTTTTACGCAGCATAAAAATCTTGACCATCTGATAGATAATCCCTATGGTGAAGAAACACGGGTGAGCATCTTTGTTCCCTTTTTCCCATTTAGCCATCTGAAAGAAATATAAATCATGATAAAAAAGATATCCAAGATCAATCGGAAGTTGCTCATGGTGACCTAAAACGCCGCAAAGACGCTTAAAAGCGCCCAAAATCGCATAGAGGACTCCTTCCGGTTAAAGAGAAGATCATAAAAAATAATCGGCCGAATCCTCTTTAATATCTTTGTCTAACCCGTATATTCTCTAAAATTGATCCATAGCGAGGATAGGTCCTGTCACGGTGCCACCCATTCTCATCACATAATTAGAGATGCTTCCGTACAGCACGCTTTTTTTATCAAAAATTGGTAAGATTATTGAAAGGAGGAAGAGGATGAAATTCCGAAATATTCTGTTTTTTATCTGGGCATTTTTGTTTTTAATGTTTTCTGCCTCCAGTGTGGCCTATGAAGAGAAAGCGGCCAATGTCAATAACTTCGCGAATCCTGAAAGCCTAGTGCGAGGCCTTTATGATGCTGTATCCTTCGAGCCTAACACCACTCCTGACTGGAATTATGTCAGGAAGTTCTTCATTCCTGAGGCTGTTTTTGCTATGAGGAGGACCCCGACTTCCATGGCTGTGATAAATGTCGAAGACTTCATAAAATGGTTTGAATCCGACATCGAAAGATTCAAGATGAAAGAGAGAGGATTCCAGGAGACCATACAGAAAATGAAGATAACAGTTTTTGGAGACATGGCCCATTGCTTTGTCGTTTATAAAGCGCAATTCAAGACGCCAGCAAACTCTCCCGGCCAACTCGGTCTGGATAGTTTTAGCTTGATGAAAAAAGAGGGACGCTGGTGGATTGTCTCAGTGACGAATGACATAGTGACTCCTCAAAGGCAGCTTCCCGAAGAATTAAGATAATCCTTCTTTTCTACTTTATTTTTAGAAATCTTTATGCTAATTTCAAAGAAACTTAAGGAAATCGGAATTTTTGCTTCTCTTCTAAGGAGCGAGCAGAAGAGAAAAAGTCATATCGATATTTTGGTTGAGCTTGAAGAATATTTTGCAGAAAATCTTCGGAATCAAAGTTGAATTTCCAAAACCTATAACCGAGGCGACGGGCAGCAAAAGACATAAAAATTGAAGGGATTTTAAAAATAGGAGGTAAAGGATGAAATTCTATTTAAAGAAGCAATGGATTTATTTAGCGATTCTTGTCTTGATGGGCATTGGCCTTTTAACTTTTGGCCAAGAGTTTGAAAAAGTCCAGATTGAAACAGTCAAAGTCAGAGAGGGAGTGTATATGTTATTAGGTGGTGGTGGTAACATCGGTGTCTCAGTCGGGAAGGATGGGATTTTATTAATAGACAGCCAGTTTGCCCAACTTGTTGAGAAGATCAAAGAAGCGATTGCAAAAATCAATAGCGGTCCGATTCGGGTTGTCCTCAACACCAACTGGCACTACGATCATACTTATGGGAATGAGTTGCTGGGCAAATCTGGCGCTATTATTTTCGCTCACGAGAACTCGAGGAAGCGAATGATAAGCGAGCAAAACTTTCCGGAACTTAATGTTAAGATGCCTCCCTTCCCTGAAACGGCTCTCCCTCTAGTAACCTTCAGTGAGTCATTGACTCTTCACTTCAACGGCGATGAAATTGGGGTGATTCATATTGAAAATGCCCACTCGGATGCTGATATAGCCGTTTACTTCCAGAAGGCCAACGTTATACACACAGGAGACCTCTATTTTTTTGGTGGATATCCTTTTATTGATGTCCCGCATGGAGGTTCTATAGACGGCATGATTGGAGCTGCGGACAGGATACTCAACATGATTGATCAGAATACGAAGGTAATTCCAGGCCATGGTCGCTTATCAAACCGCGATGAATTGCAGAAATTCCGGAACATGCTGGCTACTGTTAGAGATCGGATCGGCAGGCAGATCAAAGAGGGAAAGACTATTGAAGAAGTTCTTGCTTCCAAGCCAACCGCAGATTTTGACAAGGACATGGGGCAACTCATCCCGACTGAAATGTTTGTGAAAATAGTCTATGATGATCTTTCCAAGCGATAAAGCAGGGGAGAAAAAGCAAGAAAAGAGCTTGCCTATTGGGGAGGAAGGATATAATGATATACAAATCTATCCAAAGAATAAGTTTTTCATGAAACAACTTTTGGTCAAGCTATCGGATGAGGAATACCGAACCTTGGAAGAATATTGCCGCAAAACAGGAAGGACAAAAAGCGCTGTTATCAGGCATGAAATTTCGAAACTCAAAAATGAATCCATCTCAAAGCTTCTTCATCGCAAAGTGCGCCGGATTTCTCCAGGGAAAGGGAAACTCATTTCTGAGCTCATTCGGGAGATGCGTGTTTGAATATCTTTTTGGATACATCAGCTCTGGCCGTTCAGTATTCATTGAAAAGAGCTGAAGCTATCCATCTGGCCACAGCTACAGAGGTTCATGCAGACCTTTTCTTTGCCGCTGACAATCGACTGATCACTGTTGCAGAAAAGGTCGGCATCAAATCTTATAATCCAGAAGAAGGGCCATTTCAGCGTGATGTTTGAAAGTGATTTTCATTTGAAAGTTGCAAAGGCAACGATTTGCTTATTGAGCGAGATATCACCCAATTCTTTTACGTATTATTCCTTCAAAATTAGGAAGGAGCGACAACTATGAAAAAACTCATAACAATAATCGGCATTACGATTTTCTTGTCAGGAATAGCCAGGGCGGCAGATATCAGAGTTGAGTTGAGAGCAAATTATTTCGCACCTACAGAGAATGCATTTAGAGATATTTACGGCGGCGGAATAATGTATGGAGGGGAACTCAATATTGGAATCTGGAAAAATCTTCTGCTCTGGTTTAAAGGAAGCCATTTTTCAAAAAAGGGTGAATTAACTTTCACCAGAGAAGAAACTAAGCTTAGAATTGTTCCTTTGGGAGGAGGAATCGCCTACAGAATATCAACACGAAGAGCGAGTTTCTATACAGGGTTTGGCCTTAATTATTATCATTACAAGGAATCAAATCCAATTGGCGAAGTCAGCAAAGGCGGACTTGGCTATGTGGGCAGAGCAGGAAGCTATGTGAAAGTGACCAAGGGTTTGTTGATTGATTTCTTTGCCGATTACTCCTATTGCAAGATCAAGCCCGCTGATTATGAGGTAAATATCGGAGGCCTTGGCCTTGGGATCGGAATAGTCTATGAATTTTAATAACTTTCCCCAGAGTTTATTCTAAACCCTGTTCTTTCAATCTCTTCTTCAAATCAGCACGCTCTCTCATTAAATTAATAAAATCTTCCACAGTTTTTAGATTTTTTCTTTCTGCAAAGTCGTCAAAACAATCAATCGCTTCCTTTAAATTTTTTTCTGTGATGAATTTTCTATCAATGGTACACCCATCATAATCCTTGAAATGCTTCTGAAAAATATATCCATCACAGAAAGTGCTCAAAGCGAAATCCTCGTATCCGAAAGCGTAATAAGTCCCCTCATCTCTGAGCTTACCAAAGGGAGAATCTTTGACATCAAAGCCAA
>CAZLFV010000108.1:0-8799 GCA_964558915.1 uncultured Eubacteriales bacterium | reverse complement strand
CCCAAAAATGGAACGTCAAAATCAATTTCAGCTGCTATACGCCGCTCCGGACTCACGACCAGGGCTATATGATTCCCGATAAGGATCTGGAAGAATTCCAAAACATAACCCGACAGCTCGTCGCTCTAAGAAAAAGGAGCAACGTCATCTTTACCTCAGAATACAATTTCAAAAATATGGTTAAGTATTTCAGGGACAGCGGGTTTCCCCGTTGCCGCACCGGAGTAAGATTCTGCAACGTCAATCCAAATGGGACATTCTCTCCCTGCGGTCTGATCATTACCAATTTCAAAACCCTCGAAGAACTTAACGCTGGTTTCGCCAGGACCAACACATGCATCTCCTGCCTTACGAGCACCCGGGCCAATTCCGAGAAGCCGGTCGGGCACCTGCTCTGGGATGCATGGAGAAGCCGTTAGCTTGAGCATGAAGCCGAGTTCGTGGTTGGGACATCGTTACGGGCGGACCAGACTGCGGCTGGTGGACATCAATTGCATGGTCTATCTTGGCTTGATCGCCCTCCTCCTCATCTTCTTTCACAAAACCGTGTCCGCCTGGCCAAAGTATATCTTAATCCATCTGGTCGTAATCATTGTCATCCTGGAGATCGTCCGCCTCGGCGAACAGTCGTCCCGGAAGTCGGGACTTTGGATTCTAAGGACCTTTTACCCGGTCGCCGTCATCCTTTTTGCGTGGGGCGAGATTGATGCTTTGGCCCGCCTGTTCTTCGGCAGTTACTGGGCTACGGATAGCGTCATCCGCGCTGATATGCTGATTTTCGGCGTACACCCCACGGTCTGGGTTCAGCAGTTCTACCGGCCCTGGCTCGATGAGTTGATGGCAGTCTTTTATTTCGGCTACTATCTTTTCCTGCCGCTGGCCACGATCCCCCTGTTTATCAAAAAGAAATATGAAGAGACTCTGGCCGCATTTTCCGTCGCGACACTCGCCATGTTTGTCAATTTCCTTCTCTTCTTCCTGATGCCGGTCCTTTCGCCCCCTATGACCGAGTCCTTAAATATGCTTCAGAACAGGAGGCACTCGGGATATATATTTGCCTCATTCAACCGTTTCATTCAGGCGCGAGGGTCTGTGCGGGGAGGGACGTTTCCGTCATCACATATCACTGAAGCGCTGGCCTGGGCGTTGATTACATTACGTTACAACCGGAAGATGGCCTCGATCCTCCTCCCGGCCGTCCTGGGAGTGGCGATTTCCACTGTCTACCTGAACTATCATCACGCCTTGGACCCCATCGCCGGACTCCTCTTGGGAGCGTTGCTCTACCCGATCGGATTGACCATAATAAAAGCCCGCGGTGAAGACCCGAAGTTCGATCTCCATTCCTCACCCGTCACTTGACAAAACGAGAAGCGGTCCGGGATCATTCGCTCGAGGAGTCCTTTGGGTCAAGCTTACGTTATGAAACTTAGGAGCGAGTTTCTGATAGAATATTTAGGATGATACCGCAGCAGAAAATAAAAAAAATCGACTCAGCCCTGGCCAAGCTAGCCGAGCACGAGGCCTGTTGCCGCCTCTGCCCGCGGGAGTGCGGCGTCAACCGCAGCCGAGAGGAAAAAGGGTATTGCCAGAGCGGTCACAGAGCCGCCGTCTCCCATGCCCTGCTTCATTACGGTGAGGAGCCAGTTCTCAGCGGGGCCCGGGACGTCAGTGAGCGCAAAGGCGGAGAAATTCTGAGGCGCACCGGGTCGGGCACGATTTTTTTTGCGGGCTGCAATCTCAAGTGCTCATTTTGCCAGAACTACCAGCTCAGTTGGCTGAATCAGGGGAAACCCGCCAGCGACGAGGAACTGGCCGGGATGATGCTCGAGCTCGAAGGCAGCGGGGCTCTTAATATCAACCTCATTTCCCCCTCTCATCTTCTCCTGCCTATATTGAGGGCGCTCCGGGTCGCCTATGCTCGAGGTCTCAGTCTGCCTCTCGTCTATAATTCAAACGGGTACGAGAAAGCAGATATCATCATGAACCTGGACGAGATCATCGATATCTATCTCCCCGACCTTAAATACTTTTCTGCGGACGTCTCCGGAAAATTTTCCGGAGCACCTGATTATTTCAAGCACGCTAGCCTGGCTATAAAAGAGATGTCTCTGCAAAGGCCCGTGCTGCTTCTCGATAGAACGGGAATCGCCAAGCAAGGGCTCATCGTCAGGCATCTCGTGCTGCCTGGACAGACAACGGATTCTTTCGCCGTCTTGGAATGGCTGGCCGCGGAGCTGCCAGCGCATACTTGTATTAGCTTGATGAGCCAATTCCATCCCTGTTACCGAGCTCCCAAAGAGCTTCAACGGTCGCTCCGGCAAGAAGAGTATCAGGCTGTTCTTGCCCGGGGCCAAGCGCTGCAGTTTGAAAACATGTTCGTCCAGCCCGAGGGCTTCGGGTCCGAGGACCATTTGGTGCCGGATTTTAGCCTGGAGGCTCCGTTTGACTGGCGAGGAAAACGAAGGGGCCCCTAATTTCCCGCTATTTTAGGCCCATAAAACGAAGGCTTTGGAAGCCTGTACTCTTGAAACCCCAGGGCCAGAGCAATTTCCCGGAGTTTTGCCTGAACGGCGCCGACGTTCTCCGGCCCCATCCTGAGAAGATGTTTATGCGCGTCGCTCAGGTCTTCTAACTTGGAATCGGCCATAACGTAGCTGACGACAGTCCGCTCCAAGCGCACTTCGCCTTCCACAATGGGAGCTTTCAGGAGCTCAACGATGGCTCTGAAAAAGGTTTCTTGAAAATCCTGGTCGGGGTATCCCAAGTCACGGTACGCCTCCTGAAAAAGAGGCTTCAACGATCGAAAAACATAGACACATTGCTTTGTATCCAGAGAAACAATAACATCCGTGACAGGATTGTAGCGGCTGTATCCATCCGGGTCGGCATAATAAAGATTGCCCTTTTTGATGATTTTGAAGTCTCCCGCCGGGATAAAAAAATCAATATGAGGTCGGGGGCTGAGGCCATTGGCGATATTGTCAACAGAGGCGACAAAGCGCCGGATCAGATGCTCGCTTGTCAACCAAACGGGAATTTTTGGATGAGCGGAGATTTCCTTAGCCAATTGGCGCACCAAGTCATCGCTCTTGTCGAGCTCCACGGGCGGCAACTGCGCCAGCGCCGCTTGCTCCGAAAGGGGAACGGGTTTTTCTGTGATGGAGGCGGGCTGGGGCTCGGGCATCTTTGCGGTTTTTTCGCCTTTCTTGTTGTAGATCAAAAAATAATATAGCGCGGCGGCAATGGCCAGGACAAAGACGATGCGACCGATAAGCTTAATGATTTTCCTGGCCGGCTTGCCTTCCGTCTCTTCTTCTGGTTCCTCAAAGTCTTCCGCATCTTTGATTTCCCCTAACTCTTTTTTGTCTTCATCCATTGTCCACGTCTCCTTAGGATCTTTTTAATTTTTAACTTTTTTGAGCTTTATATTGCCATGAAGAGCCGTCAGCCTAAAAGACGCTTTCCCGTCCCCCAACTTTGCGGAAAGCGTCTTTGCCGGCAAAGCCTGGTTAAAGTCAAAATCGCTCGAGATATCTCCCTCCGGCGCGTTGGCTTCGATCTGCGCTGTCGCTTCGGGTTCGAGACAGAGCAGAATGTCACCCCGCTCGCTACGAATTTGCACCTGGTCCTCCGGCCGGACATCCAGGACTTCGGCCTCAACGGAGCCACTTCCTAAAGCGATATCCACGGAGCCCGAAAAATTCTTAATGCGGATATTTCCCTCTTTCTGGCTGATTCGAGCCCCGCCAAAAACATCGCTGATTTCAATATCGCCTTGACCGTTGCGGATGTTTTCAAGCTTTATGGACCGGGGCACGCTCAGTTCATAATAGACAAACCGGAATTCATCCTCTTCGCCAGAGGAGACGGTCTTGATAGCGATTGCTTCGTTGGAGGCTTGAAAGTCAATTTTCGGCTCGAACGCGCGCGAGCCATAAAAATAAATCTTCGGCGAAAGAGGAGGCTTTCTTCTTTCCACGGCCATCAGCTCGACTTTCTCCTCGTCCCAGCCCCGAATCACGATATCCCCGTTTGTATTTTCAAGCGAAAGCGTCCCACCAGATTTCAGGGCCAACGTCTTTTGAACAGTACTCCGGGGGAACCAAGCGCCCTCAGGATACCGGTCATCCACCACGGCCACGACGCAAGAAATGGGGAGCGCCGCTAATAAGAAAAGAAAAGTCAGCGCGGCAACGCAGATCGGCTCTTTCAATTGATTCGATCTCATTTTAAACCCAGCGCCCATTCAATTCAATCTCCCATGGCCGCGAGTTCCTTGTCGAATTCAGCCCTTTTCTCGGCTTGCTTGGCCATCAAGATCTCGAGCTCCCCATAAAGAGTATCGATATCTTCCTTCAACCGGTGCATCGTCTTAGAGATCTTAACAATCTCCTGGCCTTTTTTCGCGCGTCCCGCTTCGATGATGGCTTGGTTCATGTGCTCGAGCTCGCGTTCTTTAACTTCAATCGCGGCTTCGACTGTCCTGATCTTCCCTTCCAGAGGTTTCAACACGCTCGCCCGCTCTCCGAGGATGGCGGACCTGAGTTTACGTATGTCTTTTCTGTTGAGCTTCTCCTTGTCTCTCTGATCCTGCGTTCGTCCCGCTTCGCGTGGGAGTTCTTCCTCGTCCTGCCAACCGACTTTATCCAGAAACCTCTGATAGTCCATTTCCTGGACCGATATCCCGCCGCCCTGGAAGACAATCAGCCGCTGGGCCAGGGCGTGAAGGAACATTTCGTTGTGAGTGACGATGACCACAGCACCCTCAAAGGAATCGAGCGCCGCCAGCAGCGCGTCACTCGACTCCATATCTAGATGGTTCGTCGGCTCGTCGAGAAGAAGGAGATTCAGCGGCGAGGCAATAAGCTTTCCCAAAACAACGCAACTCTTTTCCCCGCCGGAGAGAATCGAGATTTTCTTAAGGGCCTCATCCCCTTCGAACATCATCGCTCCGCAGATCTGCCGACCGCGCTTCGGGTCTCCCTCTGGATCAGCGGAGGTGATCTCCTCGAGCACAGTGTTCGCGTCGTTCAACCCGGAGACATTCGACTGTTCAAAATAGCCAGAAGCCACAGCCTGGGGGCTGCTGATTTCTCCTTGCTGCGGCTTGAGAACGCCGGCCATCAATTTAAGCAGGGTCGTCTTCCCTTTACCGTTTTTGCCAATAACGCAGACTCGGTCCCGGGCACCAATGCTGATCGTGAAATCCTGGATCAGACGTTTCTTCGGATCATAGGAGAAGGAAAGGTCCCGTGCGTTCAACACATATTTGCCGTGAAATGGTTTCTCTTTAAATGAAAAATCGAGGGCCGGGATTTTTTCGAGCTTTTCCCGCTTTTCCATTTTGGCGAGCGTCTTGATCCGCGACTGGACCAGCCCGACCAGCCGGGCCTTAGCCCTGAATTGGCTGATGAACAGCTCAATCTCTTTCCGCTTCCGTTCGTCGTTAAGGCGTGTTTTTTCATAGGTCTCTTCGTCCTGGGCGACCTGGGCATAATATTTTCCTGTATCGCCCGTGATCTTCCGCACTTTTTTCCTGTGGATCCCCAGAACATGAGTGACTACGGCATCCATGAAACTCCGGTCATGGGTGATGAGCATGAATTCGCCAGGCCAGCGGAGAAGGAAGCGGGAAAGCCAGCGGATGGAGGTGATGTCAAGATAGTTATTCGGCTCGTCGAGAAGGAGCATATCAAAGTCCGCTAGAAGGACTTTGGCCAGGTTGAGCCGCACCTGAAAGCCGCTGGAAAGAGCGGCCGGTGGGCTGGAAAAATCTTGTTTGTCAAAACCGAGGCCGGCCAGGACCTTCTCCACTTTCCAAATCCTCTCTGTTTCCGAAGCAGGGAGTCCCCTGGATGCTTCCTCGAGAATTGTCGGTTTGACAAACCGGGGTTCTTGCTCGACATACCCGATTCGGTATTTCTTGGGCACACAAATCTCGCCTGAATCGGGCGATTCCATCCCGATGATGAGGCGAAATAAGGTTGTTTTGCCGTGCCCGTTTCTTCCAACAAGCCCAACCCTTTCTTTCCGGTTAATTTTGAAGCTGATATCATCGAACAGGAGCTGGGGACCGTAGGCCTTTGAAAGCCTTTCGATAGCGACCATTTTTAGGACTCCACCACTGCATTATACCAAAAAAGCCCGGAGAGGCATCTTCCTCTGTTTTTGCTGCTGTGTTGATGATATGCTGTCTTGTGATGAGCGCCACAAGGTCGAGGAGGCGAACCCCATGGTAGGACCCTGCGACCCATATGCTGACTTCGGGGATCTTTACGATTCCATGACGAGTGACAGTTCTATTCAGGCTTACTATCGCGAGTGGAGGCATTTTCTTCTCGAAGCCTTGCGCCGATACAAGGTCAAGTGTCGTGTCTTCATCGACATCGCTTGCGGCACAGGCAACACGACCATCCCCTGGACCAAGCGGAGAGGATGGACAATTTTCGGCGTCGACCGTTCCCCTGCAATGTTGCGACAGGCTCGGAAAAAATCAAAACGGGTGCGCTGGTACCGGCAAGATTTAGGAAGGCTCAATCTAAAAGTGGGTGCAGACGTGGTGACCTGTCACTTCGATGCCCTTAACCACATTCTCGTTCATCGGGACCTTCAGCAGGTATTTTTGAATGTGGCCCGGATGCTCAATGAAGGTGGATTGTTCCAGTTCGATATGAATACAGAATATTGGTTTCGATGGCTAAGAACACACGAAAAGATATTTCGCCTCGGACCTAATTTTATGATGGCCTGGAACACGTATAACCCAGAGCGGCGTTTGGCGACCTTTCACCAGTTATGGTTCGTTCGAAAGACGCGCCTGTATGAAAAGCGCGAGATCAGAGTCCGGGAACGCGCCTACACCTCCGCTGAAATCCGTGGCATGATAAATAAGGCTGGCTTAGGTTTGTTGAAAATAGATATCCAGCGGAAAATAGAGGGCAAGCCCGCTCGCCTGCTGTATCTTGTTGGGAAACCGAGGAAAGGATAGCGATATGAAACCACCAGAAACTTCCCATCCAATTCCCCTAGACATTCATCCTTCGTGAAAGGCTGCTTGGGCCTCGGTGGCGTTTCGGTCTCTGTCTTTGCTTAAAGTCAGAGACGCCATCTCAAAGACGGTCAGCTATTTCTCAGTACCAGTGGGTTTCGGTCTCCCGGCATCCAGATTACTGTAGTTGAGGGCCGCGTTAAAGAGCAAGAAAAAACTCCCTATGGTCTGATACCGCCACATGGGATTAATGGCAAAAAAGACGATATGACCTTTTCCCACGGGAGCATCCACAATTGCCGGTTTGTTGGCTAGCTCTTCCCCTCCCTCGAGGAGACCGGAGACCAGGAGTTTGTCGGCGGTGTCGAAGCGCATTATAATTCTGACCGTTTTTAAGTCCGGGGGCATGTATAAGTCGAACATATCCTTATATTCGGGGGGAATGCCGGTCCCGATGCCTTGGATCTTTTCCACTTTTGGAACCCTGCCTTGAATTACGTCGGGATCCTTAAGGCTTCCGCGGCCGGAGGGCCGGCCCTTTGTCGGTCCGCCGCTAATGAGCTCTTCGAGGTCCATTCCTCCGGTCACGGCCTTCATGCCTGTCTCGAGCACCGGGCCGTTGTTAAAATAAACGCCGACGTTGCGGTCATAGCCATAGCCGATGGGGCTCATCGCATCCGTGATATTGGCACCTAGCACCGACCCGATGACCTTCAGCTTCGATGGCTTCATCACCGACACACTTTCCACGAGGCCATAACTCGAGGGGAGCTCCGAGCTTGAAGCTATGGGGACAAATAGCCCTCCCTGCTCGACGAAGTTTCTCAGGTGCAGAATCCCTTTGAGCTCAAGTCCGCCTCGGATATCATCCCGGGAATCTGGCCCGCCCAGATGGGGATATTTCTCTGTTTTTTTCCATGGGACTGGATTTTCCCCGCCGACTCCGTTGACAACCCTCTGAATCCGGCCGAACATCCCTCCGGGTGGAAAGACAATGACGTCATATTTTGCCCGGAGATTCTCTTCATCTCTTACATCTTGAACGCTAATATAAAAATAAGGGATGCCTAATTTATCAAAGGCCAGCCGGAACCATCCCTCATCCTGTGTGTTCTGCCAGGAATGGAGGACGGCGATTCTGGGAGCTTCCAAGTCGTGGGTTTTGATTTTGGGCAACGCCAGCAGGCCGTGGGCCGTAAGACCAAGATCCTGGCAAGCCTTCTCTACCGCTTCCACCAGATTGGCTCCATTTCCTTCCTTCGGGATCAGAAATGTTCCGGCGTTGAATTTTATAGCACCATCGGAAAAGCCGTCTTCGGCCGCGAGCATCCGAAAATCCCTGAGCCGGTAACGGAACGTCACGAGCTCCAGCTCGGCCGCATGGTTCACGGCAAAAACAGCGGCCTTCTCCTTGTTCAGAATCTTGCCCTCAACCACAGCGCCTTTCGGCAACGAATTCATGGGTGCATCGAGGATTTTTGGGTCCGTTATTCGCACCGTCTTGACGTTGAAAAGGGGGCCCAATGTCCAGCCCGTGTCATCATAAGGCCGCGGGTCAGCCGGGTTGTAGTACTGAAGATCAAGGAGCATGTCAGCGCAGCGGCTGTAGGGCTGGTCCATTCGAATGATATAGCTTCCTGCAGGATACTTGTCTTTGCCCACCGTCACTTCACCGCCCGCCACATGGACCTCGACGCCGTGTTTCCTCAACAGGTTCACCAGCCGCGCCGAAGCCAGGGGCCTTTTGTTATCGGCGGGTATCACATAGGCCACCGGCCCTTCAGTCCGGGCCTTGGCCACAGACCTCT
>CAZLFV010000107.1:0-8804 GCA_964558915.1 uncultured Eubacteriales bacterium | reverse complement strand
TGTGGCTAAAGATTACCAAGGAAACAATGGCAAGTCAACCGGAAACAGGCTCGAATTCTCGAGGGATGCAGCGTAAGCTCTTTCGGGCCTGGACGTCGACATTAAGGTCGCCAGGGTAATCAACAGTGTTTCAAAGGCTACTTGGGACGATCGCCTCGTCCCTGAACAAATCCCAGATCCCGTATATGGTCATTGGAGGGCAGGCCGGCAAATTTCTTCTTGACATGTAAATCGCTTCTCATGATAATGTGATTGATAATCACAGATAATTGCCCAAAGTTTGTGATTAGGATTCCAGCATGGATTATCGCAACCTCAAGCGCATCATCATCGAGCAAAACGAAGAAGTCGACTTTCTTTTTCGAAACGAACAGATCATTCCGCGTGAGCTTGATATTGAACGCGCTCTTCGCCATCCCAATGCTGTTGTAATCATGGGTCCCCGTCGGGCGGGCAAGTCAACGCTTGCCCTGTCGGCCGTCAAAGACAGGAAGTTCGGTCACCTGAACTTCGATGACGAACGCCTCAGTCTAACTGGTGCGGATCTCAATCAGGTTCTACAGGCGCTCTACGAAGTTAACGGCGAGCTGGATACCTTGGTCCTGGATGAGATTCAGAATGTCCCTGGTTGGGAGCTTTTTGTCGGCAGGCTGCGGCGGACTAAACGGGTTATCGTCACCGGGTCGAACGCACGACTCCTGGCGGGGGAGCTGGCCAGCCGGCTCACCGGCAGGCATCAGGACTTCACCCTGCTCCCCTTTTCCTTCCGGGAATTCCTCGTCCGGCGCGGCGGACTGCCCGTGTCCGCGTCCCTAACAACCGCGCAGGAAGCGGCTCTGCGGCGCCAGCTGGACGCTTATCGGCGAGACGGCGGTTTCCCCGAAGTCTTCAAATTCGGGCGCACCGTCCTGAAAACGCTCTACGAGGACATCCTGCACAAGGATATCATTCTGAGATTCAAGCTCCGCAAGTCCGTCGCTTTTCGCGAGCTGGCCCGGCTTCTTTCCGCTCAATACAGCCGGGAATTTTCCTATTCGCGGCTCAAAGCGGCCATCCAAATCAAAGATGTCCACACCGTCAAGAAGTTCGTCGATTATCTCATGGCAGGTTATCTCTTTTTCATCGTCGAGCGTTTTTCTTACAAGCTGAAGCAGCAGCTGATTTCACCGCGAAAAGTATACGGCATCGACCCGGGGCTGTTGACCGCGACGGCCTTCCGCATCTCCGAGGACCAGGGACACCTCGATGAAAACTTGGTGGCAGTGGAATTGTTGCGCCGCAGGTCGTATTGGGGAGAGGGTGACATTTACTATTGGAAGGATGAGGCCGGGGGCGAGGTCGATTTCTGTATCAAGACCGGGCCACGCATCACGCAGCTCATCCAGGTCTGCCGCTCTTTCGCCGAGATGGGGAAAAAGGAGCGAGAGCTCGGCGCGCTTGTTAAGGCGTCGAAGGAGCTTCGCTGCAACAGGCTTCTTGTGCTGACCGAGGACCTTGAAGGAGTGGATTCATTCAGGAAAACTAAGGTCAAACTGCTACCGCTCTGGAAATGGCTGCTTGAAGCGCACCCCAAGACTTGAAGAATTCGGCGGCACAAAGCAGTTAAACGTCACCAGGGAATCTACGGCAAGTCAACCGGAAACAGGCCTGCTATGCCATATCTCAATTGCAGCATTTTGCCGCAGCTGGACTATCGCGTGGAGACGTTTTGCCCAAAATTTGGTCTCCTTTTTGACATCGGCCGTTTCGTTATTATAAGCTTTCTCTGGCTCCAAGAAATCAAGATGCGTTCCGTTTGTTCGCGCGCCTTCCCTGATCACGCGGCCCGATGATGGACCAGAAAGAAAAAGTCGCCAAATCCACGACTCTTGTCAGCTCGGCCACCTTCGTCTCCCGCCTCTTCGGTCTCATCCGTGAACAGGTCTTCGCCTTCCTTTTCGGCGCCGGGTTCGCCACTGACGCCTTTGTCGCAGCCTTCAGAATTCCCAACCTGCTGCGCGACTTGTTTGCCGAAGGAGCGTTGTCCGCAGCCTTCGTCCCGGTCTTCACCGATTATCTTGTCAACAAGGACAAAAAAGAGGCCTTCCGGCTGGGCAACCTGGTCGTTAATGCGCTCCTTGTCGTTCTCAGCGTCATCGTTATCGTCGGCATCCTCATCGCCCCGGTGATCGTGGACCTGATCGCGCCCGGTTTCGGCTCCATTCCCGGAAAATCTGAGCTGACAGCCCTTCTGGCTCGGATCATGTTTCCATTCCTCCTTCTCATCTCCTTGGCCGCTGTGGCCATGGGGATGTTGAACTCATTGCGACATTTCGGAGTGCCCGCTTTCGCCCCGGTGCTCCTCAACCTGGGGATGATCCTGGCGGGCTTTTTCATCTCGCCGTTCTTCGCGCAGCCGATTATCGGTATGGCCATCGGCGTGCTCCTCGGAGGATTAGGCCAGTGGGCCTGCCAGATCCCCACCCTCCGGAAGGAGGGCTATCGCTATAAGCCGGTCCTGTCGTTCAGCGACCCGGGCGTGAAACGAATCATCCTGCTCATGACGCCAGCGATCCTGGGCCTGGCTTCGACCCAGATCAATATTTTCGTCAATACAATCATCGCTTCACTCCTTCCTCAGGGCAGCCCGTCCTACTTGAATTACAGCTTCCGGCTGATGCATTTTCCCCTGGGCGTTTTCGGAGTGGCGGTCGCCACCGTGACTCTGCCTGTGGTGGCCACTTATGCCGCCCAAAAGGATGTCCCGAACGTGCTCTCGACCTGCGCCTCATCGCTGAGGCTGGTCTTTTTCCTGACCCTGCCGTCAATCTTTTTTCTTTCCGTGGGGGCGAGGCCGATCATCTCGGTTCTGTATCAGCACGGCCGATTCACTTTTACGGATACGATTTTCACTTCGCAGGCTCTTATTTTCTACGCCATTGGTCTTTTCGCTTATGCTTCGGTCCGGGTGATCGCCCCGGTCTTCTATTCGTTTGGCGACACCAAGACGCCGGTGAAAGTGAGCGTCCTGGCCGTCGCGGTAAACATCGTTCTCAACCTGAGTCTCATGCGGCCATTGAGCTTCAAGGGATTGGCCCTGGCCACTTCTCTTTCAGCCATGGTGAATATGTTCACCTTAATGTCGCTGCTGCGCAAGCGGATTGGTCCTCTCGACCTCTGCGACCTCTCCTCGCATTTCCTGAAAATGCTCGGCTGCTCGACATTTATGGGCGCAGTTCTATGGGCCTTCCAGAAAGCCGTGCCGTTGAACCTGGAATCCGCTCCCCTGCTTAACAAAGTGCTCTATGTTCTCGCTCTTTGCCTTTTGGCCTTAGGAAGCTATGTCCTTGCCTCTTTATTACTGAAGATAAAAGAGCTGTCGCTCGTGGTGGGCATTTTTAGAAAGAAAAAATGAAGAAGAAGAAATTCCGGGTGGGCGTCGACAGCTATTCTCTCAAGCCCCTCAACCTCTCTCCTTTCGAGGTCCTGGATTGGGTCAAAAAGAACGGCGGGGAAGGCGTGCAGTTTTCTGAAGTCAACTTGCCCGGCGGCCGGGATCTAGACAAAGCCTTCCTCAAGGATCTGGCCCGCTACGCTTCGGAGAAAAAGCTCTACCTCGAATGGGGAGGAGGCGAGCACATCCCTTTTGATCTTGAGACAGGAAAACCCAAAGACACCTTTGAAATCAACCGAAGGGCGGCCGAACAGGCTTGTCTCCTCGGAATCCGGGCCATTCGGTCTTGCTCAGGGGGCCTGATGAGATGGAACCCCGACTCCCTTCCGACAGATGTTCTCCTGAAAGCAACATCCATAAGCTTGCGCCGTCAGAAGAACATGCTCAACGATTTCGGTGTCACTCTGGCCATCGAAACGCACTTTGAATTCAGCACGTTCGAGCTCCTGAAGCTCATGACCATGGCCGAGGCCGAACCGGGCGGTTACCTGGGCGTCTGTCTCGATACAATGAACCTTCTGACCATGCTCGAGGATCCGGTCAGTGCAACCAGAAGAATCCTCCCTTGGATTGTTATGACCCATATCAAGGACGGAGGAATCCTTCTCGTAAAAAAGGGGCTGGTCTCTTTTCCCGTGGAGGCCGGAAAGGGAATCATCGATCTTGGCGAAATCATCCTCTCTTTATCCACGCTGGAGAGAGACATTAATCTATCGCTCGAGGATCATGGAGGAGATTTCCTGATTCCCATTTTTGAGAAAAGCTTTCTCCTCAAGTTCCCCGACTTGACTGTGGCTGAGCTAGCCCGTCTTCTCCACCTTTCGAACCGGACGAAGGCCCTTGTGAGCCAGGGCAAAATATCCATTCTAGCTAGGTCGGTCTGGCCCCGGCGCTGCGAGAGCCGCGTCCGGAACGGGATTCAAAATATAAAGGACGTCGTCCACAAACTCGGGTCTCGATAGGCAATGAATCACGAACGTTTTCATTTCCGAAACCGGCGGGCGCTCGAACGGAAAATCGAAGAGCTCGGTCTCGACCTTCCTTTGGCCGATGATATCTCCATCCTTTTCAGCCCGGTCAAGGTCGCCGGGACAATCCTTCCCAACAGGTTTGCCATCCATCCGCTCGAGGGCGCTGATTCCGAATCGTCCGGAAGCCCTTCTGATTTGACTTTCCGCCGGTATCGCCGCTTCGGCCAAAGTGGCTGCGGGCTGATCTGGTTTGAAGCGACGGCGGTGACCGAGGCTGGCCAGTCGAACCCGCGTCAGCTCATGATCGCGAAAGAATCAAAGGACGGGTTCAAACGCCTCGTTGAGGAGACGCGGCAGGAAGCCCGGAAAAAATTTGGCTCCGACCGCATGCCTCTTCTTATTCTCCAACTGACCCATTCGGGCCGCTTTTCCAAACCGGCGGACAAACCCAGGCCGGTCATAGCTCAGCATAATCCTATACTCGACGGCAAAATGGAGCTGCCTCCGGATTACCCGCTCATAACTGATAAGGAGCTGGATGAACTCCAGGAAATTTTTGTCTCCGCCGGCGAACTCAGCCGCGAAGCCGGGTTTGACGGCGTCGATATCAAAGCGTGCCACGGCTACCTTGTTTCTGAGCTCCTGGCCTCATTCACCCGGGAGGAAAGCAAGTACGGCGGGCCGTTCGAGAATAGAACCCGGTTTTTGCTCGAAACATCGAAAAAAATCAGGGAACGGGTCAAAGGCCTTCTTGTGACCTCCCGGCTCAGTATTTTTGATTCCCTGCCCTGGCCTTACGGGTTTGGCGCAAGCCGGCTGCAGCCGGGCAAAGAGGACCTGACTGAGGTCAAGGCACTCGTCCAAAAGCTTGCCCAGCTCGGGTTTCCTCTCCTTAATTTATCCGCCGGAGTCCCGAAGCACAAGCCTCATTATGGCAGGCCCTATGATATCCCTCTCCTTGGGATGCCCTTACCCGAAGAGCATCCGCTGGTCGGGGTTTCCCGGCTTCTTCGCCTCGGCGGCGAACTTCAAAAAGCGTTCCCGTCCTTACCGATGGTTGGCACAGGCTATTCCTGGCTGCGTCATTTCTTTCCCAATGTCGCCGCGGCCATGGTCCAGACCGGGAAAATCGCCATCGTAGGGCTCGGAAGAGGAGCTCTCGCCTATCCCGATTGGCTTGACGACCTGGCAGAATACGGCGTCCTTAATCTCAGAAAAGTCTGCACCACCTGCTCACGCTGCTCGCAACTTTTGCGTGACGGCGGCCGGGTGGGATGCACTGTCCGGGACGCAGAGATTTACGCGCCCGAATATCGCAAAGTGAGGAGAAAAGTCCTGAGCCAAGAAAGTCTTGAAAAAGTCCGGAAAAAAACCAAAGAGATCGGCGTAAGCACATGAAAACACATGAAGCCAGGTTCGGCGAGATTCATCTCCCCGTTTACTCACTCAACACGCTCATCATCGGGAGCGGCGCGGCAGCGCTCAACGCCGCAATCCGGCTTCACGAGCAGGGCGTGAGGGACATCGCCATCTCCACAGACAATTGGGGCGGGGGGACTTCCCGAAACGCCGGCTCGGATAAGCAGACGTACTACAAGCTTTCTCTTGCGCCGGGGCTTTCTGACTCTGCTCTTGAGATGGCTGAGGACCTTTTCTCGGGCGGCTCCATGCACGGGGATATTGCGCTCGTCGAGGCGCAGAATTCACTCGCGGCTTTTTTTCATCTGGTCGACCTGGGCGTGCCCTTTCCTCATGATAAGCATGGCGGTTATCCCGGCTATAAAACTGACAACGACCCCCGCGGCCGGGCCACCTCCGCAGGGCCATTGACCTCGCGCTTGATGTTCGAGGCGCTGGCCAAGGAGGTCAGAAAAAGAAGCATTCCGGTTTTGAACAGGCATGAGGTCATTGCCCTGCTTTCTGAAGGACAGGGAGATAAAAAAAAGATGATCGGGGCTGTTGCTCTCGACAAGAAGAACCTGGGAAAGCCCCGGCGCGGGTTCGTCCTTTTCAACGCCGTCAACATCATTCTCGGGACGGGCGGCCCGGCCGGAATTTATAGGGATTCGGTTTATCCAGAAAGCCAGGTCGGCTCCCACGGCCTGGCCTTTGAGATCGGCGCAGTCGCACAAAATCTCGGCGAATCCCAATTCGGGCTGGCCTCGATAAAATTCCGCTGGAATCTTTCCGGAACGTATCAGCAGGTTATTCCCCGGTTTTTCTCGACCAACCAGGACGGCCGGGACGAGCGCGAATTCCTGACTGAGTATTTTCCCGACATGGGAAAGCTCAGCACAGCCATTTTTCTCAAGGGCTACGAGTGGCCCTTCGACCCGGGAAAAATATTGAACTATGGCTCCTCGCTCATCGATGTCGCTGTGTATAACGAAACCGTGGTCAAAAAAAGGCGGGTCTTCCTGGACTTCACCCGGAACCCGGGCGGCGGAGGGAAGCTTGAGGAATTCAGCTTCAACCTGCTCAGCCGGGAAGCTTCGAGTTACCTTGAGAAATCAGCCGCCTTGCTCGCTACCCCCCTTCAAAGGCTCGCCAAAATAAACCCGCCTGCTGTCGCCGTCTACAAGAAGCACGGCATTGACCTCTCCCGCGATTCCCTCGAAATCGCCCTCTGCGCCCAGCATAATAATGGAGGCTTCAAGGGCAACATCTGGTGGGAATCTAATATCAAACACCTTTTCCCCGTGGGAGAGGTGAACGGAAGTCACGGGGTCAGACGTCCGGGAGGGTCGGCGCTCAATTCCGGGCAGGTGGGAGGCTTGAGGGCCGCGATCTTTATCGCCCGAAGGTACAATCACAAACCTGCCTCGCTTAAAGCCTTCCTTTCATCCGCCGGCCCGCAGGTGAAAGAGAAGCTCGCTCTGGCTGAAAAGATGCTTGACAGGAAAACAAAAGATACTGCCTTCATCGAGCAGGCGCGAGAGGAAATCCAGAGAAGGATTTCGTCCGTCGGAGCGGCAATCCGAAGCGCCGGGAAAGCCGAAGAAGCCTTGAAAGGAGCCTGGGCGCTTTGGGCAAGGTTGAATTCAGAGATGAAGGTTCGCTCTTCCAAGGAGCTTCCCGCCGCCTTCAAGATGCTCGACCTCGGCCTCACGCATGCCCTCTATCTTGAGGCCATCAGAGAGTATCTGGACAAAGGCGGAAAAAGCAGAGGCTCGTATCTTGTGCTTGATTTAAACGGCATAGAACCCTGCCCGGGAATGGGTAACCCGTGGCGTTTCTCCCTCAACCCGCCGCAGGCCTTCGTGAACCAAAAAATTCTGGAAATTTCCCTTGACGAGGGGGGGAAGGTGGTCAAGAAATGGGTGGACATCCGGCCCATTCCCAAGGAAGAATCCTGGTTTGAGAATGTTTGGAGAGACTATAGAGAGGGCCGGGTCGTCCGCGAGGAGGATGAAGCATGAGCAAAAAACCTGTGGCCTTTATCACCGGAGCCGGCCGGGGCATCGGCCGGGGGATTTCCCTGGAGCTCGCCAGTGGCGGTTTTGATATCGCCGGAAATGATGTCATCTTCGACCCGCAGAACAAGAAGACCGGGCTTTTCGAGGTCAAGGAATGCGCCGAGGCGTTGGGAGCGGAGTTCTTTCCCGTCCAGGGCGACATCGCCGTCCTTGATGAACATAAAAGAATGCTTGACGAAGTCCTCGGAAAGTTTGGACGGCTGGACGTTCTGGTCAATAATGCCGGAGTTGCTCCTCTCGTCCGGATGGATATCCTTGAAACGACTCCCGAGAGCTTCGACAGGGTCTGGGGAATAAACGCGAGGGGGACGTTTTTTCTGACCCAGCTCGTCGCCAGGCAGATGATCACCCAGGTCAAAAAAAGTCCTGAGCCGAAGCCATGCATCGTCTTCATTTCTTCGATTTCCGCTTCAGTCTCCTCCCCTCTTAGGGCCGAATACTGTATCTCCAAAGCCGGATTGAGCCAGGCCGCTGCGCTCTTTGCCGACCGCCTCTCAGAATACGGGATCAACGTCTATGAAATCCGTCCGGGCATCATCGAGACAGAAATGACCGCGCCGGTAAAGGAAAAATATGACAAGCTCATCGCCGAGGGGCTGGTGCCGCAGAAGAGATGGGGGTATCCCGAGGACGTGGGAAAAGCCGTGGCGGCCCTGGCCAAGGGGTATTTCCCTTACTCGACCGGGCTGGTCCTCGAGGTCAGCGGCGGGATGAACATCCGCCGACTGTGAAAAATCCTGGAGACATGAAGCAAATGCTCCGGAATTCGGATCCCGTCCCGAAAGCATCTCCAAATATATGATGTTCATGATGTGGCGCAGGAGGCCGCCCTGAAGCCCCCGTAGCGGAAGGGGGACCCATCGGTTTTTTCCGATGGGGGGAACCGACGGGACTGGTTCCCCGGGGTGCGGGGGCCGAGGGCGG
>CAZLFV010000106.1:0-8866 GCA_964558915.1 uncultured Eubacteriales bacterium | reverse complement strand
CCTTCCCGTTCGACGATCTTCTGTCCTTCGGGGCCGACCTCCCATTGAATAAAGGCCGCCACGTCCCCACTCGGCTTTCCTTTAGTGGTCTGATAGAGGGGGCGGGCGATAGGATAATTCCGCGTGTCAACAGCCTGCTTGTCCATGGGAGAGAACGCCTCTGATTTCTCGTCCTTGGAGATATTAAGAACCTTAAGTCCGGCCATGGGCTTGCCCGTGGCTTTGTCAACGACATAGCCGACGCCGACATAGCCGATAGCAGCTTCGTCCGCCTTTACGCCTTCGATGATCTGGGCGTTGCCGTTCATCTCTTTCATGTCCGTGGAGTAATTTTTGTTCTTGAGAACGTGCTCCTGGAGGAAGACGTAAGTGCCGGAATTGGACTGCCGGCCGTAAAGCGATATGGCCTTATCGGGTCCGCCCACGGCTTTCCAGTTTTTGATTTCGCCGCGGTAGATGGAGCCGACCTGGTCCATGGTCAGCTTGGCCAGCGGATTTTTCTCGTTGACGATGATGCTGAGTCCGTCCACGGCTATGGCAAAATTGCGGGGCGTGACACCTTTTTCCCAGGCCAAATTGACTTCACTCTCTTTCCATTCGCGCGACGTATCCGCAATGTCGCAGGTGCCATTAATCAGAGCAGAAATACCTGTTCCTGAACCGCCGCCCAACACGGCAATGGCCGCTTTGGGGTTCCGCAACATATACTCCTCGGCCAGGATCTGGACGAGGTTGATCATCGTATCCGACCCTTTGACCTGGATCATCTTCTTCTGGGCGAGAAGCGACGGAGTGAAAACCAGGGCCAGGCTGAGTCCGGCCATGGCCACGAGTGTTCCTAGGTTAAGTTTTTTCATTTTTGACCTCCTTGATATTTTTATCCTCTTTTAGAACGAGAGGAAAAACGTCAGGTTGAAATAGGCATCGCTTTTACGTGTTGAGTCTGCATAAGTGTAATACCAGATATTCGGCTGGAGCCTCCAGCTCTTATGGACCGGCGTCCAATCGAAGCCAGCGATGACGAGGTTGATATTGGAGAGAGATTTTGTGGAGTTGGGAATGTAGTGGTCGTACCGAGCAAAGATGTTGAACTTATCCACGACAATTTTGTAGACTCCAAAGATCGAGAGGCCCCGACTATCGTAGTGGCTCTTGTCCGCATTCATGAACTTGTCGTTATTGTAGCTGAAATATTCCGCGGCCAGAGTCAGGCCCTTGACCATATCAAAGTATCCATCCACCTTGTACATCACGGCCTTGTTCACATCGTCTTGTTTTTCATATTCGTAGTATCCCACGACCGAGAGTCCAGCGGCCGGAATGATGCGGAGGTTCCCGGAGAGCTTTTTAAACTTGTTATATTCCGGATGGCTGTAGCCTTCGCCGCTGGATACCATGGCGCCGTAGCGGACGAACTTGCCGATTGCTCCGGTCAAACTGGCGCCAAGGTCCGCGCTCGAGGCCCGGATATCGACACCGGTGACATCCTTGTAGCCGTCGACGAGTGTTTTGGCCACACTGCGGTAACCCCACTCGTCCTCTGCCATCTTGAAGGTGAGGGTTTCAATCATGCCGATTTTCAAGCTAGAAGTGGGCAGAAGGCCAGAATAATCAAGGTAAAGATGTTTGATGAAAGGCCGAAGCTTGTCGTCTTTCTTCGTCGACGCTTTGCCAAAGTCAACAGCCGTGATATTGGCGGTGTTGTCGGCATCAAATGTGAACCGAAACTTCAGCGTGTCGCTGACCTTATTTTCATACCGAAAATAAGCCCGACGGAAACCAAATTTGTTGTTCAAAGCTTTGGCCGCGTCCGTGCCGGTCAGATAGCCGTTCTGAGTCAGATTGAAGCTGTAATCAAAATAGATCGTCGTGCTGAAGGTTTGCTGGGCGAATAGGTTAGCTGAAGCTAGGACAGCAAGGAAGGCAAAGACGGCTACCCTTTGAATTGACTTTCGTTCCATTCGTTTAACTCCTTTTAAGAATTGCTCGTTACCTCCCCGCCGGGCGGTCGACCTTTTTTCCCGGCTTTTCTAGGGAGGCTACTCCTTTCGAGTAGGGCGCAAGATAGAATAACTGTGTTAAGAAATGATAAAGAGAAGATAAATTTTTAGTTAATTAAGCAGGGAAGAGAAACGATGTCCGCTCAGCTCTCCCTGAGGTTTTCAGGGTGGTGTTTGACCACGCGCGCCTCGACCATATAGACCACATCTTCAGCAATATTTGTGGCATGGTCGCAAATCCTCTCGAGATGGCGGGCGATGAGAATGAGGGGAATGCCGCGAGTAACGGTGGAACAATCTTTGAGCATATAATCGCAGATGAGCTCAGTCTGGACCAGATTGCGCAAGAAGTCCGCCTGGTCGTCCCGCAAGATAACTTCCCGCGCCAGCTTCGCATCTTTCCGGACAAACGAATCAATGGCGTCCCTGACCATTCCCTGGGCCAGACGGGCCAGTTTCGGGATATCGATCAAAGGTTTGAGATGCGGTTTATCGGCGATTTCCAGGACTCTCTCGGAGATATTCACGGCCAGGTCGGCGATCCTTTCCAGGTCCGTGCCGATCTTCATCGTCATGGTGATGTAGCGCAAGTCGACGGCCATGGGCTGAAAGAGGGCAATCAAGTCCAGGCATTTTTCATCGATGACAAGTTCCATATCATTGATCTTTCTATCGTCCACGATCACCTGCCTGGCCTTCTCTACGCTGAGGTCCGTTAAAGACACTATCGATTGGGCAATCGCCTCCTCGGTCAGGGTCGCTAGGCGCAGGGTTTCCCTGTTGAGCTCCTCCAATTCTTTGTCGAGATGCCGTTCCATGTTAACCTCCTTGTGACCATTTTTTATCCAAATCGTCCGGTGATATAATCTTCCGTTCTTTTGTCCTGCGGCGTGGTAAAAATCTGGCTGGTCTCGCCGAACTCCACCAGCTCTCCCAAAAGAAAATATCCTGTCTGGTCGGAGACTCGGGCTGCCTGCTGCATGTTGTGCGTGACAATGACAATGGTGTATTTCTTTTTCAGCTCATGCATCAAGTCCTCGATCCGGCCTGTGGCGATCGGGTCCAACGCAGAACAGGGCTCATCCATGAGCAGGATCTCAGGTTCGATGGCCACCAGCCGGGCGATACAGAGACGCTGCTGCTGTTCATCGGGGAGACAAAGAGCGTTGAGTTCAAGTTTACCCTCGACGTCTTCCCAGAGGTGAACCCGGTCAAGGCTCCGACGGAGCCTCTCCTTGAGCACGGCCTTGTCCTGAAGACCATGAACCCTCAGCCCGTAAGTGATATTATCCGCTATGGATAGCGGAAAAGGATTGGGCCTTTGAAAAACCATCCCAACCTTTTTCCGCAGCCTCAGCAGGTCTATTTTGGGGTCATAAACATCCTGGCCGTCGATGATCACAGTGCCGCTTGTTTTGACGTCCTCGATCAGATCATTCATCCGGTTGAGCGAACGGAGGAAAGTCGACTTGCCGCACCCGGACGGCCCAATAAGCGCGGTGATTTTGTTGGCCTCGATATCCAAATTTATATCCTTTAAGGCCTGAAACTTGCCGTAAAAGAGCGAGAGGCTGCGGACCTGGATGATATTCATGACCGTCCTCGCTCCATCTTTATCCAAACCTTCCGGAAACATAGTCGTTCGTTTTAGCGTTATCCGGGGCCGTAAATATTTTATCGGTCGGTCCGATTTCCACAAGTTCGCCGCCCAAGAAAAAGGCGGTCCGGTCAGCGACGCGGGCCGCCTGCTTCGTATTGTTGGTCACAAGAATGATGGTGTAATCTTTTTTGAGGTGATCCAAGGAGTTCTCGATCTTCATCGTCGAAATCGGGTCGAGCCCCGAGGTCGGCTCATCAAGAAGAATAAACTCCGGACGCAGGGCCAGGATCCTGGCTATGCAGAGCCGCTGCTGCTGGCCCCCCGATAATTTGAGGGCGCTCGAATCCAGCCTGTCGGCAACTTCAGTCCAGAGCCCGACCTGCTCCAGGCTCTCCCTGACGATTTCATCCAAATGCCGCCTATCCCTCAGGCCCGCCATCCGGTTCCCAAAAATGACATTCTCATAGATCGACCGGGGAAGAGGAACCGGCGTCGCGAAAACCATGCCGAGCCTGCGCCGCAGCTCAACAACACTGACTTCGGGACCGTAGATATCTTGCCCATCGATCGTGATTGCGCCTTCATGGCGCGAACCCGGAATGAGGTCATTGAGGCGATTGAGTGAACGGAGAAAAGTCGTCTTTCCGCTGGCCGAGGGACCGATAATCCCGAGGATTTCGTTGTGGAACACCTCGAGGTTCAGGTTCTTGAGCATTTGCTCAGAGCCCAGATAATGGCTGAAATTGTTAACGGCGATCGCCACGGACTTTGAGCCCATTGAAGCTCCGCTGCTCAACTGTATCTCCTGATAAATTTTTCCATGAGATAGTAGGTTGCCAGGTTGATGACCAGGATCGAAACCACAAGCACCGCCGCCGTTCCATAGGCCATGGACATGGAGATGCCTTCCCTGGCCAGGATGTAAAAATGAACGGCCATCGTCCTGGACGAAGAAAAAACCGAACTCGGAAGGCGCAGCACGCTTCCCGCCGTAAAAATGACCGCCGCCGTCTCGCCGATACTCCTTCCAATACTAAGGATGATACCCGTAACAATTCCCGGGAGGGCGGAGGGAAGAACTACCCGGCTGACGGTCTGCCACTTGGTGCTGCCCAGGGAAAAGCTGACCTGCCTGAATGACGCAGGAACGGCACGAATGGCCTCTTCGCTCGTCCGGATGATGGTCGGCAGGATCATAAAAGCTAGGGTGAGGCCTCCACTCAGGATCGACCAGCCGAACCCAAGCTTGGTGACAAAAAGGATGAACCCGAACAGGCCGAAAATAATCGAAGGGATGCCGGCCAGACATTCAGCGCCGAACCGGATGATGCGGGTGATCCGGTTTTCAGAGGTGTATTCGGCCAGATAAATGGCCGTCCCGACGCCGAGCGGAGTGGCGACCAGGAGGGCCATTAATGTCAGGGCAAGGGTGCCGACAATGGTCGAGAAGATTCCGCCCGACTTCCCCATATCAATAGGATTCCTGGAGAGGAATTCCCAGGTCACGGCCGGAAGCCCCTTCCTCAGGATGAAAACGACGATGAAGACCAGGATGGCAACTGTAATAAAAGTGAAAAGCCAGAGAACAGTCCGGACGACCTTCTGTTCGATCCTGGGATGGAAATACATTTATTTCTTCCTCGCCCGCCTGGCCGAGGTGATATTGGCCAGGGTGTTCAGGATCATGATGATAATAAACAGGATCACGCCCGTGGCGAAAAGGGCTTCGCGATGCTCACCGCTGGCATAGCCCATTTCCAGAGCGATGTTTGAGGTCAGGGTGCGGACGGGTGCCAGGATGGAGCGGGGGATGCTGATGGCATTTCCGGCGATCATGATCACGGCCATGGTTTCGCCGATCGCCCGGCCCATGCCCAGGATAATACTTGCAATGATGCCTGAACGGGCGGCCGGAAGCATGACCATTCTGACGGTCTGCCAGCGGGTGGCACCCATGGCGATGGAACCATCGCGGTAGGCACAGGGGACAGCCAGAAGTGAATCGATGGAAATACTGATAACAGTGGGCAGGATCATGATGCCCAGGATGATTGACGCGGCCAAGACCGAAAGCCCGGGCCCGCCCAAGGTCTCGCGGATGAAAGGCACCAGGATGACGACGCCCATGAAACCATAAACGACAGACGGAATCCCAGCCAGAAGCTCGATGACGGGTTTGATCACGCGCCTGAGCCGCTTGGAAGAAAATTCGGTCAAAAAGATGGCGCAGGCCAGCCCGAAAGGAACGCCGAGGATGAGGGCTCCGAGAGTCACCATCAGCGAGCCCGTGATCATAGGTAAAAGGCCATAACTTTCTTCAGTGGGATACCAATCCAGCCCAAATAGGAATTTCTTGACCCCGTGCCGGAACATGATTGGGGTGCCCTCGGCGAAAATAAAAATGGTGATGACGGCCAGGATTGCGACCGCAGAGAAGGCAAACAATAGGAGAACAAGCCGGGTAAACTTCTCGTTTCTTTGCAGGTTATGTTTCTTCATTGAACCGGGATCAACCCCTCCTTTCTGATCAAATCCTGGCCTTCACGTGAGAGGACAAAATCGATGAATTCCTTGGCTTCGGAGCCCGCCGGGCCTTTGGTCACGAAAAGAAAAGGCCGCACCAGCCGGTAGCGGTTCTCGAGGATATTCGCATCGGTGGGCATGACTCCATCAAGATTCAAGGCCTTGACCGCACTGTTGACTAAGCCTAGCGAAATATAGCCGATTGAGTCCGGGTCACCGGCGACGATCTCGCGGACGGTGCCGTTCGAGTCCTCGACAATGGCTCCCTTGGTAATCCGGACCTTTCCCATGACCAGCTCTTGAAAAGCCCCGCGCGTTCCGGAGCCTTCTTCCCGTGTGACCACCGTGATGGCTCTGTTTCGGCCGCCGAAATCCTTCCAGCTCCGTTGTTCTCCGGCAAAAATCTGCCTCACCTGAGAAATGGTTAAATCAGAAACAGGATTGCTGGGATGAACAATAACGGCCAGGCCGTCTCTCGCCACGACGATTTCGGTCAAGTCTTTTTCCTCGGGCTTGAGTTCCCTCGATGATGTTCCAATGTCTGCCGCTCCAGACCGGGCCGCCTGAATCCCGGAGCTCGACCCTCCGCCCTGGACGTTAACGATTCTCCCCGGATATTTTGTCATATAGATCTCGGCCCAGCGGTCTGCAAAAGGCTGGATGCTCGTCGAGCCGGCGACGATCAGCTCTTTCTGCGCTCCCCTTTTCAGGCAAGCAGCAAAGCTTAGCACAGCCAAGGTGAGGAGAAACCAAGACAGAGCCTGGATGGCAAAGCGCGGAAGGCAAATCATTTTTGCCATATTTTCTTGCGGTGGGTATCTTTATATAACATGTGTTGAGCGAAATCGTCAAACGAACCCCCTTTTCCCTTTTCAGGAATCGCTTTCGCGGAAATGAGCCGAGGTTGGCCGGAGCGTCTTTTAATGATTATGCTTGTCCCCGCCTTCAACGCAACGATCACATTCAGACTGAATAACGGTATGGGTAATCTTATATTTTGATTCAAGCATTTGATTGATTTCAGAAATGATTGAATTCATTGACGGAGCCTTGTCTGCGCCAATCAAGATGTGGGAACTGAGGGCATAAACATCTGAGCCTATACTCCAAATATGGAGATCGTGGACTTCCTTAACTCCGCTTATTCTCTGGATGTCTTCCGTTATCTCTGCCAAGTCAATGTGGCCGGGCGAACCTTCCATCAGGATTTGCGTTCCCTCTTTGATCAACCTGAAGGAACTCGACAAGATGATGAGTCCTATCATCGCGCTTATGATCGGGTCAAAGACGGGGTTGCCCGTGACGATGATCAAGCCGCTTGCGACCACAACCCCGATCGAAGACAGAATGTCGCTCAGGACGTGAAGGTACGCTCCGCGGACGTTCAGGTTGTCTCTTGCCGAGCTCTGCATTTTTAAAGCCACATAAAGATTGGCCAAAAGCCCGATGACCGAAATCATCAACATCTCTGTACCCTTGACGGGCCGGGGAGAAAGAAACCTGAGATAGGATTGATAGAAGATATAGATAGTGATGAGAATGAGCACGAGGCCATTGGTGATCGCTGCGAGAATCTCGGCTCGATAAAACCCAAACGTATACTTAGCGGTCGAGCGCTTTTTTGAAATCCGGAGCGCAAAATATGTCAGCCCCAGAGCCAACATATCAATCAAAACATGGCCTGCATCACTCAGCAGGGCCAGGCTATTTGTGACGATTCCGCCGCCCACTTCCAGGATCAGGACGAAAAAAGAAAGGAGGATGAAAATTCTGAACTTTTTCTGAAGAACGTCCCTTTGGATCATGGTCGCCGGTCATTCCAAAAATAGCACACTAAAATTGGGGACACAATATCAATTTCCGAATTTATTGCAGCTACGTTCTACGAAAACAAGGAAATTGATTTTGTGTCCCTTTTTTGTTCTTTCGTTTCGAACCAGCTGTAGATAGCCGGCAGGACAAGAAGCGTCAGGAGCGTCGAGGTCACCAGTCCGCCGACGACCACTGCGGCCAGTGGCCTCTGGATCTCTGAGCCGGGTCCTTGAGCGAAGAGCAACGGAACCAAGCTGAAGACGGTGATCGAGGCCGTCATCAAGACGGGCCTAAGCCGGCGCTCGCACCCTTTGACGATGGCTTCCGCAAGGGGCACGCCTTCTTGATAGACCTGATGGATGTAAGAAACCAAGACAACCCCATTCAGGACGGCGATCCCGAATAGGGCAATGAACCCGACCGAGGCCGGCACAGAAAGGTAGAGTCCCGCTATATATAAAGAAAAAACTCCCCCGATCAAGGCAAAGGGCAGGTTGAAAATCACTAGAGTCGCCAGCTTCATGGAATTGAACGTGAGGAAAAGCAGGAAGAAGATGAGCCCGATCGTCATGGGCACAATGATCATTAGCCTCCTCATCGCCCGCTGTTGGTTTTCGAACTGTCCGCCCCAGGTGAGGTAATATCCCGGTGAAAGCTTGACCTGAGCCTGAATCTTGCGTTTGGCCTCAGCGACGAAGCCCCCGATATCCCGGCCGGAAATATTGCATTCTATCCCGATCCTGCGCTTGCCGTATTCCCGGCTGATCTGGACCGGGCCCTCAACGACACGAACCGCCGCTAGGCTGCTCAAGGGAATCTTGTAGCCCAAAGGAGAATCGACCAGGACGTTTTCAAGGCTCTGGAGAGAGTCGCGCCGGGCCTCGGGAAATCTGACCACGACATCAAAGTACTTTTCCCCTTCATAGAGCTG
>CAZLFV010000105.1:0-8945 GCA_964558915.1 uncultured Eubacteriales bacterium | reverse complement strand
CGACTTCCTCTTGTTGCTGGCAATTTGCTCATACACAGCAAGCCTCAAACTGAGATCGCCACGCTTCGCTCGCGATGACCCCGGGGATGAGGGGAGGAATGATGTTGGAAATCGCAGCGTGACTTCGAGTCACATCTCCCGACCCTCGGAGGGGACGCGCCGTGACAGGACCCATCGCCGCTCAGAAGCTGACCTTCACGGGCTCTTTGGCCTCCGCCTCCCCGATCTCGAAATACTCTCTCTCCTTGAAATTGAACATCCTGGCGATGATGCTCGAGGGGAAGACCTGCTGCTTCTGGTTGAACTTCATAACGGTGTCGTTATAGAACTGCCGGGCATAGGCGATCTTGCCCTCGGTTCCGGCGAGCTCTTCTTGAAGCATCAAGAAGTTCTGGTTGGCCTTGAGTTCAGGATAGTTTTCAGCCACGGCAAACAAAGTTTTTAGGGCCCCGCTGAGCATGTTCTCGGCCTGCGCCTGGTCCTTCACCGTGTTCGCGTTGATGGCATTGGCCCGCGCCTCGGTGACATTCTGGAAGACTTCCCTCTCGTGCTTGGCGTAGCCCTTCACCGTCTCAACCAGGTTGGGGATGAGGTCATATCTCCGCCGCAGTTGCACATCCACCTGAGACCAGGCATTATCGCAACGGTTCCTCAGGACGATGAGGCTGTTGTAAATCCCGATGAAAATGATGAGCCCTACGCCGATCAAAATAAACAGAATCAACAAAGCACCCATTTCGTTCTCCCTTACTCCAAATTCCGAAAAAATAAGATAGATGCTTGGGGGAAAAAAATCAAGAAGAGATTTCACCAAAAAAAGCAATTTTATGGATTGACAGAGAAAGGGGAGAATGTTATATTTTTGCCCCCAAATTAACATGCGGGTAAACAAATAGCTCAAAGGAGGTTTATTTTATGCCCTCATTAAAAGACAAATTTGCTGCTAAGATGGTCCCCATGCGCGAGAAGGTGCAGGGCATCCTCAAGCAGTCCGGGGAAATGAAGATTTCCGACGTCTCCATCGCCCAGGCCTACGGCGGGATGCGCAGCGTCAAGTGCATGGTCTGGGAAACGTCCGCCCTTGACCCGATCGAAGGGATTCGCTTCCGCGGGTTCACCATCCCTGAACTCCGGGCCAAGCTGCCCAAGGCCCCGGGCGGAGAAGAGCCTCTTCCTGAAGGCATCTTTTATCTTCTGCTCACCGGCGATCTTCCGACCGACGACGACGTCAAAGAGATCACCAAGGAATGGCAGAAGCGGAGCGAGCTTCCCAAGTATCTTCTCGACGTTCTAAAATCCCTCCCCAAAGACACGCACCCCATGACCCAGTTCTCGCTCGGCATCCTGGCCCTGCAAAGAGATTCCATCTTTACCGAGAAGTACAGAGCCGGGATGAGCAAGGTGAATTACTGGGATCCGACGTACGAAGATGTCATGAACCTGCTGGCCAAGCTCCCCCTGATCGCCGCTTACATTTATCGCCGAAGCTACAAGGATGACAAGCAAATCCCGGCCAACATGAACCTTGACTGGGGCGGAAACCTGGCCCACATGATCGGCGTGAAGGCTGAAGCGTTCAAAGAGCTGATGCGGCTTTACCTGGTCATTCACAGCGACCACGAAGGCGGAAACGTCTCTGCTCACACCAGCCACCTCGTCGGCTCAGCCCTCTCCGATGCGTACTATTCTCTGTCCGCCGCCATGAACGGCCTGGCCGGACCTCTCCATGGTTTGGCCAACCAGGAAGTCCTGCGCTGGATCATGGACTTGATGAAGGAGCTGAAGGGCGTTCCCACCAAGGAACAGCTTGAAAAATACCTCTGGGACACCCTGAATGCCGGAAAGGTCGTTCCCGGCTATGGTCATGCCGTGCTCCGCAAGACCGACCCGAGATATGTCGCCCAGAGAGAGTTCGCCCTCAAGCACCTGCCCGATGATGACATTTTCAAGGTCGTGAGCATGGTCTATGAAGTCGCTCCCGATGTTCTGACCAAGCACGGAAAGACCAAGAATCCATGGCCCAACGTCGACGCCCATTCCGGCTGCCTGCTCTATCATTACGGCGTCACTGAATGGGATTTCTACACCGTTTTCTTCGGCGTATCCAGGGCCATCGGAGTTCTCGCCCAGCTCATCTGGAGCCGCGCCCTCGGCCTGCCGATCGAAAGACCCAAGAGCGTCACCACCGAATGGATTGAAGCTCAGATCAAAGCAGCAGCCGCGCCCAAGCAGTAAGTCGTTCAAATAATGGGGACGGTTCTCTTTTTCTAAAAAACAGAACCGTCCCCATTTCTTTTTTTCTTGTGGAGGGAAGAGACTATGGAAATCAAAATCGGCCTGATTGGATGCGGAACCGTCGGCACAGGAGTGCTTGAAATCCTGGAAGCAAAGAGAGAACACCTCAAAAACACATTTGATTTTGAAGCCAAGGTCGTGGCCATTTCCGACCTCCATAAAGGGTCCATCCTTGTGCCGGACGGCATCGACATCAGGACCATGCTGAACTTGTTGAAAGAAGGAAAACGGATCGACCAATATTACGGCGAAGGGAAGACCGCCGAGCTCCTCAATCCTTTGGACATGATCGAAAAATGCGAGGCCAAAATCATCGCTGAGCTGACATACACGGACATTAAGACCGGAGAGCCGGCGACGAGCTACATCAAGAAGGCCCTGCGGACAGGAATGCACGTTGTGACATCCAACAAAGGGCCGGCCGCCCTCTATTACCACGAGCTCCGGAAAATGGCCGACCAGAATGGCCTCTGCTTCCGCATCGAAGGCACAGTGATGAGCGGAACGCCCGTATTCAGCCTGTTTGAAAGCGGCTTGGCCGGAAACGAGATTCGCGAGGTCAAGGGAATCCTGAACGGGACGACGAATTTCATCCTCAGCAAAATGGAACAGGACAATATGGGTTATCGCGAAGCGCTGGAGCTGGCCCAAGAATTGGGCTATGCTGAGGCCGACCCGACGGCCGATGTCGAAGGCTATGATGCCGTGGCCAAGATTGTCATCCTGTCCAACGTCCTCCTGGAAGGAAACATCACACCCGATGACGTCAAGCGGCAGGGCATTACCGGCCTGACGAGAGAGCAGGTCCTAACGGCCAAGGATCAAGGATTCCGGTACAAGCTCATCGCCCAAGCCAAAAAAAGCGGAAGCGGCGTCGAAGCCGCCGTTTCTCCTCAAAAGCTTCCGCTTTCCGACGCCCTCACCGGGGTCATGGGAGCTCAGAATGCTCTGACCTTTGACCTGGATTTAATGGGGAAGGTCACCATCCAAGGCGCCGGCGCCGGGAAAATTGAGACAGGATATTCCATCCTGTCCGATATTCTAGCCATCCACCGGCACATGAGACAATAAAACATTAAGGGAGGGATCATGAGCTCGGACCAAAAATACGGGCCCGGAGTGAGGCGCTATATCGAAGAATCCAAAAAGCTGATGGCAGAACGTCAGGCGCTTCTCGAGCGCGTCAAAAAATACAAATTTGACACAATCGCTGTGCATGGCCTTTATTCAGCAGAGGAGGCACTCAACCAGAATCAAGGCGCCATCATCGAGCCCGTTTACCTCTCAACCTCACAGGCCTACCGGGACTCGGACGAACTTGAAGCCGCACTCGCCTATCTCATCCCCACCTGGTGCTACACAAGGATTGCCAACCCGACCACCTACTATCTACAGTGGGTTCTCGGCCTGCTCGAGGGCTATCAGACCGGCTCCGATACTTCCTGTGTAGTGACCGCATCAGGCATGGCGGCCATCGCCCTGGCCACAGACGCATTGTTGGTTAAACAAAAGACCGGGCCGGAAAACATCAATTTCGTCTCCTCGGTCCGGCTTTACGGCGGAACATTCCAGAATTTCAACGTCCGAAAGAAGCAGGAGCGGGGCATCGATGTCCGCTGGGTCCTTCATCCTGAAGATACGGAGGAATGGAAATCCAGGATCGACGAGAGCACCCGCTTTCTTTATATGGAAGCCCCGAGCAACCCTCAGCAGTCATTCTGCGACGTCAAAGCCCTCGCGGACCTGGCCCACACCTGGGAGATTCCGTTTATCATCGATGCGACCTGCGCCACGCCGGCGCTCATGCGTCCCATTGCCTATGGAGCCGATATCGTTATCCATTCGCTGACAAAATCTGTCACTTCAGGAGGAACGTCCATCGGGGGTGCGTTGATCAGCCGCAAACCCATCGTCACCAAAGTTAGAAACGAAAATCCCCTGTTCAAAGAGAGCTTCGCCGAGTATATCCAATTCCTGCCTTACCGGGACCAAGGCCCTGCTGCTTCTCCGATGAACGCCATGTTCGCCCTCAACGACTTGCGCACGCTTCGTTCCAAGATGGATTTGGTCAGCCAGAACTGTCAGACGGTCGCGGAATTTTTGAGCCGGCATCCCCGGGTTTACCAGGTCGACTATCTCGGACTCCCCAGCTTTCATTATCACACACTGGCAAAGAAGTATATGAAGCTCGTGGATTCCGATGATGGGACGGGAAAAGAGATCAACCGCTACGGCCACCTGATGAGTTTCCGGGTGGACGGGCCACCAGAGAACGCTCGCAAGGTGTTCGATGAGTTCAAGATTATCTTCCGGGCCACCGACCTCGGCCGGATCAAGAGCGTGGCCACGATCCCGTCCATTTCCACGCATCAGCAGCAAGGCGAGGAAGCCAGGAAAATAGCCGATGTCCCGCCTCAGCTGATCAGGCTGTGCGTTGGCGCCGAAGACCCGGCCGACATCATCGCCGACCTCGACCAGGCCCTAAATTCTCTTTAATCTCACCCCGAGGCGTTCTTGAATTTTCTGCCCTCTTATTCTACAATCATCGCCGATGGAAAAAATCAGGATCTCCGGAAATCATGCGCTCCGGCTCAAGGGGAAAGTTAAGATCAGCGGGTCGAAAAATGCCGTCCTTCCGGCGATCGTCGCTTCCCTGCTCACAGAGGATAAACTCAGACTCCAGAACATCCCTCTCGTGAAAGACGTCTTTACAATTCTCACCTTGATGAGAGAGCTCGGGGCCGATTCCGACCTCAAAGAGAACTCCCTTTCCATTCAGACAAAAAAAATCATCTCGCCTGAGGCTTCCTACGAGCTGATCCGGTCGATGAGAGCTTCCATCCTCGTCCTTGGACCGCTCCTGGCGCGCTACGGAAAGGCGCTGGTCGCTTTGCCGGGAGGGTGCGCCATCGGGTCAAGGCCCATCGACCTCCATATCAGCGGACTCCAAAAACTGGGCGCATCCATCTCCCTTGAGCACGGCTACATCAAGGCCGAGTCTTCTAAACTCAAGGGAGCTGTGATCGAATTCGAGAAGAAGACGGTCGGAGGCACGGAAAACCTTCTCATGGCCGCCGTCCTCGCTCACGGAGAGACGGTCCTCAAGAATTGCTCTCTGGAGCCCGAAGTTGTCAATCTCAGCGAGCTCCTTACGAAAATGGGCGCCAAAATCGAGGGAATCGGCAATGAAGTCATCCGCATCCAGGGCGTTGACGAACTCGGAGGGGCAACACACGAGATCATTCCCGACCGGATTGAGGCTGGAACCTTCCTCGTTGCGGGCGCCCTTTCTCAAGCCGAGGTCACTCTGGAAAATGCCGAGCCGCGGCACCTCGCCTCCATCATCGAACGAGTGAGGTTTTCCGGTGCGCAAATCAAAAAGATCGACGACCGAACGCTTCAGGTCGCCGGCAGCCCGGAAATCAAACCTCAGGACATCACGACCTCACCGTACCCCGGGTTTCCAACGGACATGCAGGCGCAGTTTATGGTCCTCATGACCCAGGCGTCCGGAACGTCCATCATTACTGAAACGATTTTCGACCGGCGCTTTTCTCATGTGAACGAGCTCCTCCGCCTTGGCGCCAATATCGAAGTCCAAGGAGACAAGGCCATTGTCAGAGGAAAAACGCCCCTGTCTGGCGCAGAGGTCATAGCCACAGACCTCAGGGCATCGGCCTCGCTCATCCTGGCCGGGCTGATTGCCAGCGGCGAAACCGTCATCAATGACATCGAGCACCTTGACCGCGGCTACGAAAGGATCGAAGAAAAGCTGAAGCTCTTGGGCGCTTCGATTGAGAGAATAAGAAACTAGTTTTATCATGCGTTGATTCGAGGAAAGGAGGGAAAAAATGGAGATTACCTGGCTCGGCCACTCCGCCATCCTGATCAAAGGCTCACGCACTATCTATATCGACCCGTTTCTCTCCGGCAACCCGGCGGCCTCGACAAGCCCGGACAAAATCAAGGAGGCGGATGTTATTATCGTCACTCACCACCACGGCGACCACCTTGGGGACGCCTTCACTCTGGCGAAAAAGACGGGAGCCGTCGTTGTGGGAATCCATGAAGTCGCTGTCGACGCCCAGACTCAGGGGATACCGGCCGAGGGGATGAATATCGGAGGGACCGTCGACGTCAAGGGAGTTAAAGTCCACATGGTCCAGGCCCTTCATTCAGCCGAAAAAGGGAATGCGGCGGGAGTGGTCGTAGAGATGGATGGCAAGCGTCTATATCACGCCGGCGACACGGGCCTGACTTACGATATGAAGCTCATCGGCGAGTTTTTCAACCCGGACCTGAGCTTCATCCCGATCGGCGACCGCTACACCATGGGAGTCCCGTCCGCAGTCAAGGCTGTTGAGTTCGTCCAGACCAAGCGCGTGATTCCTATCCACTATGATACGTTTCCCATCGTCAAGTCTGATCCACAGGAATTCAAACGACGTGTCGGGTCAATGGCAGAGGTGATTATCCTTAAACCCGGCGGATCCTACACATTTTAGCCTCGCCAGGCGCTTCCGGATGGGTTATCTTGTCGACGGCAATAACGTCCTCGGGCATCTATTTCCCGACGAGCCTCGCGACCGCCGCAGTCGATACCTTCTCGTGTCCAGGCTCATGGTCTTCCAGAAAGTGAAAAAGCAGCGCCTCGAGCTCGTTTTTGACGGCCCTCCAGACCAGGACCTGGCTGGTATTCATTCCCGCCAGAAAAAGTTTTTTGTCCGCTTCCCCGCGACGGGGCAAAAAGCCGATGACGTCATCAAGGATGTGATCGGCCGGCAGAAGGATTTTCGCCATTTCTTTCTCGTGACCTCGGACCGGGAACTCAGAGACTTCGCCAGGGCCAGGGGCGCAAAAACGCTCAGCGTCAGGGAGTTCCGAGTCCTGGTCAACAAAATCCTCCGGGAGCGCAGGCCCGCGGCCGAGCTCGAAAAAAAGGCGACAACGCTTACTCCGTTCGAGATCAATCTCTGGCTCGACACATTTGGCAGGAAAAATGGTTGAGATCGCGATTATCGGAGCAGGCCGCTTGGGCACATCTCTGGGTCGCGCCCTGGCAAAAAAAGGGCACGTCATCCGGGCCCTGACCTGCCGCGGTAGAGCTTCCGCCCAAGAAAGCCGCCGGATTATCGGCCAGGGAAAAGTCTTCCCTAAGAACAGGGATGCGGCGGCCGAAGCTCAAGTGGTCTTCCTCTGCCTCCCCGATCAGGATATTCGAAAAGTCGTCGCTGAGCTTGCCGCGGAGAAGATCGATTGGACCGGAAAAGCCGTTTTCCATACAAGCGGACTGCTTCCGGCAAAAGTTCTCAAGCCCCTTGAGGACAAGGGAGCGCTGATTGCGTCATTTCATCCTGCTCAATCCTTTGCCCGGAAGGACACACCGCCCAAACACTTTAGGGGCATTTATTTCGGCCTGGAAGGACACCCGAAAGCCCTCGCGTTAGCCAGGAAGATAGCTCGGCAACTCGGAGGCCATGCCCTAGCTCTTCGTCCTGAGGAAAAGCCCTACTATCATGCTTCCTGCACTATGACCTCGAATTTCCTGGTGACCCTTCTGGATGGAGCGGCGGGCCTCCTCAAACAAGCTAGGATCGGTCAAAAAAACGCAGTGAGATTGCTCTTCCCGCTTGCCCAAGGAACTTTACGCAACGTCAAGAAATTTGACATCCGGAACTCCCTGACAGGACCTGTCATAAGAGGAGATTTAACCACAATAAGAGCTCACCTCAATGCGCTTCGTCGCTTCCCCGAACACAGGGAAGCCTATAAGAAGCTCGGGCTTGTGGCCCTTGAAACGGCAAAAAAAAGAGGCCTCTCCCCCCAAAAAATCAAGGCATTGAAGAATCTGCTTGAAGATAAATAACCTCTTCCTCGAGCTCTACCCCGAATTCTTTCCTCACTCTAGATTTCAATTCTTGGGCCAACTGAAGCACGTCCTGGGCTTTAGCTTTTCCGACGTTGAGGATAAAATTGGCATGACCGGAATAAACCGCCGCTCCGCCGACCCGGAGTCCCTTGGCGCCCACCTTCTCTAAGAGGTAGCCAGCGGCCATCTTTGTCCCGTCAGAAAGCACTGGATTCTTAAAATAGCTCCCGGCATAGGCCCTTGTGCGGGCAGGATGCCGAGCCCTTCTCTTCTCTAAATTCTCTTGGACAACGGCTTTGATCTTTCGCCTGTCTCCCTTAGCCAGCTTAAAAACGGCTTTCAAGAGAGCGAAGTGTTCCGCCTTGAGAGAAGAATGCCTGTAGCCGAACTGAAAATACTCTCTGCTAACCCTGAATTCTTCCCCGTACCTATCCAGGAGGACGGCCTCCTCGAGGAAATTGCCGATACACTCCCCAAAGGCTCCGGCGTTTCCATAAACCGCTCCCCCCACTGTCCCCGGGATTCCGGCAGCGAACTCGATTCCCTCGAGGCCATCTTCCAGGGCCAAATCGACTAAATCGGAAAGAAGCGTCCCCGAAAAGGCCTCAACCCGGCCTTCGTTTAGCCTCCTGTCAATGCCCTTGACCTCATTCTTAAGGATCAGTCCCCGGAATCCAGCATCGTCAAAGAGGATATTCGTCCCCTCGCCGATAATGTAAAACGGCAAGGTTCGTTCATGGACAAAGCGGAGGCAAGATTTGAAGTCTTTGGCCGACCTGGC
>CAZLFV010000104.1:0-8999 GCA_964558915.1 uncultured Eubacteriales bacterium | reverse complement strand
AGCAAGATTTCCTCGCCGGGGAAATCGCAGCGTGACTTCGAGCCACATCTCCCGAACCTCGCCGGGGGGAAGCCGTGGCAGGACCCTATTCCAGAACAAAATGATTACGGAAACAGAGCTGGAAAACAAAGAAGGTTGATAAATTCTCTGCCGATTTATAAACTTGAGCTGTGAACAGAACGGGAGGCCGGCCATAGAGGAACTGGCTGTTATCGGCATTTGTTTGCTCTTGCTGTGTCTGTATCTTTTCATCGAACGGCTGAGGCTCGGCCGCCTCTGGAAAAGCGTCCCCCTTCGGGTCGCCGTGACGGGAACGCGCGGGAAATCGACTGTGGCGCGATTCATCGCAGCTTCCCTGAGAGAGTCGGGACACCATGTGCTCGGCAAGACCACGGGCTCCAAACCTGTCCTCATCCTTCCTGATGCACGGGAAGAAGAGATCCGGAGGACTGGGCTGCCCACCATCCTTGAGGGGAAAAAACTCTTAAGACGCGCGGCTGCGCGCGGTGTTCGGACGCTTGTGGCCGAGTTGATGAGCATCCAGCCCGAGTCGATCCGGACCGAATCGCAGCGGCTTCTCCGTCCGCAGATCCTGGCCATAACCAATGTCCGCCTTGATCACTGTGATGAGATGGGCCAGACCAAACCCGAGATCGCCCAAGGTCTGGCTCGGGCGATTCCGGCCGGGGGCACGGTATTCTTGCCTGACGAGGAATATTATCCAGAATTTGAAATAGCCGCTCGCCGAATGAAAGCAAAAATTGTCCGCGTCAAGAAGGAACATGCGGGAGAAGAGGCTCCGCCTCCCGGGTTTTCTCCTCTTTTCTTTTTCGAACAGGACCTGCGCCTCGCTTTAGCCGTCTCCGGCCACATGGGTGTCCGGAGGGATATTGCACTGCGCGGAATAGCTCGAGCTGAACCCGATTTCGGTAGCCTTAAGATTTGGGAGGCCGAACTGGGAGCGCCGCCCACGCCTTGGCTTCTTGTCAGCGCCTTTGCCGCCAATGAACCAGAATCGACTGGGGTGATCCTCGACCGCCTGAAAGAGGGACTCCCCCTCCTGAATAGGAATTTTGTCGGAATTCTTAATTTCAGGCAGGACCGCGGCGATAGAACCCGGCAGTGGTTGACGGTAACAGAGGCGGGATATTTCCGCGATTTTTCCCGGGTGTTTTTTGTGGGAGCCCATGTCCATTCGCTGCGGATAAGCAAGCTATCCTCCTCGGCCCAACAGTTCTTTCCTTTGGCATTCGATTCCCCGGCGGCGGTTATGGCTGAGATCGTGGCCAGGATCAATCGGAGTGCCGTCCTTATCGGCATCGGAAATATGGGTGGGTTGGGAGAGGCACTCGTCGGTTATTGGCACAAAATAGGGAGACCCTATGCACCTTGAGACACTTTTCATCGGCATCTTAGTCGCTCTTGTTTATGCGGAGATCACCGGGGTTTACCCTGGGGGGATTATTGTCCCAGCCTTTATCGCCCTGTCCCTCGACCAGCCTTTGAGGGCTATTCTGACAGTCTTGGCCGCCCTCCTTAGCCTGCTGGTCTACAAGGCAGTTTCCCGTTATTTCATTCTCTTTGGGAAGCGCCGCTTTGTCTTCATGCTCCTCCTGGGCGCCTTCTGGGCGCAACTCTGGCTGTTCCTCGCGCCGTCGCTGCCTCTCGCTCCTTTAGAGTTCCGGGTTATCGGGTTGATCATCCCCGGCTTGCTGGCCAATAACTTGGAGAAGCAAAGGTTCCTCCCCACCCTGGCTTCGCTTATAACGGTCGTAGTCATTATTTATTTTCTAGCTAATATCCTAGGGATGGCAGGATGAAAATGGCTCCCACGGGTCAGTCCATGAGAAAGAGGGAAGTGGCCATCTATGTTCTTTGCGTCCTGAGCCTTGTTGCCTTCCCTCTCGTCCGGGTCTTCGCCCTCAGGCCTCTTAAGATAAAAGACGAGATGCTCAGGGCTTCAGCCTTGATGAACAAAGCGACCGAGACCATCAGGCTCTGCCGGGAAGCGAAAGGCGTTCCTATCAACCGGCGCGACGATATTAACCAGACCGGCCTCATTGGACTCGAATGGTCCCTGATAACAACATCTCTCGGGAACCTGGAGGCGAAACGGACGACCACGAACCCCAATTTTGCGGGACTCATCGTCTCCTTGCTCGACGAGGCCGGCGTTAAAAAGGGAGATACGATCGCCATCGGGGCTTCGAGCTCTTTTCCGGCGTTGATTGTCGCCTCTCTCTGCGCGGCCAGGATAATGGAGCTCAAAACGCGCCTGATTTGCTCTCTTGGAGCTTCCCAGTGGGGAGCCAATGACCCGGGCTTTCATTGGCTCGATATCCAGCAATGTCTTTTCCGCGCCGGCATCGCGGGGGTCGAGCCGGTGGCTCTGTCGTTGGGGGGAGACAGGGATGTGGGAAAGGATATGAGCCCTGAGGGTTGCTCCCTTCTCCGGGAGGAAGCCCAAGAAAGCGGGGCCCGTTTTCTGGACGAACCTGACCTCGCCAGGAACGTTGAAGATCGTTTGAGACTTTTAGGGGTGAATTCGCCCGACCCTAAGATCAAGGCCTTCGTGAATATCGGGGGCGGCTACGCGAACATGGGCACGGACTCGGAAATCCTCCGCGTCCCTCCGGGGTTAGCCGCCTTCGGCCGGCTTCCCGCTCCCGAAAGGCGCGGGGTCATTTTTGAGATGGCCGCCCGCCGAATCCCGGTTATCCACCTGCTTTATGTCAAAGGAATCTCCGAACGTTATGGGCTGCCCTGGGATCCGCGGCCTTTGCCGCCTCCGGGAGAAGGAGGGATTTATAGCCGGAAAGCGTTCGCCCGGTTTCCTTTTTTCATCATCGCGGGCGCGTATTTTGCCCTTCTGGTCGTCTTTACTTTATTAACGCGTTATCATAATCGCCTGGATGCACTGGTAGGACTCTAAAGTGTCGCGGTTCTGGCAGATCTGTCTCTCGATCGTTAGAATTCCCAGTGGATAGTTCTCCCAGCGATAGAGATTGAGGTCACTGCGTGAACCCGTGATCGAGGCCAGCTCCGGAACGGGCTTCTGGACCTTCGGCAGCCCGACATACTCTAAAACGCGGTTCAGCGCATAGACATCTTTAAGATTAAAATATTTCTGGTTTTGGTCCATGGAAACGTAGAGTTTCGGCCCGGGGCTCTCAAAGCTGTAGCGGACATAGCTTCTTGTTCCGGTCCTCCCTTCTTCCCTGTAATAGATGAAATGCAAGGGTTTCTCGGGGAAAAAAGTTCCCTTGACCTGAGCTCTGATATCTCCAAAAGTGATTTTTTCAGTTTTTTGACTCTGGAGATAGAGAAACGCCGCCAGAAAAACAATAATCAGGAGGATGGTTCGGACAAGATTCTCCATTTCTTTTTTGGCAATGATCTTGACGAGCCAGATCACACAAATCATGAGCAAGCCCAACATGATATATTTAAGAATTTCCACGTTCATTTTTGCCTCCTTGCAGTTCGTGAAACTTATTTTAGCAGAAAAGCAGGTTTTTTTCTTTACATCCTCTCTGAAAAGGATAAAATGAGCCTCTTGAGGAGGTCCTGATGAAAAAGAGCATCATCATTGCCCTTGTCCTGACCGCTTCCCTCGGCCTGGTCTTTTCCCAGATTCGAATCACCCGTCCGGAAACGCTCCTTTCCCTGAAAACTCTTCAGGATATCATCGGCGAGGCCTCCGGCGACCTGGCCTTCCAGAACGAGATTTCCCTGTTCGCCGTCAATAGAAATAGGCGCCCTGAAGAGTATGTCACCTCATATTATGAAGTCGATTTCATCATGAAAAAATTGAAAGAGTACGGGATAGAGAATGCCGAGGTCATCGACCTGCCGGCGCGTTCGTCTACGACCTGGGATGCGGAGGTGGCGGAGTTATGGATGACAAAACCCGACCTCCGCAAGCTCGCGGACCTCAAAGAGGTTCGGCTTTGTCTCTGCGAGGGAAGCATTTCTACGGATACGACGGCTGAGCTCGTCTATGTCGGACCCGGCAACGCAGAAACCTATTATCAAGGAAAAGACGTTAAGAATAAAATCGTCCTGGTCAACGGACGGCCTGGTATGGCCAAGCAGCTGGCCGTTGATAAATTCGGAGCCCTGGGACTTGTTGCGTATGCTTCCAGTCATCCCGAGTTCGACCCTGATCAGGTCGGGTGGGAGAAGCTCCATGTCTCGGAAAAAGGGACACCGGCTTTTGCTTTCATAGTTTCGACCAGGCAAGGCCAGGAACTCAGGGATTTGCTCGAGCGGGGGACAAAAATTGAGGTCAGGGTTGTGGCAAAAACCCAGATGGTCCCGTACAAGGAACAAATGGTTTCAGCTGTTTTGCCGGGCACGGAATATCCGGAAGAAGAGCTTGTTTTCAGCGCCCATCTTTTCGAGGGGTTCACTTATCAGGGTGCCAATGACAATGCCAGCGGCTGCGTGGCCATCCTCGAGACAGCGCGGACACTCAAAAAGCTGCTTGACGAAAAGAAAATGGAGCCACTCCGAAGGTCGATTCGGTTTCTTTTCGTCCCGGAATACTCTGGCACCGCAGCGTTTATAGAGAAGTATCCCGACATGGCCAAACGGTTCTTTGCAGATATCAACGAGGATATGGTTGGGGAAGCTTTAATAAAAAATAACGGTTATTTTGGGCTGGAGCAAACGCCCTGGTCGCTGCCCACTTATCTCAATGATGTTCTGGCCGCTTTGATCGAGTGGGTCGGGCTGAACCAGAGAATCACCTATGAGCGGGAAGGAAAGCGCATGTTGATTGTCTCGCCGACTGGAACTCGGGACCCCTTTTACTATGCGCTCGACCCCTTTACAGGGGGAAGTGACCATGAGATTTTTGTGGACGGGGGAGTGCGAGTGCCGGCTGTCTCGCTCGGTGTCTGGCCGGATATGTGGTACCATTCGAGCGGCGACACTCCGGATAAGTCCGACCCCACCCAGCTCACGAGGGTTGTTGTCATTTCTGCTGCCGCGGCCGTCTTTTTGGCGAATGCCGGCTCCGCAGAAGCGGAGAGAATCATCAATGAGACGACCGCAAGGGGCCTAGCCCGGCTGGCCACGGATAAGTTCAGAGCCGAAAAAATGATTTTGGCTGCCGGGGTGAACGACTTCCTGAGCTCCTACAAGGAAGCGCTCAATTTAATGAGAGTGTCTTTCGACAGAGAAAAAGAAGCACTCGCTTCCATCCGCTTCCTGATCAAGGGAGATGCGGCTTTAGAAAGCCATCTCCGGGCCAGAATAAAGCGGCTGGACGGAGTGGAGCCGGCCTATCTCCAAGAACTCGACGAGACGTATGCTCTCCGCTGCCTCAAAGAAAACGTGAAGCCGCAAAAGCCCGGCTTGTCCCAGGATGAGGTCAGGCTGAGCAAGCGCGTTCCTCTCAGGACTGAAAAGATGAGCGGCTTTTTTAACGACTGGGAGTTCCGCAAGAACCTCGGAGAAATAAAAGAGACGCCCTCTTATGGGCTGGGAAGGGCGGGTTTTGAAGTCCGGAATTTCATTGATGGCAGGCGGAGCATCCTCGATATCAGGAACGCCGTCTCGGCTGAATACGGGCCTCTGTCGCTCAAAGCTGTCGAAAGCTATATCCTGCTCCTCGAGAAAACGGGTTTTGTAAAAATCCAGGCCAGAAGTGGGAAATCATAAAATATGCTTAATTTCTTTTTAAGGAGTGGACCATGTCCAAATTAAAGAGTCTTTTTCTCGCTATCCTGCTGCTGCTGACGTCCCTAGGCCTGTGCTTCGCTCAAGCCAACGCGGATGTCAGCGGCGAGTGGGATCTTATCGTGACCACCCCCCGCGGCGAAATGAATTTAACCGCCAAATTTGTCCAGGATGGTGAGAAGCTAACGGTAACAATGACTAGTCCCCGCGGCGAATCCACCGGTGCGGGCACCATCAAAGGGAACGACATCGAGTGGACGGTCACCAGCGACACTCCCCGCGGGCAGTTCACCCGCACTTACAAGGGAAAAGTCGATGGTAACACCATGAAGGGTGAAGTCCAGATGGGTGACCGGGGCTCCATGGAATGGAAAGCTACCAAGAAGACGAGCTAAGCCAAATCTATCCTCTTTTGGTGACTTGGCAACCGCAAAAGGGATAAAACAAAATTCAGGAGGCATCGGTATGCCAAAAAAAATCCCTTATTTCATTGACCCGGAGAAGTCACCTAAACTGCAGCTGGTTGCCGGGTTGGAGACGACGATTCTGACCGGGATGCACGGAGAGAGAATGATGATGGTCCTGAGCGCTACGGCTCCAGGTTGCACCGTTCCCTTGCATTCGCATCCTCACGAACAGGTTGGCATGGTTTATTCCGGACGGGCGAGACTTCGGGTCGGAGAAGAGGAGCGCATCGTCCAGAAAGGGGATTTTTACTGCATTCCCGAAAGCGTACCCCACAGTGACACATGCTTGAGCGATGAGCCCTTTATCATGCTGGATGTTTTTTATCCTGTGAGAGAAGATTTCCTGGTTAAACTGAAGGCGGACAGAGAAGAAACCGAGCCAACAAACCTCAAGGCAAATGTTTTGAAGACTTAAGCAGCTCGGCCAGCTTCAAGCAATTGTTGACTGCATAGGCCTGGTAATCGTTATTGAAATAGACGTAGCATTCCGCGGCTCTTGTAGACTTGATGGCTTCGGCCCATTCCCGCAGCTCATCATCGCTGTAGTTATACCTGTACCCGCCCGTCAATCCGTGAAAACGGAAATAGGCGGTGGATGACGTCTCGACGGCTGTGCGGGGGACTTTCGCCGAAGAGACAGTGCAAAATGTCACAGAGTGAGTCCGCAGCAAATCGAAGGCTTTTTCATCGTACCAGCTGTCGTGGCGGAACTCGATGACGTTCTTGTAGTCCGGGGCAAGTGTCTTGAGAAAATCCTGGAGAAGCTCCAGGTTCAAGGTAATCGACGGCGGAAGCTGGAACAGAATGCAGCCAAGCTTTTCCTGGAGGGAATCGGCAAGAATGTAGAAATAGCGAACTTCACTCTTGACGTTTCGGAGTTTCTTGAGGTGGGTGATCTGGCGGTTGGCCTTGAGGGTAAACTGGAAATGGGCGGGCGTCCGGTCGATCCAGGCCCTGAACATTTCTGGTTTGGGATAGCGGTAGAAGGTCATGTTGATTTCGACGGTGGCGAAATGCTGGGCATAAAACTGCAGCCATTCTCCAGAGGATAGCCCGGGAGGATAGAATTTCCCCTTCCAGCCGGGATAGCTCCAACCCGATGTCCCGAGGTGATACGTGGCCGACATTCAGCCTGATCCCCAAAAAATATAAGGCGAAGGCTCGGAAGAAGTCAATGATGATGAGTCTGCTGCGCGAAGGCAAAATGTTATAGCTAGTCGACTCCGCATATGCTATTATTTGAAATGAGCTTATCGGAATACTCAATGAGGAGACTGTAGTGCCGCATATTGAATTCAACGGAAAAAAATACGAGCTCAATGAGGAAGGATTCCTGACTTATCCTGAAGAATGGAATAAAGACATCGCCATCCTCTTAGCCAAGCAGGAAGAGGGAATTGAGGAGTTGACCGAGGCTCACTGGGCCGTCATCAATTATATCAGGCAATACTACCTTGAGAATAAGCTGGCTCCCATGGTTCGGAAAATATGCCAAAACACCGGGATTCAATTAAAAGGAATCTACGATCTTTTTCCTTCGGGCCCGGCTCAGGGTGCCTGCAAGCTCGCCGGCCTGCCCAAGCCTGACGGCTGTGTTTAGGACGGCTCGTTATCTTTTCTTCTGAAAATGAACAATTTCCTTGACAGCCTGAATGGCGGCCTCGATATGTTGCTCTGTGTTGAATGGTCCAATTCCAAACCTGACGGCGCCCTGAATTTTGTCTGTTCCCATTTGTTCGTGGACGAGTGGGGCACAATGAAGCCCCGATCGGGAGGCAATATTATAATCCACATCCAGCATGGTCGCCGTGTGGAGAGCTTCTAGGCCTTTGACATTGAACGAGAGAACGGCGATGTGATTTCTGAGATCGTCTTGGCAGTAAAGATCCACCCCGTCGAGCTCCTTGAGCCCTTCCCTGAGTTTGGCCGCCAGGTTCATTTCATGCTCATGGATGGCGTCGATTCCTTTCTTTTGAACCCACTTCAGTCCGGCCTGGAGGCCTGCCACGCCTAGGGTATTGATCGTCCCGTATTCGAGTCTATAGGGGTATTCTTCGAGGTGGGTTCGCACAGCCGAGCGGACTCCTGTGCCGCCTGCGCGGGTGTGCCTGATTTCTATGCCTTCTCTAACATAAAGGCCGCCGATGCCAGTCGGACCGAGCAAAGACTTGTGGCCAGTAAAGGCGACGACATCGATATTCAAGTCCTCGATGTCGATTTTAATCTTGCCAGCAGATTGTGAAGCATCGATGGCGAAAGGAACGCCTCTTTCCCGGCAACGCTGGCCGATTTCTTTAGTCGGCTGGATTGTTCCGATGACATTCGAGGCATGGTTGATGATGACGAGCTTCGTATTTTTCCTAAGCTTCTTGGAGAAATCATCCGGGTCGACGAATCCTTGACGGTCAAAGGGGACATAATCGACTTCCACGCCGCCAAATTTATAGAGGTGGTAGAGAGGCCTGAGAACGGAATTGTGCTCGAGTTTGGTGGTGATGGCGTGGTCTCCGTCTTTGAGCATCCCGAAGATAATCAGGTTCAGGGCATCGGTAGAATTATAAGAAAAGCAAAGCCTGTTCGGGTCTTTGCCGTTAAAAAAATCCGTCAACATCTTCCGCGTTCCCTCGACCAGAGTCCCGGCCTCCAGACACAGGTCATATCCGGACCGGCCAGGGTTCACTCCATATTTTCTATAGAACTGATCCATGAATACATAGACGTCCTCGGGCTTGGGAAAAGAGGTGGCCGCATTATCAAGGTAAATTAGCTTAGCCATCGCCTGCCTCCCATGTGAAGCCATATACTAAACAAACCTTTTTTCAAAATCAACTGCACGTTGGGCAAGCT
>CAZLFV010000103.1:0-9205 GCA_964558915.1 uncultured Eubacteriales bacterium | reverse complement strand
AACGATGAGAAAATAAGGCGCGAACCCGGATTTCTCGATGACCTCGAGCTCGTGGCGCGCCCGCTGTCTCTCCCGCCAGCTCAGGTTCTTGAGGTTCCGGAGCCGTTCCATCACGACATCGCCGAGCCTTACAGGAAAAAGGTCCTCTGGTAAAGGCGGCACGATGTCCTCAAAGCCGAAGCCGCACTTCTCGGCGATTTCGAACGTCCGCTCGAACGCCGGCTTCACTTCGGCGCCGAATCTTTTCACGGCCAGGCCTTCCTGGTCCGGGCCGAAAAGGCTCATGGTGCCGGCGAGCTTCTCCTTTTCCGGTGGAAACGGAATTTTCTTGGCGATGGCGTGAAGAAGGACCAGGCGATCCGGGCTAGTAATAAACTTCAGCGGGTTGGCCCAGACGAGGGGAAGGTTGGAGGCGCGCGCCCACTCTGCCGCTCTCTCAAAATTCGAGAAATCACCGCCCAAGTAAAAGTCTCCACCCATAAAGTCACTGGGACTGGCGCCAGTGCCCCCGCCGATTGAAGTGCGGTTGAAGCCGGCATTATCCCTGTGGCCGCCGCTTTTTGTGCCCACCTTGAGTTTCTCAGGGAGATCTATGTCATCGGGCTTGGGAATATAGATGGTTATCAGACCGTCTGTTTTCAGCTGAAGCGTCCCCGCCCCTATTGTTTCTTTACCTCTTTCCGGCTTGCCAGCCTTCTCTCCTCCTAATCCGTCGCCTCCCACTCTTTTCCCTTCTCCTTCAGCCAGTCGCCTCCCTTTCTGGTTGAAAATCTCCATCAGGTTCCAGTAACCTTCCCGGTTCTTGACAAGAAAAATAAAGGTTCGGCCCGCAATCTCGATCTCACAGCCGAAAAGAGGCCTGGACCCCCGCGCCTCCGCTGCCCTCTTCCACTTTGCCCAGCCGTAAAAGTTCTCGATATCCGCGAGAGCGGCCGCTTGAAGGCCCTTTCTCGAAGCCCATGACGCCGCTTCCTCCAGGGTAGAGCTCCCCTTCCCTCGACTATAAACAGAGTGAAGGCGCAACGGAATAAACATGGCCAATCACCTCGTCAGCGACGCCGTCTTGAGGACAAACCCGCGCTTCTGCTCGAATTCGTAGATGGCATCCAGCATCTTTTCCCGGACCGTGAGGAGCGAGCCGAACCCGTACTTTTCCCTCACCCGGTCCATGGCCGCTCCCAGGCGTTCTTCGCGGTCGGAGTAAGGCTCAAAGAGCGAGAGCGGCCTGACCCTGACCAGTTCCGAAGCTTTCACCCCGACAAGCCGCAAGGCCAGGCGCGACGAGGAGAAAAGCTTGAGGAAAAGCTCCTCGGCAATCCGGTAGATGGCGCCCATTTCCTGGAGCGGGGTCAGAAGAAGGTGGCGCCGCACCTCGGTCTTGAAGTCGGAGTAGCGAGCCTTGACCTCGATGACGTGCGCGAAAACGCGCTCCTCCCGCAGACCCAGAGTCAACCGGTCGCAGAGATAAGCCAGATGGGCAAGGAGCAGGCGCCTGTCCCAGAGGTCTTCGAGAAACGTCGTTTCCCGCGAAACGGACTTGGGCACGGGGCGGGTGAACACAGGCCGGCTGTCGATGCCCCGCGACTGGAGATAGACTTCCTCGCCTTCCAGGCCGAAGATCGAGCGCAGCGCGGGCCGCGGCATCCCCCAGAGGTCGCCGATCTTGTGGATGTTGAGCATGCGGAGGATGACCTGGGCTTTGGGCCCGATCCCGGGAAGACATTCAATGCCCAGGTCGCGGAGGAAGGCCTCTTCCTTTCCCGTTTCGACCTCGAAGAAACCGGCCGGTTTGGCCTTCTTTGTCGCCAGCTTGGCCAGGATCTTGTTGGGGGCGAGGCCGACGGAAACTTTAAGCCCCAGCTCTTTTTCGACCCGGGCCTTGATCCGGCGGGCGGCGGCGGAAAAGGAAGAATAGAGCGGCCGGCAGTGGGTCAGGTCGAGATACGCTTCGTCGAGCGAGGCCTCCTCGATGTCCGGCGTGTATTCATAGAGGATATGGAAGAATTTTTCGGAGAAAGCCTGGTAAACCTGGCTGTTGCCGCGGATGAAGAGCCCGTTGGGGCAGAGCTGGTAGGCCTGACGCAGGGGCATCCCGGTGTGAACGCCGTAGCGCCGCGCCTCGTAGTTGCAGGTCGAGGCCACGCCCCGCTCATGAGGTAGCCCGCCGACAATGACCGGCTTCCCTTTGAGGGCCGGGTTGAGGAGCTCCTCGACGGCTGCGAAAAAGGCGTCGATATCGATATGGACGATCGAGCGGCGTTTCATCTCAACCTCATTTCCATGTCATTGCGAGGCTGGCTATGCCAGCCGTGGCAATCTCATCGGTTTTTATTGAGATCGCCGCGCCTCCTTCGGAGGCTCGCGATGACAAAAAAGGCCCTCTTACGTCAACGTGTCCCCTTGGGGAACGTCCCTCAGTATTTCCGCAGCAGGCCGATGACCCGGCCGACGACCCGAAGCTCTTTGACCTCAAGCGGCGCAAACTCCGGGTTCTCGGGGATGAGGAGAATCCGGCCGTTTTCCCGGCGCAGTCGCTTCAAGGTCACCGACCCGTCATCGAGGCGGGCCACGACCATCTCGCCGGAGCTGGCCGTATTCGTCCGCTCGAGGAGCACCTGGTCGCCGTCGTCGATATAGGCGTCCACCATGCTTTTCCCGATGACGCGGATGCAGAAGATGTTCTCGCGGCGGCCCACCATCCACTCGGGCACATCCACCGTCTCTCCGAGGGAATCGAAGACTTCCCCCGGATGGCCGGCCGGCGCAACCCCGACGAGGGGCACCTTGACCCGGTTTTCGAACGGCGCCGGGAATCCCGCGAGCCGCAGCTCCCCTGCCTCGCGGCGGAGATAGCCCTTCCGTTCCAGGCTCAGGACGTGCTTGAAGACGGCTGAAGGGTTGGCGATACCGAGCAGCTTCCCGAGCTGGCGGATGGTCGGGGGAAAGCCGCGCTCAAGGACGAACCCCTCGATGGCCTTGAGGACCCTGGCCTGGCGCCCGGTCAGCTCTTTCCTTATCTTGTTTACCATTTTGTTCACCATATATAAAATAAGCCACAAAGGGGCATTTGTCAAGTGGTTTGCTGAGATTTTTTTGTGGCTCTGGAGGGAACTCCTGATTACTTGTCAAAGGCGCGCAAAAGTGCGATATTTCGATTATGAAAAAAGAAACGCAACCCAACCCTGACCGCCTCCGCAAAAGGCTGGATATTAAACTCCCCCTCATCGGCTTCTACGATGCCCCAGACCCGGCGCTGTTTAAGCCCCTGGTCGAGCCAAAGTCAAGCGAGTGCATTTTCTGCTTCTACAAAAACTGGCTTAAAGGCGAAACTCTCCACCTCACCAGGGACCGCTACGGCTGCGGCGGCGCCGGCCACTCCTTATGGGGACTAAAAACGAGGCCGAGAAAGGCCTTCATCGAGTTCCTCGTCGATGACGAAGGGCTCAAGGCTTCCCACGCCCTCATGGAAAAGTGGATCGATGCGCGCCAAATTTATCGGCCCGAGCATCCTCACCTCTTCATCGGCCCGCTCAAGGAAGAGGCCTGGCCTTACGCCATAAGCGTCGCCTTCCTTGTCAACCCCGACCAGCTTAGCGCTCTGGCCATCGGCGCGCAATACAACAGCGGTCCGGACGATCCGCCGCCGGTAATTTCTCCCTTCGGCTCCGGTTGTTCACAGCTCGTGCCTTTCAAGAATTTGAACATCCCGCAGGCGTCTATCGGATCGACAGATATCGCCATGCGGCAGCATATTCCCCCTGATATTCTAACCTTTGTGGTGACGCGGCCGATGTTCAGGCAGCTCTGCGAGCTCGACGAGCGCAGCTTCCTTTACAAGCGTTTTCTCCAGCGTCTCAGGAAAGCTCGCGGCCTGCCCGGGCTCTGATCCTCGAACTCGGCCTAAAGAAAGAAACAAGGACCGAACTTTTTAAAAGAAATACCCGTCTTATCTATTGAACTAGAAATTTATCCACCCAAGGAGGGACCATGAAAACTCAATTTTCTCTCAATTTTTTTTCTCGCGTCCTTTTTTTGACGCTCCTCTGGGGCTTGTTTATGACCAGATTTGCAACCGTCCAGGTGAAAAGCGCTGAGGCCATCATCACCGATTTTGTTAATTCCTACAAAGCAAAAGTTTCCGAAGAAAAAGCCGAAATTTTCGGAATTCAAGTCCAGGGAGAAGGCGGAGGCGAATGGTACGTCCTGGTTGAGCCGGGGAGGAACGTGACTTTGCACCCGGGAATGCCTCCCCAGCCAACATTTTGCTTTACGATGGACCTGGCCACGCTCAAGAAGATCCAGGAAAAAGAAATCAACGTCTTGACGGCAATGGGAAAAGCGCGCGCCTCAGACAAAGCTCCTGCGGACATCATTTTTATGGAAGGTTTCAACCCCACTCCTGAAGTCTTCGGCAAAATCTTGCCCGTGCCGTTTCACTTTTTCACCATCGGAACCCCTGAATTCATCCCTTTTGGAGAAAAATTCAGTCGTTTCGTGCACGGCGGAAATATGGTCCTTTTCTATTATGAAACTGGCCTCCAGACTGCCTGGGCACAGATAAAAAAGGGAATGGTCATTAACAAAGACGTCAAAGATCAGGTCAACCCCTTCCCCAGCCTGGCTATCGGCATAAAAGGGAAAGCCAAGGCAAAGTTAGGAGAAAAGACTTATTCCCTAGAAGAAGGAATGGCCGTTTATATCCCTGCGGGCATGACTCATCAGGTCTGGAACGAATCCGATGAGCCGGCCGAATGCATCCTAATCATGTTTGGAAAAGGCTCCTAAGTCGAGCGGGATCCTCCGAGCCATCTAAGTATTTACATTGCCCACCCCTTTGATTATGATTGGCATCAGTTTATTCTGGAGGGACGCATGAAGAACTTCAAGAAAACGTGGGCCGGGCTCGGAGTTCTGGCCCTGGCGGGACTTGCGATCGCAGCGGCGGCCGAACCCCCGTGTTTTGCCGGAAGCGAATTCGCCAAGCACAGGGAAATGCTCGCCGCCGAAGCCAACGACGGCGTCATCCTGATCGACGCGGCCGCTTTCCCCTCTGAGTTCTACTATTTGACGGGCGTCCGAAGCCGCACGGCCAAGCTCATTATCATCCCTGATCAAATTGCCAAAAAAACTCGCAAACCGGAGGTCTGGAAAACAACCATCTACTTGCCGCCAAAATCACCCCGGGCTGGGGTCTGGGATGATCCCGAGCTCTCCGCGGGCGACGACACCATGACTTCGTCCGGAATCCAAAATAACGCTCCTGTGGCGGAGTTCATGAATGATCTTACGATGAAAATCGGCCTCATCACCGAGACAATTTATGTTCCGTTCCGGACGTTTATAAGATACCCAGACCGAGGGCGAGAGGATATGGTCTTCGTGGATCAGGTTCGAAAGGCCCTCCCCCAGGTTAGGGTCAAGAACCTCCTCCCCATCCTGGAACGGATCCGCTGGACCAAGACTCCGGCAGAGATCGAAGTGATGCGCCGGGCTTGTGTTATCACCGCCGAGGCCTTCAAGGAGGCGGCCCGGTATACTCGTCCGGACCTTTATGAGTACGAAATCGACGCCCTTATCAGCTACATTTTCAGGCGCCAAGGCTCGGAAAAAGCGGACTTCCTGATCATCGGCTCGGGTCCGAATTCCTGTATCCTCCACCATATGAAAAATGACCGGCAGATGAGAGAGGGGGAATTGCTCGTTATCGACATCGGCACCGTCTATTGTTCGATGTCCACTGATATGACAAGAACCATCCCGGTTTCCGGAGAATTCACCCGGGAACAGAAGAAAATCTATGAGATCGTCCTCAAAGCCCAAAAGGCGGCCATATCCATCATTAAACCCGGCGTTACTATTGCTGAGGTCCACCGAAAGGTGCGAAACGTAATCGACGACTCCGGTTACGGCAAATATCTTGTCCACGGGACGAGCCACACCCTGAACGGCGGAGAGCCCTTTGACATCATGAATATCGGGACCTTGAGAATCAAGGAGATGATGGACCGGCATGACGCTGATACCGTCCCGTTGGAGCCAGGGTGCATGATCACCGTCGAGCCGGGAATATATATCCCCGAAAAAAATCTTGGCATCCGAATAGAAGACAGCGTTCTGGTGACTGCGGACGGCTGCGAAGTTCTAACTGCGGCCGCTCCCAAAGAGATCGAGGAAATCGAAGACCTGATGAAAGAAAAGCCGGTTTATCTCAAAAAATAGCTCAGGCCTTTCTCTTTAAGAACTCCAGGGCCAGAGAAGTCATAAGCAGAGCGGCCTGAGGGAGCGCCCTTTCATCGAAATCAAAAGCAGGATGATGATGGGGATATTTCATCCCGTCGCCGGCGCCGAAAAAGAAAAACGCCCCGGGTATCTTATGTAAATAAAGGGCAAAATCTTCCCCTCCCATGATCGGGTCAATGGCTTTTGTGTTCTCGGCTCCAAGTATCTTCGATATCACTTCAATAACAAAATCCACCATAGAAGAAGGATTCACCACGGCGGGATACCCGGACTCATACTCGACTGAGGCACAAGCGCCAAATGCCTGCGCTGTTTCGGCAACAATTTCTCCCAAGCGCTTTTCGATAAGCGCCTGGATAGCCGGGTCAAAGGTCCTCACCGTGCCGACGAGCCGCACCTCTTCCGGAATAATATTAGAGACCGTCCCTCCCTCAACTTTCCCAAACGACAGCACGGCGGGTTTAAGCGGGTCCACATTCCGGCTGACTATGCTCTGAAGGTTAACGATAATCTGGGCAGCGATAAGAATCGGGTCAACGGTGAGTTGGGGCATCGACCCATGTCCTCCCTTCCCCTTAACAGTAACCCTGAAATTATCCGCCTGGGCCATCATCGGTCCCTTGATGATGCCGATTGTCCCTGTCGGCAGAAGCTGCCATAGGTGCAACCCAAAAATGGCCTGGACGCCTTCGAGAGCGCCCTCCTCAATCATCGGCTTCGCGCCTCCAGGGAGCTGTTCCTCTGCGGGCTGAAAAAGGAAGACGACTTTTCCGTTGAATTGATCCTTCCGGCCAGAAAGAAGGTGCGCTACTCCCATCAATATGGCCATATGGCCGTCATGAGCACAAGCGTGCGTGGCTCCGGGATTCTTAGAAATATATTCCTTCTCCCCTTCTTCTGTAAGAGGGAGCGCGTCCATATCCGCCCGCAGGGCCACAGTCGGCCCGCCGGGATTGCCCTCGAGGATTGCCCTCAGGCCTGTCCCGGCCAGGGTTTGGACGCTGAGGCCGAGCCCCTCCAAGAACTCTCGGAGGACGGCTGAAGTCCTCTGCTCCTTGAAGGCCACTTCCGGATAACGATGAAAGTCGCGGCGCCAGGCAATGAGCTGATCGCTCAAGCTGTCCACATCTTTCTTGAGTTCATCCATCATTTCAAAACCTCTCTAAAAAATCTATAAATTGTACTCATTTTGAGAACAGGGCGGGTATCTCGGCTCAGGAGCACGCGGCGAGGGATTAATCAACAAGCTGGCGACGACTGTTATGACGGCATTGACTGCAAGCGCGACGAACCCCGCATTCATTCCAAGAAACGGGTCGTGACCCCCAAAGACAAGAAAGCTGACAAGAACAATCCCCGCGGACAGCCCACAAATTGCTCCGGTTCGATGCACTCTTTTCCAGAAGAGCCCCAAAACAACGCCGGGGAAAAACTGCGACACACCGTTGTATCCGATGAGCAGGAGATTGACCAGGGCATTCGGAAAAAATATGGCGAAAACGAGGGCCAGGCTGGTGATGACGAGAACCATGAAGCGAGAGAGCCTCATGATCCGGTTTTCGCCGGCCTTCGGGTTAAACCCCGCTTGATAGACATTCTTGGCGAGCATCGTGGAAGCGAAAAGGACAAGAATCGAAGCCGGGACCATAGCTGTTACGGCCCCGGCTGCGCCGACAAACCCCATGAACCAGGAAGGATAAGTTTTATCAACGAGCGCCAGAAATGCCAGGTCTCCATTTTTCAGCCCCGGAATAGCCAGGAGCGCCGTGAACCCGACCATGAACACAAGGAGCACGGGAATTTGATAGAAAGGCATGATGATCGCATTTCTCTTAATGATTTTTTCGCTTTTGGCAGAAAAAGCCGAGCCAAAGACATGCGGCCACATATAAAAACCCATGCCTGTCAGGAGCACGGTTGACATCACCCAGAGAACATCCATATGGGGGGCGGTCCCAGGGAAAATGAGATGCTGAGGCGCTTGAGCGATGAGCTGGCGGAACATCTTTCCGAAACCGCCGAAATACAGGTGCGGAACGCCAAACCCGACGATCCCCACGGCAAGGATCATCATAATGTCTTTGATCACGGAAACCCAGGCCGTTCCTCTGATCCCGCTGGTGTAGACAAAAGCGCAGGTCAGGACAAATGAGATCACGATGGCCAGACGCGAATTGACAGCCCCTTTGCTGGCCAGTTCAACGATAAACCCAAGGCCTGTCAACTGGAGCTGAAGATAGGGGATGATCGAAAGAATGCCGATCACGGCCACAAAAATACCAAGAAAACGGCTGTCGTAGATTTTGACGAAAAAATCAGACTGGGTATGAAGGCCGTGACGTTTTCCAACCTTCCATAGTGCCGGCAGGATGAAAAAAGAAAGCGTATAGGCCAGAGTCCCGTAAATGATGATGTAATACGTCGGAGCGCCCTTAGAATACGCCCAGCCGCTCGCTCCCAAAAAAGTAAACGTCGTGTAGATCTCTCCCGCCATCAAGAGCCAGATCAGTATGATCCCAAAGCGCCGGCCTCCCACAGTCCAGTTTTCCAGGTTCATCTTGACCCGCCTGCCGGCGTAAACGCCGATGAAGGAGGAAAAGATGATCGTGCCAAAAATGATGATAAGGGCCGGGTTCATTTCTGATCTTCCTCGTCTGGAACATTGAATTTCTTTTCAAGTGTGTAAGCGACAAAAAGGATCGGAGGAGTTAGAACAACCCAGGCGACGATCCAGAATAAAACGAACGGAAATCCCAAAATGACTGGCTCGAGCCGGTTGACAAACGGAAGGGCAAAAACAAGGGTGATGAAAGGTATGGTCGCGATGAGTACGGCGAGTTTTGTTCCTTTCTGCATAGACTCCTCCTTGGGCCTGCTCTATGTAATTGGCCCATTATTCTTCGTATTTCACTTTAAATTTTAGCAAGAGGTAGGGAAACAGCCTGTTTTTTCTGCCGCTATGAAC
>CAZLFV010000102.1:0-9253 GCA_964558915.1 uncultured Eubacteriales bacterium | reverse complement strand
GGATGTCCAGGGTCTCGCCCTCATTTTTTTCCGCCAGAATCGCCGTCCCCGTCCCCGCCCTGGCGAAGAAAATCTCAATGGTATCCTTTCCCCCCGCGTGGATGCTGAACGGCCGCCGCAGCAGGGGGTAGGGTTGATCATTCACTCTGACCATCAGAAACCGGCCGGGTTGAGCATGCCGGGCGATCTGCGGAGACCTGAGTCCGAGTAGGACGTAGTTATTCCATTTTTCCTTTCGGCTGATGAGAGCACGCGAGTCTCGGAACATAGGCCTGTAATTATCAGAAAAAATATCAGAATCAGCCCTCTTTAGCAACAGAAAATTGCCGACACGGCTCGCCAATGGGTCCTGTCAGAGCATCCCCCCGCCATCCTCGCGGCCAATTTTGTTGGCTCCGCAGACAGAAGTTCCGGAGGCATCAAACGCTCCGGGGTCGGAGGGCCCCCCAGCTCCGCCACCCATTGGCGAGCGCTATTTTTTGACAGAGACACTTGGCTTGGCTGATAATAAAATGCTAAAATTTCATAAGGAGCAATTATAAATGGATATATCTTACAGAGGCCGCACCATCCAGGCTTCTCCGATCCGCAAACTCAAACCCTATGCGGACCAGGCCATTGCCCGGGGGATCAAAGTCTATTTTATCAATATCGGAGACTCTGATATCCCTACGCCCCAACCCGTTTACGATGCCTTCCATAGCTTTGGCGACAAGGTGCTGAGCTATGGTCCGGCCCAGGGTTTTCCTGAGCTCAGGCAGGCGATCGCAGATTATTTTAATTACTACCGCATTTCCATCGGGGCTGACGACGTCATCATCACGACGGGCGGATCGGAAGCCATCCTTTTCTCTTTTAGCGCCGTCGCAGACTCGGGAGACGAGATCATCATCCCCGAGCCGTTCTACACGAACTACAACGGCTATGCTTCTCTCGCTTCCGTGAATATCATCCCGTTAACCCTTAAAGTCGAGGACGGCTACCGCCTGCCGCCCCGGGCCGAGTTCGAGGCCCGGATCACGCCGAGGACAAAGGCCCTGGTACTTTGCTCGCCCAACAACCCGACCGGGACGGTCTATACACGGGAGGAACTCAGGACCGTTGCCGACATAGTTAAAGAGCGCGATCTCTTCATCATCGGGGATGAGGTCTATAAAGAATTCATTTATGACGGCGCCACGCACACGAGCATCCTGGAATTCGAAGACATCCGGGACCGCGCCATTGTCGTCGACAGCATCTCCAAGCGCTATAGCTGCTGCGGGGCGCGCATTGGTGCGGTGATCACTCGGAATAGGGCCGTCCATCAGGCCATCCTCCGCTTCGCCCAGGCCAGGCTCTGTCCGCCCAGCGTCGAGCAGCGTGCCGCACTCGCCGCCTACCGGATGGAGATGGACTATTTCATCCCAGTTCGGGAGGAATACCAGAGAAGGAGGGATGTCCTGTATGAGGGGCTCCGGAGCATCCCCGGGGTGGTGACTTATAAACCTCAAGGGGCCTTTTATGTCACCGTCAAGCTTCCCATCAAGGACAGTGAACACTTCGTCGTCTGGATGCTGACTGAGTTCAACCTCGACGGCGAAACAGTCATGGTTGCCCCAGCCCAGGGCTTCTACTCTACGCCTGGAAAAGGCTTGGACGAAGTCAGGATCGCCCATGTCCTCAACGAGGATGATTTGCGGCGCGCGGTCAAGATTCTTAAAGCCGGCCTGGATAAGTACAAAACGCTTTTCCCTTGACAAACCCGGCCGTGGAATTAAGTAAGACTTTCCGTGAGATCGCCTGTATTGTGCTCGTCAGCTTAATCCTCGGTGCCGCGGTCAATTTCTCCCTAGTCAGGCGGTTTATCTGGGGGGAGTTTAAGCAGGGATTCTTGGCGCCGGGGCAATTCCCGGGAATCCGATTCATAACCCTTCAGGAGACAGAAGACCTCTTTGGCCAGGGAGAGGCCGTGTTTATCGACAGCCGCTCCCGGGAAGAGTTCAACGCAGGGCATATCCCTGGTGCGCTGAATATTCCGCTGGAGGAGAACAAAGAAGGGCTTAAGAACGGACGGCTCCCGTATTCTCAGGACCACGTCCTTGTCGTCTATTGCGAGGGCGGAGGCTGTCAGACGAGTATCGCTCTGGCCAAGCTAATCCATGCCCTGGGTTTCCGCAACATCAGGATCTTTTCCGATGGCTTTGGCGAATGGTCTGCGTCCGGACTTCCCATGGAACCATCGCGATGATTTGGAACAAATGGTTTCTCTTGGGCTCGAGGCTTATCGTTGGAGGCCTTTTTATCTGGGCGGGAATTCTTAAAATCATCGACCCCTTGGATTTCGCCCAGAGCATTGAAAACTACAGGGTCTTTCCCCGTTTCGTTGTCTTCATTGTTGCCATCGTCCTTCCCTGGGTCGAGGCGCTGAGTGGCCTTTTCCTGATTATTGGGTTATTCTGGCGTTCGAGCTCCCTCATCATCTCTATTCTGCTTATTGGGTTCATCGGCCTTGTAGCTATTGCCATGTTGCGGGGGATTGATACAACCTGCGGTTGCTTCGGCAGCCTCAGCCGCAAGGCCGACTTCAGCCTTATCCTGATGGATATGGCGATGCTTTTCCTCGCGCTGAATATCTTTTTCGCCAAACGCCGGTCTCTCTAAAATACCGCACGCATTCGGCCCGCTAAAATTGGGGCCGGCTGATCGCCAACGGGTCCTGTCGCGGCATCCCCCCGCCATCCTCGCGGACCATTTAATTGATTGCATTTACTGAAATTTGGGAGGCATCAAACGCTCCGGGGTCGGGGGGCCCCCCAGCCGCGCCACCCATTAGCCGAAATCCCCTTTACGGATAATTTCTTGAAAAGAGTTCATCTGTGGGCGACTGTACCTTTCATGAGACAATTTTGGCTGCCTTTTCAGTTGAATTTTCGGCGGCTTCCAGGTATATTAAATTGTTTTATTTTTAAGGAGTTAGGATATGTCTAAAAAGTTTGTTTACTTTTTTGCTCCTGCCCAAGCTGAAGGAAACAAGGACATGAAAGACCTTCTCGGAGGGAAAGGATCCAACCTTGCCGAAATGGCCGGGATCGGCCTTCCCGTTCCCCCGGGTTTTACGATTTCGACAGAAGTCTGCAATATTTTCAATAAGGCCGGAGGAAAACTGCCCTCTGAGGTTGAAGCAGAGATCCTGGCCAATCTCAAGAAGCTCGAGGAAGTCACCGGGCAGAAATTCGGAAACCCCGCCGATCCTCTTCTCGTCTCAGTCCGGTCGGGAGCCAAGTTTTCTATGCCCGGAATGATGGACACAGTCCTGAATCTTGGCCTCAACGACAAGACCATCGCTGGTCTCGTCGCGAAAAGCCGCAACCGGCGCTTCGCTCTGGACTGTTACCGCCGCCTGATCCATATGTTTGGGGACGTCGTCCTGGGGATTTCGAAGAAGAGGTTTGAAGAGCTCTTGAATAAGCACAAGAGGGCGCACAAGATCGTCCAGGATCTGGAGATGACAGAAGAAATTTTGGCAGAAGTGATTCGGGCTTACAGTGCGCTGATCAGGAAAGACACAGGCCGGGATTTTCCTCAGGATGTGATGGAACAGCTCTTTTTGGCTGTCGAAGCCGTGTTCAAATCCTGGAACAATCCCCGCGCCGTAACCTACCGTCGCCTCAACCATATCCCCGACGACCTGGGCACGGCCGTCAACATCCAGCAGATGGTCTTTGGGAATATCGGCGAAAAATCGGGCACCGGTGTTGGGTTCACCCGGAATCCGGCGACAGGAGAGAAATCGCTCTACGGCGAATATCTTCTCAATGCTCAGGGAGAAGATGTCGTGGCCGGCGTCCGGACGCCCTCTCCGATCAAAAAGCTCGGGTCAGAAATGCCCGAGGTCTTTCGTGAGTTGCAGGGCATCACCACAAACCTCGAACGCCACTATGGTGACGTCCAGGACTTTGAATTCACCATCCAGGGCGGCAAGCTCTATATGCTCCAGACGAGAAATGGGAAACGCACGGGACAGGCGGCCGTCAAGGTCGCCGTGGACCTGGTGGAGGAAGGGTTGACGACAAAAGAAAGGGCCCTGCTCGGGGTTGAGCCCGAGGCCCTGCATCAGCTCCTCCATCCAATTTTTGACGCAGAGGAGAAAGCCAAACATGAGGAGTTGGCCAAAGGACTGGCCGCTTCTCCGGGCGCTGCCACGGGCCAGGCCGTCTTCACTGCCGAAGAAGCCGTCGCCTGGAAAAAAGAAGGCCGCAGGACCATTCTTGTCCGGGCTGAGACTTCTCCCGACGACATCCACGGAATGAGTGCCTCCCAGGGGGTCCTGACCGCTACTGGAGGCATGACCTCTCACGCCGCCGTTGTCGGCCGCCAGATGGGAAAGCCTGCTGTGGTCGGCTGCGGAGCTTTGAGGATCGATGAAGAAGGCAAGCGTTTCTCTGTCGGCGGAAAGGCGTTCAACGAAGGCGATTGGATTTCAATTGATGGAGGCACTGGTGAGGTTCTTGCCGGCGAGATCAGAACCCAGCCTTCCGAGATCATCCAGGTCATCCGCGGCGAGAGAAAGCCTGAAGAATCGAAGATGTACCAGTATTTTACGAAACTTCTCTCCTGGGCGGATGACGTGAGGAAGCTCGGCGTCCGGGCCAATTCCGATACGCCTGAGGATGCCCGCACTGCCTTCGCCTTTGGCGCTGAAGGCATCGGGCTGGCCAGGACCGAGCATATGTTCTTCGGCCCGGAAAGGCTGCCCATTGTTAAAGAGATGATCCTGGCAGATAACGAAGCCGACCGGCGCAAAGCCCTGGACAGGCTTCTGCCCTTCCAGAAGAAGGATTTCTACGAGTTCTTCAAGGAAATGCACGGCCATCCGGTGACCATCCGGACGATTGACCCGCCGCTTCATGAGTTCCTGCCGCGGCGCGAGGACCTGATGGTCGAGCTGGCCGAGCTCAGGGCCAACCCGCGCAGGAACAAAACCAGGATTGCCGAGGTCGAGACCCTCCTGGCGCGGGTCAACGAGCTCAGCGAATTCAACCCCATGCTCGGACATCGAGGCTGCCGCCTGGGCATCTCCTACCCCGAGATCACTGAAATGCAGGTCCGGGCCATCTTTGAAGCGGCCTGCGAGCTGACTAAAGAAGGTCAAAAGGTCCGTCCCGAGATCATGATTCCATTAGTCGGAGACGTCGCCGAGCTAGCCAACCAGAGGGAAATCGTAGTCCGTGTCGCCTCTGAGGTTATGAAGAGGTACGGCGTCAAGGTAGATTATGCAGTCGGGACAATGATCGAAATTCCTCGCGGCGCCATTACGGCGGATGAGGTGGCGCGTGAAGCCGAGTTTTTTAGCTTCGGCACGAACGACCTCACCCAGACGGTCTACGGCGTTTCTCGCGACGACGGCGGTAAGTTCCTGAATTATTATCTCAACAAAGGCATTTGGAAGGACGACCCTTTTGAGACAGTGGACACCAGGGGCGTGGGAGAGTTGATGAGAATGGCCGTAGAGAAAGGCCGCAAGACCCGGCCCGACCTGAAGATTGGCATTTGCGGCGTTCATGGAGGCGACCCGCGCTCCATCTTTTTCTGTCACAAGATCGGGCTGAATTACGTCAGTTGCTCGGCTTATCAGGTTCCGATTGCCCGGCTCGCCGCTGCCCAGGTCAATATCGGGAAAGAAGCCACTGACGCGGATTAGATCCTTATTTTATAAAAAGATGCTTGATCACAAAAAAGACATTTTCTTTCCTCTCTCTCAGCCGGCGTAGGAAATACGGGAGCCAGTGGGTCCCGAACGGGGTGTAGCAGCGAACCGTATAGCCCTCAGCGGCCAGCTGGCGGAATGTCTTGTTCCGGATTCCATAGAGATACTGAAACTCGAATTTGTCGTTGGGGATTTGGTTTGAGGCTGTGTATTCCTTTGTCCACTTGATCAGCCGGCTGTCGTGGGTGGCGATGGCCGGGTAAACACCCTCCTTGAACAGGAGCTCGGCGAGCTTGATAAAGTTGGCGCGGATATCCTTCATTTTTTTTATAGCCAGCTCTTTTGGCTCTTTGTAGGCGCCCTTGCATATTCTCACTTTTCCCTGGATCTTGTTGATATCCCGGATGTCCTTCTCCGACCGGAAGAGGTAGGCTTGGATGACAATGCCGACGTTGTCATATTTCTGGCGGAGGCCGTAGAAGATATCGAGCGTCCGCTGGGTATGCGGCGTTCCTTCCATGTCAACCCGGACGAAATTGCCGAGCTCCTTAGCCCTGCCGACGATTTTCTCCACATTTTTGAAGCAGTATTCGGTGTCGATGTCAAGCCCCATCTGGGTTAGCTTCAGCGATAAATGGGAGTTGATTCCGGCCTTGGGTATTGCGTCGAGAAGGCCGAGGTAGTCGTTGACGGCCTTCTCCGCAGTTTTCCGGTCCTTGACGCTTTCTCCGAGAATATCCAGAGTTGTCTGGACGCCTTTTTCGTTGAACTTCCTGACCTGCTTGAAGGCCTCATCCGGCGTTTCGCCGGCCACAAAACTGAGGGCCATCCGTGTTAAAAGATTCATCAGTCCGGCTCCTTCAATGAATTATAATGTCGTAAGTTAAGCATATATCATATCCGTTTTTCCGGGGATTTCAAGAGAGGGGATTTGAGCGTCGGCCGAGACTCGCCGTGTTTACGTTTGCCTCATTTTTTGATATCGTAAGCCACGTTGAAACTGACGCTGCGTTTTTTCAGGATTCTCACGCGCAAGAGATTCCCTTTTCCCTTTGTTTACAGCGAGGACTACTGGATGATCAACGTCGGGCAGCACGTTTTCCCGGTCAAAAAATATCGGGCCATCTACGAAAAACTTCTCCTGATGGGCGCCAAACTCGAAAACTTTTTCACTCCGGAGCTCGCCTCTGATGAGGATTTGCTCCGCGTTCACACCCCGAGGTACGTCAAGAAACTCAAGACGGGTTCCCTGTCTCCGGCCGAGATTGCCATGCTTGAGCTTCCTTTCTCGGCGGAGTTAGTTAGGTTCGTCCGGCTGAGCGTGGGCGGGACGATCCTGGCGGCCGAGCTGGCCCTAAAACATGGCCTGGCCGTCCACATCGGCGGCGGGTTTCATCATGCCTTCCATGACCATGGTGAAGGCTTCTGTGTCCTCAACGATGTTGCCGTGGCCGTGGAGAAGTTGAAATCCCAGGAAAGAGTCGGCAGGGTCATGATCGTGGATTGCGACCTCCATCAGGGAAATGGAACAGCCCATATTCTCGCTGGCAAGGACTATGCTTTCACATTCTCCATCCACCAGATGGATATCTATCCCTCGGAAAAGACTTCTAGCTCACTGGATGTCGGGCTATGGTCGGGAGACGGGGATGCGGAATATCTGTCTGCGATGCGCTCTCATTTTCCCCGCCTCTATCGGGAGTTTAAACCCGAGCTTGTTTTTTATTTGGCCGGGGCAGACCCCTACGAGAGGGACCAGCTGGGAAGCCTCCGCGTGACCAAAGAGGGACTCCGGGAGCGAGACGAAATTGTGATCGGAGAAGCGCGGCGGCTGCGCATTCCCATGGCCGTCCTCCTGGCCGGAGGCTATGCTGTGGATTTTGAGGATACTGTGGCCATTCACTTGAGCACGATCAAGGTCGCCCAGAAGGCCGAGAGAAGCTATTCCTGATTCCTAACTTCCTGTTTCTTCGCTCAGCCAGCTCAAGTATTTTTCCAGCCCTCTTTCGACCGGAAAAGCGATGATTTCCGGGACTGTATAGGGATGAAGCTCTTTCAGCCGGGCTTCGAGCCGGCTGTAGACAGAGGCCTTTGTTTTGATGAACAAGATGTGTTCCTGGTCTTTTGTTATTCGGCCTTTCCAGCGATAGAAGGATTGAGCGGCCGGCGACACGGTGACGCAGGCGGCCAGCCTCTCTTCGACGAGTTTCTCGGCGACCTCTCGGGCTTTCTTCTCTTCCGGCAAGGTGGTGAGGACAAGGAGGAACTTTCTCATTCTTGAAGAAAGATATGGGCAAAGACCTTGGCGTCACCGAGCATGTTGTCGATATGGCAAAATTCGTTGGGCTGATGAGCGGTCTCGTCCACCTTGGACCAGACGGCGGCTTCATAGCCCGCCCTGCGGAAGATCGCGGCCACTGTTCCTCCGCCAATGCCCCGGGCCTCCGCGTCTTTTAAGTATACTTTCCTGATAGCTTCTCGAAGAGCGTTAACAACCGGAGCTTTGGCCGACGTCGGGGGCGCAGCCGGAGCCCTCTGCTGGTCCTCCCAGGTGATCTTCACTTTGAACTTAGTCTCGATTCGCTTCGCGATCTTTTTGATCTGTTGTTCAACTTCTTCAATAGTGTACTTGGGCAAAATGCGGCTGTCCATGTAGAAGACGTCCTCTCCGGGGATGGTGTTGATGTTGGGCACGTTGGCCTCTTTCTTGGTCGGTTCAAAGGTGGACGTCGGAGGATCAAAAAGAGGATCCGTGTCCTTGAAAGTCTGATAGAGAGTTTCCAGTTCGGTAGCAAAAAAGCAAGCCGCTTTAAAGCTGTTAATGCCTTTGTGGGGAGTGGAACCGTGAGCCTGTTTGCCCAGGGTTTTGAATTTGAGCCAGAGAATGCCTTTTTCTGCTACTTCAATCAGGGTCCCGTGTCGGTTCCCTGCGTCAGGAACGATGATCAGGTCTTTTTTATTGAAGGCTTTGGTGTGGCGCAGGACATAATCAATTCCCTTTCGGCTTCCGGTCTCTTCATCAGCCACGAGCACGATTCCAACGTTATAATTGGGCGTGATTTTTTCTGTCTTTAACGCCTTGACGGCGTACAGGGAGGCCACCATGTCCTGATGATTGTCTTCGACTCCGCGGCCAAATATCTTCCCGCCCTCTACCCAGGCTTTGTAAGGGTCTCCTTTCCAGAGGGAGACTTCGCCTGGAGGGACGATATCCGTATGGGTCATAATCCAAACGGTCTTGGAGGGGTTCTTGCCTTTAAAAATAGCTAGAATGTTGGGACGGTAACCGCAGGGAACGTCGAGGTCAGGAGCTTTAATGACCTCGATGTCGTCAGCGCGAGCCTGCTTCAGGAAATCCAGGAGGAACTCGGCTTTCTTGACCTCACCCTCGCCTCCGTTCGAAGGAGCGATCGCCGGTATGGAACAGAGTTCTATTTGCAGGTTGATCATGTCATCTCGGAAAATGTCGAGCCGCTTTGAGATCTTATCGAATTTGGTCATGCTGTTTCCTCCGTTCGGACGATATTACCACCATGCCCATGAAGAAGCAAGGAAATAAGTCAT
>CAZLFV010000101.1:0-9606 GCA_964558915.1 uncultured Eubacteriales bacterium | reverse complement strand
TAAGGCAGCCAGCCGTATCCTTTCTCGCCCCAGTCCTTTCCCCAGGAGTTTCTGATCAAGAGCGCCCCGACCGTTTCTTCGTCAGCGTACCTGTTCTTGATTTTCATCTTGTCGTCATAGCCGACAGTGACGACCGCATGGCCGCCTTCGATCTTATCTCTTCTCGAGGGAAAGGGGATTCTTCCTGTAGTGGACGCCTGCTCGGTTGAGCTGTAGACCGTAAACCCGAACATCGCCGGGTGGCCGGCGGCAAGATAGGTTTTGACCTTATTAACAATCGCTTCGGGTGATGCTGACGGCGGGTCGTGTCTATAGTACTTGAGGGTTTTGTAATTCTGGGCGAAGGAATAGCAAAAGGCGGGCGGTTCGTTATCGAATCCTTTCTCATCGTCCGTATAGGGCCAGTATTCCTCGGGGGGCACGCCGAACAGGACCATCGCTCCGATTGTGCTTCGAAGATAAGCGCCCGTGTCCCCCCGCATCTTCATCAGGTTCCGCGTGACCTTGTAAAGAAACAGCCGGCTGGCGTCGATATGGCGGCTGAATGCCTTTCTTTCGTAGTATTCAATCACCCCAACTCCGGCCTGGGCGGTGCACGAGCCAAGCTGACCCTGGTCTTCGACGGGCGAGCACCATTCTCTTAAATCCACGCTCGCTGGGAGAGAAGGCAATTTTCGCGCTTTCTTTCCTGCCGTTGGATGAGGCAACCCGGAAGGCTTCAGTATTTCTTTCACCTCTTCTGTGTCTTCCGTGTAGTCCCTGAAATCGGGATAGTCGGGAATCCAGCCCATCGCGTATTTATTTAACATTTTTCTCTCCTCAAACTGGGTTCAACTCGAGGCGAACACAGCACAAAATTTCATGCTCTTGTGCGCAAAATAAGCTACCGCCGTTTAGGTATTTAGCCATGTCCAAAACAATTGGCCAAGGCCTTAACAATCAAGGCCCGTATTTTCGATACGCAGAGTAATGCTCTACTTTTAATAACAGACAAGGGAAGGGATTGCCGACGATAATAAGCTCTTCGTCTTCCACTTCTAAGGACAGCGCCTGTTTTTGATTTGAATTTTAATCCCTCCCGCCTGGTGTGTCAAGAAAAAGCAAACGGACCGGAATTCCTTATCTTGATTCTCTGGGCGGGATTATGTTAAATTTGCCCCAATGCCGGAAGATCAAAGGGGAAGGACCCGCTGGCTTGGACTCCTGGCGCTGCCACTATTTGCTTTATTCTCGTTCATTTTGAATACGTCTTTTGCTTTTTCAGCGGAAGAGCCGGAGCCGCAAGCCCAGGAGCAGACGACTTCCCCATCCCAGGCGGGTGAAAAACGCCAGCCCTCCGCCTCGCAAGAGCACCCCTCCGGCCTTGAATCTCCCATCACCTTCCTAGCCCGGACCTGGGAAAGAACAGAGAAAAGAATTTTTGCCACCGGCGACGTGGAGGTGCACTACAAGAACCTTAAAGTGTTTGCCGACCAGGTTGAGATCAACACCGAGACCAAAGACGTTTTTGCCAAGGGAAATGTCGTCATCCAGCTACCGACCGAGGTTGTGCGCTGCGAGTCCCTTTTCTACAACCTGGACAGCCACCAGGGCCAGATGGAAAAGGCCAACGGGATGATGCAGCCGACCGTCTTTTACCAGGCGGATGAGATCGAGCAGAAAGCCCGGGACACTTATGAGCTGACAAAGGCGCGCATCACCTCCTGCACGCAGCCCACTCCCCGCTGGAATTTCTCCTGCGCCAAAGCCACCCTGAAGAAGAACGATTATGTCGCGATGTGGAGTTCGGTCTTTACCATAAAAAAAGTTCCGATCTTCTACCTGCCCTATTTCCGCTACCCCCTTGACCGGGAGCGCTCGACCGGTTTCTTGATACCGCAACTGGGCTATTCTGGAGCGAAAGGATTTATTTACAGCCAGTCCTTTTTTTGGGCCATGGCCAGGAATATGGACGCGACTTTCGATGTCGATTATTTTTCCGCCAAGGGGGTCGGGGGCGGCCTGGAATACCGCTACTTGTTCGGAGACGGGGCAGGAGGCGAAGCGAGGGTCTATTATTTTACCTTCAAACCGGGCGCCGCGGAAGGAACGTCCCCCAATGCCTATCTCTTTCGGTTCAGGCACAACCAGCCTCTCCCCGCCAACTTCCGGCTCGTGGCCAATGTCGATTACCAAACTTCCATCTCTTTTATGAGGGATTTTGACAATGATTTCAGGCGTGCGGCGTTCTCCAATTTTAAGTCCGAGGCCTACATTTCCAGGGCCTGGTCGTACTATAACTTCAGCTTGAGGGCCTCCCGGTTTGAAACCTATTTCATGGGCTTCGATAATTCTATCATTACTTATTATCTGCCCCAGCTAGCGCTCAATTCCTTCAAAATCAAGCTGTTCTCGCCTGTCTATTTTTCTTTCTCCTCTGATTTAACCAGTTGGAAGTACGGCTGGAAGAACGAGTTTGACTTGGGAACGGAAAGATATTATAACAGCGTTTCTTTTTCCCCTGCGCTGAGCCTGCCGTTTTCCAAGATCCCCTGGCTTACCATCGATACGACCCTGACATCGAATTTCGCTTATTACGCCCAGTCGTACGCGCCCAACACAAACGTCATCATCAATGACCCCATCTTTCTTTCCAACTATGTTTTTGGCGTCGAGTGGACCGGTCCTGTTTTCTACCGGATTTACAGGAGCGCGCATAGCGAAACAAAAGTCAACCATATCATCGAGCCAACAATCAGCTACCGCTACGACAGCCCGGTGAATGAGGCTGACAGGATCATCACGCCCTATGGTTACTTTCGTTATCATCAGCTCACCTACGGCCTGACCAACCGGGTTCTGGTCAAGCGCGACATGCCGCGGGAAGTTTTTACCTGGGGGATCAGCCAGACCTACTACTTCTCGCCGGAGGACAGCCCGCTGCGTTATTACCGGTATAAGGGCAAGATTCCCGATTACTCCGATATCAGCAGCTATCTGAGGTTCTATCCCGCCCGAAAGTTCAGCCTCGACTGTTCTTCGGGATATAACACCTACTTCAAGAATTTTTCGTACTTCCGTCTGGGAGCCAGTTTGAATTCGCCCTCCGACCCGGTTTTCCTCTCGCTGAACTGGTTTAAAAGCATCAACCCCTGGTACGCCTACGAGGTTTTTAACCGGCAGCAGATCGGCGCGTCGGGCCGGGTGAAAATCCCGCGGCTTCAGCTTGAGGCACTGGCCGAAATCGACTACAACATTATGGAGCGGAAAATCCTTTACTCGGCTCTTTCTCTGGTCTATCATTACCAATGCCTGAGTTTTGTAGTCGATGTGAGACAGTTTTATTACCGAACGCCCGCGGAAACCCAGTTCAGGATTTCCGTGGAGCTCGGAAATATCGGCAAAACCACAGATTTTATGGGAGGATTTGGATTTTAGCATGAAAGGACTAATTCTCAGCGGCGGCAAAGGCACGAGGCTCCGCCCCCTGACCTTTACCCAGGCCAAGCAGCTCGTCCCAGTGGCCAACAAGCCAGTCCTGTTTTATGGCATCGACGCGCTCGTGGAGGCAGGCATCCGGGATATCGGGATCATCGTCGGCGAGACCAAGGAAGAAATCAGGGAAGCGGCCGGAGACGGGAAAAAATGGGGTAAAGACGTCCGGATTACGTATATCGAGCAGGCCGAGCCGCTCGGACTGGCCCATGCCGTCCTGATCTCGGAAAGCTTCCTGGGACAAGAGCCGTTTGTGATGTACCTTGGAGACAATATCCTCAAGAGCGGGATTATCTCCCTGGTGAAAGAATTCGAGGGACGAAAGCCCAACTCTCTGATTTTGCTGACCGAAGTCCCGAACCCGCAGATGTTCGGCGTCGCCGAACTCAAGGACGGAAGGGTGGTGAGGCTCGTGGAGAAGCCGAAAAAACCGGTCAGCAACCTGGCCCTGGTCGGCGTTTATATGTTTGACCATCACGTTTTCGAAGCGGTCAAAGCCATTAAACCATCGTGGCGGAACGAGCTGGAGATTACCGACGCGATCCAGTATCTCGTCGAGCATGGGTACGAAGTTCAGCCGCATCTCGTCTCCGGCTGGTGGAAGGACACGGGCAAGATTGAGGATATTCTCGAGGCGAACCGCCTGATTCTGGAGTCCATTTCGGGCCGGGTTGAAGGCACGGTAGATGACGCTTCTAAGGTCAACGGCGAGGTCATCATCGAGAAAGGTGTCTCGGTGCGTTCGAGCATCATCCGCGGCCCGGCCATCATCGGTTCCGGCACGGAGGTCGTCGATTCCTACATCGGTCCTTTCACGTCCATCCAGAAGGGATGCCGGATCATTAAAACGGAAATCGAGCACAGCATCGTCCTCGAGGGAAGCGAGATTGTCGACATCGGCAGCCGGATTGACGAAAGCCTGATCGGGCGGGAAGTGCGCATCTATAAATGCCCGCCCAAACCCGTCGCCTACCGCTTTATGGTCGGAGACAAGAGCGAAATCGGAATAAAGTAGGAGAGAGAAATGATCTACGGCGTAAAAATAAAGAAGCTAAAGGTCGTCCCGGATGAGAGGGGAAGGTTGATGGAAGTTCTGCGCCGGGACGACGAACTTTACCAGAATTTCGGCCAGGTCTACGTGACCACGACGCTCCCGGGTGTGGTCAAGGCCTGGCATAAACACGAAAAGCAGACCGATAACATCGCCTGCGCCGCCGGCATGATCAGGATGGCCCTCTACGACGGCCGCACCGGTTCGCCGACGTTCCGGGAAATCAACGAATTCTATCTGGGCATTCATAATCCGCTGCTGGTCCAAGTCCCAGCCGGAATCTATCACGGCTGGAAATGCGTAAGCCAGGAAGAGGCACTCATCATCAATATCCCCACGGAAGTGTACAACCGCGAACATCCCGACGAGCAGCGCCTCGACCCCTACGACAGCGACGTCCCTTACGACTGGAAGCGGAAAGATGGCTGAAGAGCGGAAAATCGACGGCAAAACCATTCTCGTTACGGGCGGCGCCGGATTCATTGGCAGCAATTTTATCCATTATCTTCTCCGGGAATACCCGCGGACAAGAATCATCAACCTGGATAAACTGACCTACGCCGGCAACCTCGACAACCTCAAGGCCGTGGAGAAAGACCCGCGCTATGAGTTCATCCATGGAGATATCCGCGACAGGGAAGTCGTGCGTGCAATCTTCCCCAGGGTCCAGGGAGTGGTTCATTTCGCCGCCGAGACCCATGTCGACCGGTCAATCCTGGATGCCGGCGAGTTCGTCCTGACCGATGTTTTCGGCAGTTTTGTCCTTTTTGAAGCCCTCAAAGCGGCTCCGCACATTGAATTTTTCCTTCATGTTTCCACCGACGAAGTCTACGGAAGCCGCGACAAGGGGTTTTTTAAGGAAACTGACTCCCTCCATCCCTCCTCTCCCTATGCGGCCAGCAAGGCGGGCGCCGACCGCCTCGCCTACGCCTATTACGTCACTTACGGCCTTCCCATCATCATTCTCCGGCCGAGCAACAACTTCGGTCCCTATCAATACCCCGAAAAATTTATCCCCCTCTTCGTGACCAACGCATTGGAAGACAAAGAACTTCCGCTTTACGGGCGAGGCACGAACGTCCGCGACTGGCTTTACGTTGAAGACAACTGTCGGGCCGTTGACCTGCTGATGCGCAGGGGCAAGGCCGGAGAAGTCTATAACATTGGCGCCGGCAACGAAGTCCAAAATGTCTCTATAGCCGAGCAAATCTGCGGCCTTTTGGGTAAGCCGCGCAGCTTGATCAAGCTTGTGCCCGACCGCGCCGGCCATGACCGCCGCTACGCTCTCGATTGCCGGAAAATTCATGCCCTCGGCTGGAAGCCGGAGAAGAAGTTCGACGAAGCGCTCGCTTCGACCGTCCGCTGGTATCAGGAGAACGAAGAGTGGTGGCGCAAGATCAAGGAGCGGAGCCGCGAATTTAAAACCTTTTACGAAGCTTACTACCGCACCAGGAAGTAGGCCATCTTTTTAAGGAGCTAAGCAGGGAGGGAAAATGAGAGTTTTGATCACAGGAATCACCGGGTTTGCCGGGAGTCATCTGGCCGACTACATCCTGGCCCATCATCCTGATGTCAACGTGTTCGGGATCGTGCGCTGGCGAAGCCGGATGGAGAACGTGCTTCACCTGCGGGACAAGATCGAACTGGTCGAGGCGGACCTGAAAGATATCGTCTCGCTCCAAAGCTGCCTTGCCCACGTCAAGCCGGACCGCATCTTCCACCTGGCTGCCCAGAGTTTTGTCCCGACCTCCTGGAAGTGCCCGGCAGAAACCTTCGCCATCAACGCCATCGGTCAGGTCAACCTTTTCGAAGCGGTCCTCTCCCTGAAGCTCACGCCGCGAATTCAGGTGGCCGGCTCGAGCGAAGAATACGGCCGCGTCAACCCGGATGAGATCCCGATGAAAGAAACAAACCCCCTGCGGCCACTGAGTCCCTATGCCGTCAGCAAGGTGGCCCAGGATCTCCTGGGTTATCAATATTATAAAAGCTATGGCTTGCGGGTTGTCCGGACGCGGGGGTTCAACCACACCGGCCCGCGCCGCGGAGATGTCTTTGTCACCTCTTCGTTTGCCAAGCAGATCGCCGAAATCGAGAAAAACAGAAGAGAGCCTGTCATCTATGTCGGGAACCTCGATGCCAAGCGTGATTTCAGCGATGTCCGCGATATCGTCCGGGCGTATTGGCTTTGCCTGGAGAAAGGCGAAGACGGGGAAGTCTATAATATCGGCTCCGGTGTGTCGCGCACGATGAGAGAGGTCCTGGACACGCTCCTTTCATTGAGTAGAGTCAACGTCCGGGTTGAGGTCGACCCGAAACGGCTCCGGCCCTCAGACGTCCCCATTCTTCTCTCGGATTCCTCGAAATTCGTGCGTTTGACCGGCTGGAAACCGGAGATTCCCTTTAGCCAGACGATGGCCGACCTGCTGAATTACTGGAGGGAAAGAGTCTAAGGCAATGGGACGAACCAAGATTTTTATCACTGGTGCGACTGGTTTCGCCGGCCGTCACCTGATGAATGCCCTGCTCTCTCCGGAATTTACTGTTTACGGAGCCTCTTTTCCGCAGCCACCGCATCCCTCGGAGAAGAATATCTGCCTCCTGGACATGCGCTCGGAGCGGGACGTCTTTGACGTGATCAAATCCGTCCAGCCGCAATGGGTTTTTCACCTGGCCGCCGTCTCCAATGTCAAGCATTCCTGGGAGAGGAGAGCCGAGACCATGGAGACGAATATCCTTGGGACCTTCCACTTGTTTGGAGCCGTGAAAAAATTCGCTCCCGCGGCCCGGGTCCTTTACGTGAGCTCCTCAGATGTTTATGGGTTTGTTTTCGGAGACGAGAATCAGCCCGAGAGGGCCTTCACCGAAGAAGATCCCTTTCACCTCACGAATCCGTACGCGCTTTCCAAGGCGGAGGGCGAGCTTCTGGCCGGGTTCTATTCCCGGATTGAGGGCGTAGATATCGTCATCGCCCGTCCGTTCCCACACACTGGACCAGGCCAGAGCTCCGATTTTGTCTGCTCTGATTGGGCGCGGCAGGTCATTCAAATTGAGCGCGGCGCAATGCTTCCCCGTATGCAGGTCGGCAATATTGACCTCAAAAGAGATTTCACTGATGTCAGGGATACGGTGAGAGCGTATCTCTTGCTGATGCAAAAGGGGAGAAACGGCGAAGTCTATAACATCTGCCGGGGCGAAGGCATTTCTTTGCGAACGATCCTAGAAATATTCCTTGCCTCCTGTTCACGACCTGTCGCCGTGGAGCAGGATCCGGCGAGACTTAGGAAGGTCGATATTCCCTTCCTGGTCGGGGACAACCGCAAAATCAAACGAGAGACGGCTTGGGAGCCCCAAATTCCCCTGGAGAAAACCCTTCGGGATCTCCTGGATTATTGGCGGGTGCACCCCTAATCAAAGATTCAGTTCAAGCTGGCTATCCTGCAGGTTTTTTCTTTCTTCTTCAATGTCTTTGAGGATATCCGGAGTGATATCTCCTGTTGGGTAGATGCCGTCGAAGCAGGCCGCGCAAAACTTTTTGATTTTCGGGTTTCCCAGCCGCACGGCCGCCTTGAGATTGGCCAGCGGCTGGTAGATGACTTTGTCGGCGCCGATTTTCTTAGCGATCTGATCATTTTCGGCATCACGGGCCACGAACTCCGTCTTGGTCTGCATGTCAATACCATAGACGCACGGATAGCGGAGGGGAGGAGAATAGGCGGCGAAATAAACCTTCTCCGCGCCGCACTCCCTGACGAGTTCGATGATGGCTCGGGAGGTGTTTCCCCGGACAATGCTGTCATCGACCAAGAGCACGTTCTTTCCCTTGAACTCCGAGGCGATCGGGTTGAGCTTCTGGCGGACCGAAGTCCTGCGTTTTTTGTCGGCCGGCATGATGAAAGTGCGTCCGATATAGCGGTTTTTAACAAGGGCCTCCCGGTATTTCAGGTTGAGAGTCCGGGCGATCTCAATGGCCGCGTCCCGGGCCGAATCCGGGACTGGAACGACGACATCGATCTTGAGCTTCTGCTTCCTGATCTCCTCGGCCAGGAACCGGCCGAGCTCGACCCGGCAGAGGTAAACGTTGACGTTGTCGATGAACGAATCTGGCCGGGCGAAGTAAACCCATTCAAAGAGACACGGGGTGTGAGGACAATGGGCGATCTTCTTGGAGTGAAGATGGCGCCGGTGGTCCAGGTACAGCGCCTCTCCCGCTCCCACATTCCGGATCTCGCTGAAGCCCATGATATTCAGAGCAACGCTTTCTGAGGCAAAAGCATACGACGGAATAAGGCCGTCACGGCGAACACCATAAGACAGGGGTTTGATGCCGTAGGGATCACGGAAGGCGACCATCCCCTGTTCGGCGACATAGGCGACCACGGAGTAGCTCCCCTTGACCTTTTTGAATACGCCCTCGACCGCCTTAAAGACATGATGGGGCTGGACCGTCCTCATCCGCTGGACGGCTAGCTCCTGGGCGAAAATGTTTAAGATCACCTCGACGTCGTTCTCCGAATTGAGCAGGCGGTGATATTTTTTAAACAGCTCTTGCTTGAGCTCCTTGTAATTAACGACATTGCCGTTGTGAGCCATGAGGATGCCGAACGGAGAGGTGACCTGAAAGGGCTGGGCATCCTCGCCTCTGCCGCCTCCTATAGTCGGATAGCGGGTGTGGCCGATGCCGATATTTCCCGTCAGACGCTGGACATTATCAATCGTGAAGATGTCCCGGACGAGGCCATTGCCTTTCTTTGTGTGGAAGCGGCCGTCGTAGGTGATGATTCCCGCTGAGTCCTGTCCCCGATGCTGGATGGCCAGCAGACCCTGATAGAGGTCTTTGAATACGTCCGTATTCCCGACAATACCGATAACGCCGCACATTTCTTATAATTATTATATTCTTAATAGGAAAAGGACTCAATACGCATATCAGGTTGGAAGTAGCAGATCTTTAGGGGTGCTCCGCGGTTATTTAAGTTAATTAAGTTATCGAGGTTACCTCCTCTGGGCGGGATGGATGCCGGCCCGAAGCCCCCGTAGCGGAAGGGGGACCCGTCGGTTTTTTCCGACGGGGGGAACCGACG
>CAZLFV010000100.1:0-10095 GCA_964558915.1 uncultured Eubacteriales bacterium | reverse complement strand
GCCCCCGCACCCCAGGAAACCAGTCCCGTCGGTTTCCCCCGTCGGAGAACCCGACGGGTCCCCCTTCCGCTACGGGGGCTTCAGGGCAGCCTCCTGCGCCCATGATAAAAACCACATACGGGAAGATGCTTCTCACGGTTCGCCACTCCGTTTCCCGAGCGACCCGGCTTTGATTTTGGCATAAATTTTGCTATATTTTTGGGGTGGAGATATTGACACGGATCATTATTCAGGTTATCATGCTAAAAATTTTTGTATGAGGTTGAGAGAATGGTCAAGAAATTACTAATTTTGTTCACTATAACCCTTTTTCTATGCAGCCCTCTGGCCGCTCAGACCAGTCCCTGCGACGAGAGTTATATCAAAGCGATGACTGCCCAAAGTCCGGCGCAGCGCGCCCAGCTTCTCAAGGAGTTTCTTGCCCAGTGCGGAGGCAAGGGAAGCCAATACGAAAACTTTGCTTACGCCAACCTGTCCTTGATCGAATATCCGGGCAAAACACCCAAGGAAGCTGTCGATTATGGAGAAAAAGCGCTTGCCTCTGGAGGGCTTGACGACCTGACCAAATGCCAGGTCCTCGTCCAGCTTTCGGCCCTCTACACCCAGGCAGGCCAAAACCTGGAAAAAGCCAAATCGTACTCCACTCAAGTCATCGAAATCGCCAAGGCCAACAAGTCCAAGGAAGCGGAAGCCGCCAGCACCGCTCAATGGAACCAGTTTATCGGGGCTGGCTACTATACCCTCGGTCAGGCTCAGGAAAAATCTAGGGACTATAGGGGCGCCGTGGATTCGTATCTCAGTTCCTACAGCCTCCTGAAGAATGCACAGATCTTGGCGGGTCTAAAAAAATTGGCGAAAACCCTATACGACGCCAAAGACTTTGCCGGCGCTGAAAAGGCGTTCAAGGCCGTTTATACGGTAACAAAAGACCATGACAGCACTCTTTTTTACGCCAAGTCTCTTTACCGCAACAATAAAAACGGCGAGTCCCTCCAGTATTTCAAGGAGGCCTATGCCAAGGAAAAAAGCGGCGAAGTCGCTTATAATATCGGGATCATCATGGCCAAGGAGGCCAAGACCAACCCAGCCTTGTCGGGAGAAGCCATCCGCTATCTTCTTGAAGCCAGCTGCACTTATCCCTCCCAATCGCAGCAGGCCATGAGCTTGGCTGAGAACCTCTTCTTCCTTTCCAACAAGGAACTCAAATACAATGAGACCGTGCTCCAGATCCAGGCGAAAACCAAAAAAATCGAAGAGCTGACCGCCGCTTACAACACCAAATTTGGGAACAAGGATGAAGAAGACCTCAGTGATACTGAAAAACAAGAAATGAAAAAGCTGCTGGCCGATATTGATGCAGAGAAAAAGGCCCTCGAGAAACTTCAGGCCGAGCAAACTTTGGCGATTGCCAAATTCAACAAGCTCCTGGAAGACACAAAGCAGAGATTAGGCATAAAATAGACTGCGTATTCAAAAGCGCCGGGGGAAGGCCATGCCTCAATCCCTCTCTCGCGATCAAGCCGCCAAACGGGTCCGCAAGCTCAGGGAGGAAATTAAGTACCACGAAAAAAAATACTATGTCGACAACGACCCTCAGATTTCAGATAACGAGTTTGACCGTCTTGTCAACGAGCTGAAGGCGCTCGAAAAACTCTACCCCGACCTCATCACACCCGAATCCCCCACGCAGAGAGTCGGGGAGAAACCCGTTGAAGGATTCCCCACAGTCACTCACGCGCTGCCCATGCTCAGCCTGGACAATTGTTTTTCGGTCGAGGAACTCCGCGAATTTGAAGAGCGAATCAAAAGGCTCCTGCCCGGCAAAAAGATCGAATACGTGGCCGAGCTCAAGATCGACGGATTGAGCATTTCCATCCTCTACCGCGGCGGAAAGTATGTGCAAGGTGTCACTCGGGGAGACGGAGTCCGCGGCGATGATGTCACGTCAAACGTCAAGACGATCCGTAGCCTGCCGCTCCATATCACCGATTCACGCGACATCGAGGTGCGGGGAGAAGTTTATCTTCCGTTTGAATCCTTCCAGAGAATCAACGCCGAGCAGGAAAAATCCGGAAAGCCTCTTTTCGCCAACCCGCGCAATGCCGCGTCCGGCTCAATCCGTCTCCTCGATCCCAGGGAGGTGGCCTCCCGCAAGCTCGACTCCTTCCTCTATTATATTTTTGTGCAAGGCAACGAATTGCCGACTCAATGGGAAGGCCTGAAAAAACTCAAGGACCTGGGATTCAAGGCCAATCTTCAGTCCCGCCTTTGCTCCAACCTCGAGGAAGTTATCGCGTTCTGGGAAGAGTGGCGCGACAAAAGAGACCGTCTCGATTACGACGTGGATGGGATCGTCATCAAAGTCAACTCGACCGAGCAGAAAAGGGCGCTCGGGACGACGGCAAAATCGCCACGCTGGGCCATCTCCTTCAAGTTTCCCGCCCGCCAGGCCACGACGCGGATAAAAGGCATCCGGGTTCAGGTTGGGAGAACCGGCGCGCTGACTCCTGTGGCTGACCTTGAGCCGGTCCGGCTGTCCGGTACGACCATTACCCGGTCTACGCTTCATAATGAAGACGAGATCAAGAGGAAGGACATCCGCATCGGCGATTATGTCCTGATCGAGCGGAGCGGCGACGTCATCCCCAAAGTCGTCGCCGTCATGAAGGAAAGACGGACGGGCAAGGAAAAAAGGTTTGTCTTTCCCACCCGCTGTCCGGTCTGCGGGTCCGCGACGTTTAAGCCCGAAGGAGAGGCCATTGCCCGCTGCACCAACGCCTCCTGCCCGGCCAAATTACGTGAATCCCTTCTCCACTTTGCCTCGCGACGGGCGATGAACATCGAGGGGCTGGGCGAAGCTCTCGTAGACCAGCTCTTAGAAAAAAAGCTGGTGCGTTCTATCCCAGACCTCTATTCCCTGCGTTATGATGATTTGGTCGGGCTCGAAAGGATGGGCCCCAAGAGTTCTCAAAACCTGCTCGATGAGATCAAGAACTCGAAGCAGAGAGACCTACACGCGTTGCTCTTTGCGCTCGGGATACGACACGTGGGCGAACGATTGGCTCAGACCCTAGCTCAAAATTTTAGGACTCTTGACGCTCTGGCCAAGGCCTCAGCTGAAGACCTCACCCAGGTCGAGGACGTTGGCCCCACGGTGGCCGAAAGCATCGCTTTTTTCTTCCGCCAGCCGGAAAACATCGAACTTCTCCAGAAACTCAAGCAGGCGGGTCTCAATTTCAGGGCCCGCGAAGAGAGGCGCGGAGACCAACCCCTGGCGGGAAAGATATTTGTCCTCACCGGGACCCTGTCCAAGTTTCCGAGGGAGAAAGCGGCAGAAATAATCGAGAGCCTCGGCGGAAAAGTCGCCTCTTCCGCTTCCAGCAAGACTGATTATCTCGTTGTCGGCGAGGCGCCCGGGTCCAAGCTCGTCAAGGGGCGCCAGTTGGGGATCCCCATTTTGAACGAAGAAGAATTCCTCAAGCTAGTTGGAAGGCGCTGACGAGTCCTATTTCTTTTTGGGGCCAAAAATATTTATCGACAGCAGGCCTTTGAGCCCCTTTTTCTTTTCACCCTTGCCCAGGGCCTCAAGCTCCCGGCGCGCGAGCTCATGACTGGAATCAACCTCCAGGGCTTTCTGGAGCAGCCGGGTGGCTTTGGTCAACATGCCCTCCTGTTTGTAGAGCATGCCCAACCCGACATAAGCTTCGGGATTCCAGGGTTCCAATTCCGCGGCCTTCAGGAAGTGCTCTTCGGCTTTTTTCCGGAATGATGGAATCTTGACTTCGGTCATGGCCAGGAGCAGAAAATAGTCCCCTTTGTTCTTATTTAGCCTAACCGCCTCTTCGAGAAGGATGACGGCGTCCTCGTACCTCCCCATAGTATAAAGCGTCTTGGCTTGGCGGAATTTGGTGTCCGCCTTTTTGACGACGTCCCGGCCCGTATCCGGAGGGCTGGAGGCCCCCCTGATATCGTATTCTTGCCGTTGTTGCTTACTGGTCAGGGTACGGTAGGCCTTGGTGATTTTATCAAAAATATCCTCGATCTTCTCCTTCTGCTGCGGAGCAACTGTCCGGTCAAAGCGGTCGGGATGAAATTTTCGGGCCAGTTGAAAATACGCCGTCTTGATTTCGTCTTCAGAGGCATTCTTTGGAACGCCCAGGATCTGATAATAGTTAGAGGAAGAAATTTTGTCCTCGAATGCCAGGACTTCATCCAGCCGCTCCTGGACGTCGGGGCGGAGCGGTTCTCCTTCTTCTGGCTCTGGCTCGGCCACGGCGTCCTTATCCCGGAAATCGATGAGATTCAGACAATAGAAAAGATAAACGCCCTTCCAGAAAAATTCCGGGTTGTACCTGTGCGACCTCCAGAGGGTCTCACACGTCCCTTCTCCTTTGATCTGGTTGAGAACCTGCTTCTCTTCCTCGGTCAAAAGATGATAAAGAACCCGGGTCTTCGGAGAAGGAATCTTTTTCTCGAAAAATTTCTGCAGGAGAGGATGGAATTTCATCCGGCGGATGCCATCTTCAATGAGGTAGGGGACATTGACCGGCGATCCGAAACTCTGGCCACCAGTCCAGGCCTTCTCTTCAAACGAGATTTGCCCGTCAAAATACGGAAAAAGGCTCAGGGCAATCTCCCTCATCTGATAGGTCAGCCCGTCTTCTACATTCCGCTGCGAGGTCAGGCCCTTCTGGGTCAGGGAATTGCCGATGGCCTTGTCTGGTTCGATATAGCGCTCGATTTCCGCATGGGACTCTGGAGAAATTTTCCCCAGCTTGAACAGGATCTCTCCCAGCCGCTCCTCCGGGACACTGGTTTTGGCCTGGACCAGGTCCCCGTCCTGGAAGAACAAAAATTTTTGCACAGATTCGCGCTTAAAGACCAGCTCTCCGGTCAATTTGTTAAAATGAATTTTGCGCAGGTAAAAGGCAATGTGATTCATGACATCTACTTCTTTATATTTATAGCCCAACCCGGACAAATTTTCAAAGTTTTTTCCAAATTGAAAAGCGGGTCGAATTGTGCTAACTTTTTCTTCATGAAAGTCGCCCTGGCCCAGATTGCCCCGCACTTGGCGGACGTCGACAAGAACCTCCAGGTTCATCTCCATTTTATCGAAAAATCCAGGAGAAAGAAAGCCGACCTCGTAGTTTTTCCGGAGCTCAGCCTCACCGGCTATACCTTAATGGACCTGGTCCAGGAGGTTGGGCTGAAACCGGCCGAATCGCCTATCTTTAGAAAAATCAAAGACTTAAGCCAAAATATAGACATTGTTCTTGGTTTTGTCGAGGAGAAAGAAGCCGGGGTGTTCACCAACTCTTCGGCTTATCTCTCCGGCGGCCAGATTGTTCACATCCATCGCAAAGTTTTTCTTCCGACCTACGGCATGCTTGAGGAAGGCAAGTTCTTCGCCCCGGGAAAAAACTTTGAAACATTCCCGACTCAGTTCGGGAGAGCCGGGCTGATGATCTGCCGCGATTTCCTGAGCTACGGAGCCGCCTATCTGCTCTTCGCCGGAGGCGCCGATATCATCATCGTTACGAGCGCGGCTCCCGGGAGAGGTTTCTCCGAAAGACCAGGATTCGCCACCGACCGCATGTGGGAATTAATGGGCGAGGCCATTTCGTTCTTCTCGACTGCGTTTGTCATTTATTCAAACCGGGTCGGGTGCGAAGACGGCAAGACCTTTGCCGGAGGTTCATTTATCTATGATCCCCAAGGCAACCTCCTGGTCAAAGCCTCACCGGTCGAACAGGAACTTGTTTGTGTTGACCTCGACCTCAATGAAGTCAGGGAGTCCCGCAAGACCTGGCCGTTCAAGCGGGATGATCGGCCGGAAATCATTCTCCAGGCTCTCGAAAGGATCGTCCGAAAATATGAAGATTAATCCTCCCTTTGTCGAAAAAGTTCTCTGCGCCTTCATCCGGGAGGAGCTCGGAAAATTCAATTATACAAAAGCAATTCTCGGCCTTTCCGGCGGTCTCGATTCCTCGGTCTGCGCTTTTCTGGCAGCAAAAGCTCTGGGCCCGAAGAACGTCATCGCCATAATCCTGCCATACAAGGACACTTTCGACGAAGATGTCAGCGACGCTCGGGCGGTCGCCCGGCGCCTCGGCATCCGGTCCCGCGTGATCGACATCGCGCCAATGGTTGACGCTTATTTCTCCCGCTATCCCAGCCAAGATAAGGTCCGGATCGGAAACAAGATGGCCCGCGAAAGGATGTCCATCCTTTACGATTTTTCGGCCAGGGAGCACGCCCTCCTCCTCGGCACCAGCAATAAAACAGAGCTGCTCATCGGTTATGGGACAATTCATGGCGATATGGCCTGCGCCATTAACCCCCTCGGCGATCTGTACAAAACGCAGATCAGAGAGCTGGCTGCGCACCTCAAAATCCCGGCCAGAATCCTCAAGAAAAAACCCAGCGCCGGCCTCTGGCCTGGACAGACCGATGAGGGAGAAATCGGGTTGACCTACGGCGAGATCGATGGGATCCTCTTCGAGCTCGTCGACAAGAGAAAGTCACCTCAAGATGTCATCACTGCGGGGTTTGCCAAGGACGCCGTCGAAAAGATCATAACGCTGATCAAGAACTCCGAATTCAAGAGAAAGATGCCGCCCATCGCCAAGATCTCTTCTCGCTCTGTCGGCCACGATTTCCTGTATCCCTACGACCGGAACAGATGAGCCTTTTTATCGTCGCCACTCCGATCGGGAACCTTGAGGACATAAGTTTCCGGGCCGTGCGCATCCTCAATGAAGTTGAGGCCATTGCCTGCGAGGATACCCGCCAAACACTCAAGCTTCTTTCGAAATATAACATCCACAAGAAACTCATCAGCTATTATCAGCCCAAAGAAGCCCATAGGATCCCCGTAATTCTCAGTCTGCTTGAGCAGGGAAAGGATGTCGCCCTAGTTTCGGACTCGGGGACTCCGGGAATCTCTGACCCGGGCTTCAGGCTGATCCGGGAGGCCATAAAACGAGGGATTAAAATTATCCCAGTCCCTGGCCCCTCTGCCTTGATTGCGGCCGTATCGGCTTCAGGTCTCCCTACCCACCGGTTTCTCTTTGTCGGGTTTCCCCCTCCAAAAAAAGAGAAAACACGGAAATGGCTGCTTGCCCTGAGGGAAGAGGAGGCTACCCTGATTTTCTATGTTCCGGCCAGACGGCTGCCCGGTTTCCTGGGGAACATTGATGAAACGCTCGGAAACAGGAATATAGTCATCGCCCGGGAAATCAGCAAAATTCATGAGGAATTCATAAGGGGAGATGTCAGGCAGATCAGCGAGCAGGCTGGGAAAATTAGTCCCAAGGGAGAGGTCGTGGTTCTTGTCCAGGGCAGTTCCGCCCATAAATAGAAGCATAGTCGCCAATAAACTGACCCCTGGCATTCCTAAGGGGAAAAAAGAGAATACCTTAGATATCTAACTATTTTTATTTAAAAATACTTGACAAATTAACGCTAAAATATTATATTATATTCGACTTTGATTTCAATTTAGGAGGTAATAAATGGCGATTATCAGATGGGATCCCTTTAGGGATTTGCTGACCCTGAGGGAAAAAATGAACCGGTTGTTTGAGGATGCGGTGACCAGCCGCGGAGAGCAAAAAGACCTCATCACGAGCGCTTGGGCCCCTGCCGTTGATATTTACGAAGATGAAAACCAGCTCGTGCTCACGGCTGAGATCCCTGGAATGGATGAAAAAGACGTCGAAATCAAGCTCGAGGACAACATGTTGAGCATCCAGGGCGAGCGGAAGATGGAGAAGGAGACAAAGGAAGAGAATTATCATCGCCTGGAAAGAGCTTACGGCTCGTTTTACAGGTCATTCACCCTGCCGAACTATATCGACCAGGAGAAAATTCACGCCGAGCATGAAAACGGCGTTTTAAAGATCACCATGCCCAAAAAGCCCGAGCTCAAGCCGCGGAAGGTTAAAATCCTCAAACCGGCTGCTGAAGACAAGCCCAAGAAATAAGGTCCTGACCGATCTTATCGGAAAAGCGCCGGCGGCCCCATAGGCCACGGCGCTTTTTTTTGCAGGAAAAAGCGTCAGGCCTGAGCAATGGTCACTGCCCTCACCTCTTTGGCGCCCGCCCTTTCGAGAACCAGGCTGCACTCGCGGAGGGTTGAACCGGTCGTATAAACGTCATCCACAAGGAGGATGATTTTGCCCTTGATCGTATCTGCGCCCCTCACTTTGAACGCTCCGCGCACATTGGTCGCCCTTTCATTCGCTTCCAGGGACGTCTGCGGAGGAATATTTTTTGTTTTCACAAGCCGCCTCTCCAGAAGCTGGATTTTTTTTATTCGGGAGAGCCGCTTGGCCAGGACCCTCGATTGGTTAAACCCCCGTTTTTTCTCCCTGGCTGGATGGAGCGGGACAGGTACGATGGCGTCCACTCCGACCCAGAGATCCTCTTCCAAACCCAGAGTCTGCTCGATATAATCAGCCAACAATTCACCCAAAACCTCGAACCCGCTGTACTTGTAGAGCAAAATGATATCCCTGACGATGCCATCATAGCGGCCGGCCGAGCGATGCTTGGAGAAGGGCGGAGTTCTCTCCAGGCACTCCAGGCAAAGATGAGGTTCTCCGGCCCCCTCAAGAAACCGGCCGCAGCACACGCAAAAAGAATCTTGAGGATGGGGTTTGATTTTTTCCCGGCAGCTCAGGCAGATCACCTTTTCCCCGGGTCTCTCGAGGAAGGCCTGACAGATTTCGCAAAATGAGGGATAGAGAAGAACCTCTGCGTACTTGCTCCAGGAAGAGAACAACCGCCGGAAGGCGGCCCTCAACCCTTTTCTTCTTCGAGTTTCTGCTGACAATCGATGCAATAGCGAGCCCAGGGAAGGGTCGCCAGCCGCTTTCTTCCGATGGGCTTCTGACACATCTGGCACAACCCAAACTCCGGTGTCTCCAGTCTTTTGAGAGCTTCGTCAATGAGAAGGAGCTGTTCTCTCTCGGCGCTGGACAAGCTCAAAAGAAATTCTTTGGTATAGGAACTCTCCGCCTTGTCGGCCACGTCCTGGGCAATATCTGTTTCGACTTCCTTGCTCTCGCTAAAAAACTGACTCATTTTTCTGACGATTTTCTCTTTCTGTTCCAAGAGGCCTTTTCGGAAAGCCCGCTTCTCTGCCCTGGTCAATTTATCTGCTTTTTTACTTGGCATAACGAGTTCCTTTCATAGCGGTTAAGGCCCGACTCTTCAAAAAATGCCCATAAAAAATAATGATTTATGAAGGAAATGTCAATATATAATTTTAAGGCTATTTAGCTCGAGGCATAGCTCAATTTCGGGGCGTCTCCCCATAGTCTCTCGAGGAGATAATACTCCCGGGCGCTTTTCGAGAACACATGGACGACGAAGCTTCCGTAATCCATCAGGATCCATTCGGCGCGCTCTTTGCCCTCAATCCCCAGGGGGAGACATCTCTGTTTCTTCAGCTCCTGTTCAACCCCTTCGTAGATGGCGACATTCTGCCTGGAAGAGTTCCCCGTCATGATGACAAAGAAATCGGTAAACGTGGAGATTCCTCTGAGGTCAAGGACAAGGATATCCTCCGCTTTTTTCGCCTGGCAGGTTTTGACAGAGAGCTTGACTTCAGGGGGAAGGCTCCTTTTGGTGAACTGTTTTGTTTTGGGTTCGACCATCTTACCCCTGATAGAGCTTTTTCTTTTTGATGTAGACCTCCACGGCTTCCGGCAGGAAGCCTTTGACGGATTGGCCCTTCTTGATCCTGGTGCGAATCTCCGTCGAGGAGATGTCCAGGGCCTTGATAGAAACAAGAAAAATACGGAACGACCGGATCATCTTTTCCCCCACCGGCTCGGATTCTTCCAGTTCGAAGATTTGACCGCCATATTTTCTCGGAAGCACGGACCTGGCATCCTCCAGAAGAAAGCCGGGCCGGCTGGTGACGATAAAATGGCACTGCCCGAGCACCTCTTGATACGATTTCCAGGTCTCAATTTCCAAAAAAGCATCGATCCCGAGGATGAAAAAGACCCAGGCGCCATGATAGATATTCTTGACCTTGTTCAGGGTGATGATGGAATAGGATTTTTCCTTCGCCTCGATCTC
>CAZLFV010000099.1:0-10256 GCA_964558915.1 uncultured Eubacteriales bacterium | reverse complement strand
TCCGGCGAATTCTCCAGCGTGAATTCATCTTGTCCGCCAGGGGTCCGGAGGAAAATCCGAATGCCTGGGCTCGTAAGCTCTGCGAACACGTCTTCCTTGGTTGCCTGCCTGATGAAAACATCGATCTCTCCGTCGGCTAGCGCACTCAGAGCTAAGCTTTTGCCGAGGAAGCTTTGTCCTTCAGAGTCCATCCGACTCCTCAGGCCGTAGATGAGCGTCTGGCCGACTCGAGGTGAGAAGCGAGGGACGGTGGTATCACGGACAGGATTCTGGGTCCCAGCTTGTTTCCAGGAACCTGGAATCCGGACAGGACTCAGGCCAGATAGCTGGTTTGAGACCAGAAAAGCTGCGGCAAGACAGGACAAGATCACCACTTTGCGCAGGTCTAATGGACCGGACGAGGCCTGACTCCGCATGGGGCTATTTGATGTTCGGGTTAAGTATATAATATTGCCCCTGCTCAATAATAGGATTTGCAGTTATTGGCAGTTCGTGGAGATTTTGAGAAGGCAAATTTTGCTTAGCGCCTGACCGCGCTCACGGGAATCTCCAGATAGCTGGGATAGCGGGCATCATGGTAAAAGGTTATATGGGCTGTCCGGGCGTCCGCTCCTGTTTCCTCGGCCACCACTCCCCCGCTATTGTAATTCTTCTGCAGGCTGGGAGTATTGAGACAGTTCAGGAGAAGGCGGAGCCGGCTGCCCTTGGAAACGCGTCTCGAAAAGAAAGTGAAGGAGTCAAACTCGAGGCGCATAACTTCGCCGGGGGTGGCCAATTTTTCCTGCCGCAGAGACTCCCGGTAACGGACTCTTTTCATGTCCTGGGTTAGGGCAACACTTGCCCCGTCGAAAAGAACCTCGTAAAGGACCGCCTGGAGGTCTGTGTCCGGGACGTCGATAGAGATCCAGGCGACAAACTTAACCTGGCCGGTGATTTCGATCGGCTCGACAAAAGGCTCGCTGTGATAGACCAGACCGTTGCCAAACAGGTTCAGGACAAAGCGTTGGTCGGTAATGTACCGGGCCACTTCCTCCTTCTCTAATTCCGCGGGGCGTGTGTCGAGCGGATCATAGGTGAATTTGTCCGGTTTCTCTTTATCGGGTTTGGCCGTCTGGAGCGTGCCAGAAGAGAAGACATCATTGGCTGATCCCGAAGAGTGGGCGTAGAGGATCAATTTCTCCGGGGCGATCGAAGCGAGGTCATCGGCGTGTCTCCACAATTCAGCGCCCGGCCCCACGACATAATAGGCGACGCGGTTTTTCAGGAACTCCGGTTTCTTGCCGCCTTTCATCGTCCAGTCGTACCACTCGAGATGCAACTTATTCAGGTCGACAAGGCTGGCCTCGCCGAAGCGGAGGCCTCCGACATCCCGGTTGGGCGTTCGGGTTCCGGCATGGTCCCAGGGCCCAATAATTAAATAATGGTTGGAGACACTGGCCGGGTCGCCGAATTTTTGATGATTCCGGTAATACGTCAGCGCGCCGGCCTGGTCGCCGTCATAGTGTCCGGTAATAGTAAGGATGGGGATTTTGATTTTTTTATAATCTTCTGCTGTCGGCACCATGCCATCATAATAAGCGTCGGCGAAGGGATGGGAAAGCCACTTTTGAAAAATAGGAGAGGGATTGCCGACGACCTGGTCAAGCTCCTTGAAGGCCCGGTGATTGAGGTAGAGGTCAATGAATTTCTCAATCCAGAACGGCGTGGTTCCAAAGAGACGGACATTCGGTGTGAGGCCGCTTGTGTAGGTTAGCCACTGCATAGTGTAGGAAGTGAAGATGCCGTTATAAAAAGGGAAATCGACGCCCGGATGGGCCGCGGCTGCAGGGACGATCGTCGCCAGGTGGGGCGGAAATTCTTTGAGAGTCGACCACTGATCAAACCCGGCGTAGGAACCTCCCCACATCGTCACCTTTCCATTGCACCAGGGCTGCGCAGCCAGCCACTCAACGATGTCGCATCCGTCCCGGCCTTCCTGGGCGAACGGTTCGAACTGGCCCTCCGAATTCCCCCGGCCCCGGACATCGACTGCAGCAAAAACATAGCCATGCCGGGCAAAATAAAGGGCCCGGTCGATATACGTATCGGAAATATAGGGCGTTAAAGTAAAAATCGCGGGCAAGGGTTTGCTCGCTCCCTCGGGCCGAAAAATTGTCGCATTCAGGTTGATTCCGTCGCGCATGGGAATTTTGACTCCCCAGAGCATCAAGACTCCTGTTTCCGCCGGAGATACTTTCTCTTGCTCTTGCGAAAACCCCTGGTATGAACAGAAGATAAATGCAACTAATAAAAAAAGAAAAAAGGCCGGTTTTTTCAATTCCTTTCTCCTCAATTCCCTGATCATATCCGTGAAGATACCTGAACTATTAAAATAAGGCAACTCTTTCCAAACAGGGTCAGCAAGTTTGGGCTTAGAAAGCTTCCTCAGGGAACGACTTGGAAAGGCAAACGGACCAGAGAATACTGCCCGTTTTCCCTTTCGATGGCGAGAACCTGAAGGATGTAGTCCCCAAAGAAGAAATCTTTTAGGGGGACGCTCATCATGATGGGATTCGATCCCCTCTCCAGAAAAGCGGACATTTCATAGGACTTGAAAACTTGCTCGTCCTTGATCCGGATGACAGTCAAATAGAAATCGGCGCGACCCGGATTGTCGGAACTCATTTCCACGAATAAGTCGATCGCCTCTTCAGTCCCAAACTCGGAGTCTAATCGGGGATAGAGGAGGGCTCCCTCGTATTCCATAAACCTCGGAATATCTCCGAGCTCAAATACTGGAAAATTCTTCCTCACAAAACAAACCCGGTCCAGCCTGTTTTGCTTGGGACCCCGTTCAGGGACACGAACTTCAACCTCTTTCTCGACGGTTGTGACCTCGCCTCCAACTTCATCCTTTAGGGCAAGACGAACCCGGTATTTGCCCTCTCCGAGCATTTCTCCGCCATAAATCGCCGGCCGGAGGTGGAGCTCATTTTGGCGGACCTCCAGGTTGAACGGCCGGACCTCTCTTTTGATGACTTCTCCTTTCTCATTCTCAACCTGAAGAAGAAGCCGGAAGCGGCTTGAGAGAACGCTTTGAGCTCCGCTCTCTTCAATCTTCAAGCGGTCGGTTAGGGCAAGCCCCTTGAGCTCGGTTTTCAGGAGAAAAAAAAGGCCCGAGGGCCGCAGCGGCAGGGTCTCTGTCTTCAAGATAACCGTCAAGGTTGGGCTACTCACTTTTTGTTCGAGGGACCGGCGGAGTTCTTTCTCTGCTTCTGCGTCTCTATCGACGGCAAAATAGCCCTTCCGATGCCGGACGATGACGCCCTCCCTCTTGACTTTAACCTCCACCTTGCGGAATTTCCCGTCAAGTCTTGGGTTCGTCGACACATAAGAAACCAGGTACATTTCCTCCATCGCCTGTCCTATTTTAGCAAGCCCATCCTCTATGTTCTTGGTCCTAGGCAGGACGATGCCCCCGGTTTCTTTAGCCAGGTCACTTATCATATTTCGATAGACCTCGCTCTCTGACCGAACACGTATTTCTGCGAGGCCAGTGGGTTGAGACTTATCTTTGCCGCTAGGAAACAGCACCGAGCTTGGAATAGCCTCCGTGCTCTCCAGATGAGGCATTCTGACTAGACCCGAATCCAGGAGAACAGAATAGACGGCAGTTCGCGAATGGCTCAAGGTTTCCCCCAGATTCAAGGAACTGACAAGACGGGGAGCCACTTTTTCCCCATCATCGACGACTATGCCCATGAAACGACCTCCGCCGATATAGGAAGTAGCGACTTTCCTTTCATCGGGGGCAGAAGACTCTCCAGAATCTCTGTTATCCTCGGAAATGATAAGGAGCGTTTTTTCACCCGGGATTGCCTCAACCATCCGAGCAAGGGAGTTCAGCCGGCCGACAAAATTCAGCATGCCAAATCGGGAGTAATCGAGATCAAGCCCGGCAAACCGTTCTTGAGGTTTTTCTTTGGGATTAAAACCCTTGTCCCGGGTCTCTTGGAGACCGGCCGGCGTATAAGGCGTCTGAGTTGAGTCCACGACCTGCTCACTGAAATCCGAGAATATTTCCGCCAGAGCCAATTTTCTCGTGGCGCCCGTCTCCTGGGTTTCTGTTTTTGGACTCAAGTCTACAAGACGTCCCTGAAGCCAGGCCACCGCTTCTCTCCCCATAAAAAGACAGATAGAATCACCGCGGTTGAAGAGCTTCTTCAAAAAATCTTTAAGCGGATTCTTGATTTTCTGGAGTGAAAAGAAGTTCGCCGAGGCTTGATCGACGATGACAAAAAATACCCTGGACCGGCTCGAAGTTGCTCCATCGGCAGTGGTGACAAATAACTGTCCGTTCCTCACCTGGCCAGAGGCGAAATCCTTAATTTCTTGCCTCTTTCCATTTTCGACAATTTCAAATTCATCGGGCCTCAATCCTTGGATAAAGTTGCCTTTTCGGTCAGTCACCTCGACAGAAATCTGGACCGGCTGCTCAGGGGTCGTCGCAGGGAATCCAGCACTCAGAAAGACAACGGCAAGGGAAAAAAATTTCCACCGGCTTTTCATGTTATCCTTGGCAGCGGCCGTCTTACCGCTGATTTCACAACCTGACCTTCACTTATATAATATGACATCCCAGGCCAAAAAGTGAAGCCAAGCGTGTAAAATGGGCAAGGTTAGCTAATTGAATCCACCTGATTGACATCTCCTTTCCTCATGATTTATGATTCTTGCGACCGGCAATCCCGATCGAAAATCAATTTCCTAAAAAGGACGCCAAGCCGTGAGGTGCCCCAAATGCCATTTTGACAACCCGGAAGGCGTGTCCCACTGCAAGAAGTGCAAGACACATCTCAAGCCTTCTCGCAAAACATCCCCTTCTCCCACACGGACTTTGAAAATCCCCGTAACGAGATTGATGCCCCGGACTCTTTTCGCCCGCAGATACGAGGTCCTCGAAGAACTGGGAAGCGGCGGCATGGGAAAGGTCTATAAGGTCCTGGACAAAGAAATCAACGAAGAAATAGCGCTCAAGCTTTTGAATCCCGAGATCGCTTCCGATGAAAGGACGATCGAGCGATTCCGGAATGAGCTGAAATATGCGCGAAGGATTACCCACAAGAATGTCTGCCGGATGCACGACATCAACAGAGAAGAAGAAACCTATTACATCACCATGGAATTTGTCCCGGGAGAAGACTTAAAGTCAATCATTAGAAAAGAAGGTCAACTCCAGGAAAAAACGGCTATCTCCCTGGCTAAGCAGATGTGCGAGGGGCTGGCTGAAGCCCACCGCCTGGGTGTGGTTCACCGCGACCTCAAACCGCGAAACATCATGGTCGATAAAGAGGGAAATGCTCACATCATGGATTTTGGGATCGCCCGGTCTATTGAAGCGCGGGGAGTGACCGAAGCCGGGATGATCATAGGGACTGCCGACTACATGTCCCCTGAGCAAGTGGAGGGGAAGGAGGCCGACCAGCGGTCGGATGTCTATTCGCTGGGAGCCGTGCTGTATGAAATGGTCACGGGAAGGGTTCCCTTTGAGGGAACAACGGCCCTCAGCATTGCCCTGAAGCACAAGACAGAAATCCCGTTGAATCCGAAAGAACTTAATAAAGAAATCTCAGAAGAGCTCAGCACGGTGATACTGAAATGCTTGGAAAAGGACAGGGAGAAAAGGTACCAGACGAGTGAAGAATTGCTGGTGGAATTGAGAAGCATCGAAGAAGGATGGTCGGGAGTATCTGCCCCTCTAAAACCCAAAACGCCCGCTTTTCTGACCGAAACCGAAGAAGAAATTCAAATTAAAAAACCGGTTTTTGTGGCCCGCACGCAGGAATTGGAAAGGCTGAAGAAAGGCCTTGAAGCCAGTCTATCCGGACAGGGCCAGGTCATCTTTGTCACCGGGGAAGCCGGGAGCGGAAAAACAGCCTTGCTCCTGGAATTCGCCCGCCAAGCTCAAGAACTGCACCCCGACCTTGTTGTCGCTTTTGGAAAATGCAATGCTCACACAGGGATTGGGGATCCTTACCTGCCGTTCATCGAGGTATTGGCTCTTTTAACTGGAGACGTCGAAGCGAAGTGGACGGCCAGCCTGATTTCCCGAGAGCATGCTATTCGCTTGTGGAATCTCATGCCTCTTGCCGTCAAAACGCTCCTGGAAAACGGCCCCGATTTGATCGATATATTTGTCCGTGGATCAGGACTGGTTTCACGCGGCGAAGCGTTTGCTGCGGGATTGACAAATTGGCTGACGAGTTTAAAGAAGCTGGTGGAGCGCAAGGCTTCGCTTCCTACCGATTCGACCCTCCAACAAAGTAACCTTTTTGAACAATACACACGAGTGCTGCTCGAGCTGGCCAAAGAAAAGCCTCTGCTTCTCATCCTTGATGACCTCCAGTGGGTGGACGCCGGCTCGGCAAGCTTATTCTTCCATCTGGGACGCCGCGCTGGCGGAAACCGGATTTTTATGATCGGCGCGTTCCGGCCGGCGGAAGTTGCTCTCGGCCGTGGAGACGGACGTCATCCCCTCGAGCCGATCGTTCATGAATTCAAACGCGATTTCGGGGACATTGAAGTGGAGGTCGGAAAGACCGAAGGCCGTAAATTCGTCGATGATCTTGTGGATACGGAACCCAACCTGCTGGATGATTCATTCCGGGAGACGCTCTTTAGCCAGACCAGAGGACATCCGCTTTTCACCTTGGAATTGCTCCGAGACATGCAAGAGCGCGGCGCTTTGGTCAAAAACAAAGACGGCTATTGGAAGGAAGGCCCAGAATTAAGATGGGACACTCTCCCGGCCCGGGTGGATGCCGTCATCGAGGAGCGCATCAACCGTCTTAGCGAAAAGCTCCGTGAGCTCCTGCTCGTGGCCAGCGTTGAAGGCGAAGAATTCACCGCCGAAGTTGTGGCCCGGATCAAGCAAGCCGAGATCCTCGAGCTCATCAGGCTTTTGGGTCGGGAGCTAGATAAGCGGCATCATCTTGTTTCCGCCAAAGGCATCCGGCAGGTTGAAAGACAGCGCCTCTCGCTCTATCTTTTCCAACACATCTTGTTTCAAAGATTTCTTTACAATAGCCTGGACCAGGTGGAGAGAGCATATCTGCATGAGCAGGTGGGAAATATCCTGGAAACCCTTTATGGAGAGCAGGCGGGGGAGATTTCTGTCGAATTGGCCCGCCACTTCCTGGAGGCAGGAATATTGCCGAAAGCGATAGAATATCTCCACAAGGCAGGAAACAAAGCCGTGCGGCTCTCCGCCGGGGCCGAGGCGATTGCCCATTATAAAAAAGCTCTGGAGCTTCTCCAGCAGCTTCCGGAAACACCCGAGCGCGACCAGCAGGAACTGGACTTGCAGCTCGCCCTGATCGTTCCGCTCCAGGCGACCAAAGGCTTTGGAGCCCCCGAACTGGGTCAGGCCGTCATTCGAGCGAGAGAGCTTTGCGACCGAATGGGAGATACGCCCCAGCGTTTCACAGCTCTTATGCAGCTTTCCACTTATTACTCCACGACTGCGCAGTACAGAACAGCCCTCAAATTGAGAGAAGAAATATCTCGATTAGTCTGTCAGCTCAAAGATCCGCTGCTTGAAGCTGTTTCTTATTATGCCCATGTTTGGCCTTTGCTTAATGTCGGAGAACTTGTCCAGACCGTTGAATATGCGAAGCGGATGGCGGATGTTTATAACGAAGAAAAGCATGGCTTTTTGGCCTATCTCTTCGGGTATGACCTAGGAGTCCTCAATATGGGCTTTGGGTCCTGGGCCTTATGGATTCTGGGCTATCCTGATCAAGCCCTCAGACAGGCTCAAGAGGCATTGCGCATCGCCCGGAAACTGGGTCACCCTGCCACTACAGCTTTCATAATCGCCATGAGCGGTTGCGAGTTGAATTGGTTTCTGAGAGATTTTGATAATATCGGTGCACACACGGAAGAGCTTATCCCGATTTGCGAGAAAAACGGATTTATATATTTTGGGGCACATGGCTATTTCTATCGCGGCGAGAGAAAGGCGTTCGCGGGAGAAGCCAAGGAAGGAATAGAAGAAATGAATCAGAACCTGGCCGTCATGGAAGGGACGGGAACCCTCACCTGTTTCACAAGGCTCTTGGCCCGGGTGGCCTACGCCTGCCAAAGAACCGGCCAAGTGGAGGACGGGCTGGCTGCGATCGACAAAGCCATGAGCGTGAAGCAAAGATGCGAAGAGAGATACATGGAAGCGGAGCTTTACCGGTTGAAGGGCGAATTGCTCTGGATGAGGGGTGAACCCGAGAGTGAAGTTGAGAAGCATTTCCTCAAGGCAATCGAATCTTCCCGTCAACAAAAGGCGAAGTCGTGGGAATTGCGGGCGGCGATGAGTTTAAGCCGCCTCAGGCAAAAACAGGGACGAAATGAGGAAGCGAGACAGACGCTCGCAGATGTTTACGGCTGGTTCACCGAAGGATTTGACACCCCTGACCTCAAAGATGCGAAGGCTCTTCTGGAGAGTCTATCCTAGCACCTCATCTCCAATTTGTTCGTTCTGCTCCAAAAAAAAGGCAGACTCCTACAAATGAGGAGTCTGCCTTGATTTTTAGAGTGTTCTAGCTGTTAGACTGGCGAATTAGTATCTGCGGCCGCCGCCACGACCGCCACCGAAGCCACCGCCACGCCGGTCATCCCTGCGGGGGCGCGCCTCGTTGACTGAGACCGTCCGGCCCTTCATGTCTTTGCCGTTCAAACCGGAAATGGCCTTCTCGGCTTCTTCCTTGTTCGGCATTTCCACAAAACCAAAACCTCTCGACTCTCCAGTGTACTTGTCTTTGATCACGGCTGCCGAAGCCACTTCGCCGAAGGCTTGGAAGGCCTCTTTCAGATCCGTCTCGGACACGTCCCTGGACAGGTTGCCCACATAGATGTTCATACTCACATCTCCTTTAAAATTTTAAATTTGACCGATATAAAGGAGAGGAGTATGCCGATCAGGGCCCGTGCCCTCTTCCTTTATTCGTCCTATTATAAAAACCCGGCAATTTCCTACTCTCCCACCAGGCTCCCCTGGCAGTACCATCGGCACCAGAGGGCTTAACTTCCGTGTTCGGAATGGGAACGGGTGTCTCCCCTCCGTCATGATCGCCGGGATTTTTATCCGTGCAATTGTTGTGTGCTTTTTTGTCTTAATAAACTTTATGGTCAAGTCTCACGGGCTATTAGTACTGGTTAGCTCAATCCGTCACCGGACTTACACACCCAGCCTATCAAACTCGTAGTCTACGAGTGCCCTTCCGCCCCCGAAGGGGAGGGAGATCTAATCTTGAGGCAAGCTTCCCGCTTATATGCTTTCAGCGGTTATCTCTGCCGAACATAGCTACCCAGCGCTGCCCCGGGCGGGACAACTGGTACACTAGAGGTTCGTCCGTCCCGGTCCTTTCGTACTAGGGACAGCTCCCCTCAAATCTCCTGCGCCTACCGTGGATAGGGACCGAACTGTCTCGCGACGTTCTAAACCCAGCTCACGTACCGCTTTAACCGGCGAACAGCCGGACCCTTGGAACCTGCTACAGCTCCAGGATGCGATGAGCCGACATCGAGGTGCCAAACCTGAGCGTCGATGTGAACTCTTGGGCCAGATCAGCCTGTTATCCCCGGCGTACCTTTTATCCGTTGAGCGATGGCCCTTCCATGCGGGACCACCGGATCACTAAGCCCTGGTTTCCCACCTGCTCGAGATGTCTCTCTCACAGTCAAGCTCCCTTATGCCTTTGCACTCCACGACTGATTTCCAAACAGTCTGAGGGAACCTTAGGACGCCTCCGTTACAATTTAGGAGGCGACCGCCCCAGTCAAACTACCCACCTAACACTGTCCCTCTTCTCGATAAGAGAAGGAGGTTAGAATCTCAAAACATGAAGAGTGGTATCTCACCGTTGGCTCCATCCCTCCCGGGGGAGGGACTTCATAGCCTCCCACCTATCCTGCGCATCATATCCCGAAATCCAATGCTAAGCTGCAGTTAAGGTGCCGGGGTCTTTCCGTCCAGCGGCAGGTAACCGGCGTCTTCACCGGTACCACAATTTCGCCGTGCCCCTCTTTGAGACAGCGCTCAAGTCGTTACGCCTTTCGTGCGGGTCGGAACTTACCCGACAAGGAATTTCGCTACCTTAGGACCGTTATAGTTACGGCCGCCGTTTACTGGGGCTTCGGTTCAAAGCTTTGCCTTGCGGCTAACCTCTCCCCTTAACCTTCCAGCACCGGGCAGGCGTCAGACCCTATACGTCGATTTTATGTCT
>CAZLFV010000098.1:0-10410 GCA_964558915.1 uncultured Eubacteriales bacterium | reverse complement strand
AGAACCTGTAATATATCGAGAACTTCAAGAGTCGAGAGCCGGTAATGCCGGTCAGTCTTGTCGTCCCCGGCGTGTAAGTCCCTGAGGCCGTATTGTTGTCCTTAGGTAGCCACGTGCCAGCCGGATTCCTGATATCGGTGATGGTGTAAGCGCCAAGGAGGTTGAAGACATCCATAGAGAGGCCGAGCCTTCCGGGGCCGAGGGCGATGTCCTTTGCCACCTTGATGTCGATGTTGTCCGAGGGCTGTTCCCACCGTGTCCCCGGCGGTTCGACGTTGATGCTGTAGGCCAAGACATTAACATTATTGGCCGCGGCCCAGGCAGTCGGAGGCCGTACGGAGACCGTTCGCCCCCAAGGCGATCCATCCTGGTGCGAATAAATGAAGCTGAACATGAATTCGTAGGGCAGAATGAACGAGCCATAGAGCCTGACCATGATCGGCCGACTGAACGGAAGGTCGCCGTAGCTGTTGACGAAGGAATTCGGACTCGAGAAGAAGCCCATCGAGTACTGGGAGTTCAGGCTCAACGGGTAGTTGCCCTTCAGGCGCGTATAATTGAAGGAACCGCCGATCTGCCAGCCGTCGGACATCCGCTTCTCGAAGCTGAACTCGTATGTCTCGTATTTCATCCTGGCCTCGGGGATATTGGTCCTGCGGGAATACAAAGCAGGGGCGCTATTGGATCTGAAGTACATGGTCACCGTCTTGGACGGGTAAATGCCGTAGGCAGGGATCGTCGTCGTGAACGGCACCCACCAATCGGGAGCTTTGTCATAAGAATACCAGTAGCGCTGGGTGGCCTCGTCGTATAGGACGTCGCCCATGATCCTCTTGCGTTGCCTGTTTATGTAGCGGACTCCGACGTTGAGATGCTTGAGCAGTTCATGCTCGATGCCCGCGGAAAACTCGTCCTCGTACGGGATCTTGACGTTGGGATCGATGGCCCGCAGATAACTCGTGGACACCATGCCGAGAGGGGTGCTGCCAATGGACACGTATTTGTCGATCCCCGGCAGGTCAGGGGTGCCGTTCCCATTGAGGTCGAACCAGTTGAAAGTGAAGAAGCCGGTCATGGGATACATACCGGAGAACGCGCCTGTGGCAAAATATTCCTGCTGGCGGGTGAACGAGGCTTTGATGGCTGTCTGGCCCTTTCCGAAAAGATCGTAGGTCAGGCCAAGGCGGGGTGAAATGAAGGTCCCGTACGGGAACGCATTGTCCCAAGTAGGATGCGTGATCTCGCCAAACGGATTGATGCCGAACGTGGGGACGAAATAGGTGTCGCCGATGGCCAGGGCCACGGGATCGCTGGCCGCGCCTTTTGAGCGCCCCGGACTCCAGGCCGTCAAGTGATCCGCCCTGACCCCTATATTGATGGTCAGGCGCTTGATCGTGAAGGAATCCTGGATGAAACCGCTGATCCGGGAGGTGATTCCGATTGTGGAGCTCGAGCCATAGGTCGTTCCGATGGCCGAAAAATTAAGGAGTCCATCCCCTTGGACCGGATCCGGACCTTTGATGCCGTAAAGGCCCCTATAATAATAGGGATTCCCTTTATAGTAGTGCCAGGTGAGGATATTCTTGGAGTACTGGCCATAGTCGCCCCGGTTCCGCTCCCACTCAATGCCGGCCTTGAACTCGTGGTTTCCGCCCAGAAAATCGTCCTGGAACCTGGTCAAGTTCAACGCGATGTGGACCTTCGGCTTGTAGGTGTACGACTCGGAACTCATCCTTCCCCACGAGTACGTCGTATAATCGTCGACGAAGGCGGGACCGTTTGGATCGGCCGCGGGGGTATAAAGGCCCTGCCACTTGAAATACAGTCCGCCTACTTTCAAATCGACGACGGTGTTGCCGGTGATTGTCCAGGAGAGGTTTCCGGCGTAGTTCAAGCGAAGGGGCCTGTTGTTGCTGTTGACCTGATCCGTCCGGTTCCAGCCGCTGTAGTAATAAGGCACATTTTGATAGGAGTAATGGGCCATGGCGGATGCCCGGATATTGGAGGTTACAAGGGCTGAGAGCTTTAAGAAGCCGATGTAATTAGGGAAAGTCCTGTTGTAGGCGGTATACTGCTTTCCGGCGATGACCGTGGGCGTAAAATCGCCCGTGTATTCGCTGTTGAGATACCGGAACTCAGCCAGGAACCAGATCTTGTCCCTGATGATGGGACCGCCGAGAGAAAAGGAAGTATCATAGGAGTATACGGGGATAGAGGGCTGGGCAAGGCCCAGAGCCGAAAGCGATTCCTTGGGAATTGAAATCCCGACGAGATTCTTGTTGGTATAATAAAAGGAAGCCTCGCCCGAGAACTTGTTCCCGCCGGACTTCGTGATGACATTGATCATCCCACCCATGCTGTTGAAATTAGCGGCGGAGGCGCCCGTCGCCACGACTCCGACCTCTTCGACCATGTCCCAAGCCATCCCTGTGTCTATGCCCATGTAGAGAAAGCCTTGGTCGGAGTCGTTCATCGGGATGCCGTCGAGAGTGAACCCCGCCTCGCCCTCTCCGTGACCGGTCATGCTCCCCCGGGAGAGCCCGCCTCTCAGGTATGAGACGACGGACGGAGCGATTTTCATGCCGCTCAAGATGTCGCGGGGCAAGGGAAGGTTCGCCAGGGTGTCGGCCACGATGGTCGTGTATCTTTCGGACTTGACGACATCCACCGTCGGCGAGGGGGCGACGACCGTGATCTCCTTGGCGATGGCCGATGGAGCCATCTGGATTTCAATATAGATCGTTTTCCCAGCGTTGATGATGATTCCCTTCCGAATGACTGTTTCGAATCCAGACAGTTCGGCTTTAATTTGATAGTCGGCCCCAGGCGAGATATAAGAAGCCCGGAACGTACCCTCTGTTCCGGTCGTCGCGGTGATTGTTCCCAAGAGGTGAGGGCCTGAAATCGTGATGGATACGCCGGGAAGGGGCTGCCCGTTTTCTTCCGTAACTTTCCCCCGGATGGAGCCGGTTTGCATTTCCTGAGAACTAAGAAAAGGCACGAGAAAAAGACCTAGCATGATAATAGTTAGAGTCTTAATAATTTTCATATTTTCCTCCTTCTTTTAAGTCTCACGTCCATAATTTCCCTTAAAAAATAATAATAAATTTTTACCCGGACGCATCACCTCCCTTAAAAAAAAATTGCAACCATCTACCCTATGATAAACATTGTTGCGAACAATTAGAAAGTTAATCAAATTAATTGGTATTGTCAAGCTATTTTTTTAAATTTGCTCCGCGAAAATCAAAATGACACAGGGGAGGTTAAAGTAGAAAGTTGCCGATCCTTTGTCCATTCCAAGCCACGAGGAGTCTCTGATTTGGTATCAAGCAGAGAGTGACTATGGCTCCGGCACACTGGCGTAACTTGTACTCTTGGCCCGGGAAACTGAACGTTCCATCCTTGTTCACGCGGCGTTCATAGTGTAACGAAAAGACCAGCCCAGCTCCGACACTTGAAAATATTTTTATAGGTTTTTGAGGCGGGAGATCACGTCTTTTGCCTGATACGTTCATCTCCACAAGTCAAAAGCGGTTGTAGTAAAGACCAACTCTCTTGAAAAAGATTAAAGCGATTCTATAAATTTTTATGTGTTCATCAGGAATGCCTGTCGAAACACGCATGGCAAATCTCATCACTACTGGGTTCTTCTGGAATCCTATCGTACGGCCCAAGGTCTGCGGCATCGGACTGTGGCTTATCTTGGGGAAGTAGACGAGGCCGCACGCCTAGGCATCCAGCAGGCGGCCCTGAATCATCCTGGCTACCAGACCTCATTGCTTGAGGGCAGCATCCCGGAATGGGTTGAGGTTGATGTGCGGCTGGTGTCTGCGGAACGTACGCACCGGTTTGGCAATGTACGGTTGGCGCTTGAGCTTCTGAAGCAGCTGGGTTTGAATCAGTTCTCCCAAGAGGCCTTGGCCTGCACGCATCCCAAAATCTCCTGGGCTGAGATCGGTTCGGTTTTGGTGGTGGCCCTTTTTTGCGAACCTCTGAGTGAACTTCATGTGGCCGAGCATTTTTACAGCCAAAGCACCTTAGCGGATCTCTTGGGTATCCTGGCCATCGACGTCTACGACAATCATCTCTATCGTGCTCTGGATAAACTTTTGGGGCAGAAGGGCCGGCTCCAGAAGTATTTAAAAGAGGGGTAGAGCTTTTCTAGATCCGCTATGACCTTCTGTTGTACGATGTGACCTCGACCTATTTTGAAGGAGAGGCGGCGAAAAATCCTCAAGCTCAGCGGGGCTACTCGCGTGACCACCGTCCCAATTGCAAACAAGTCTTGATTGCGCTGGTAGTGGCCAAAGACGGCTTTCCCCTGGGCTATGAAGTGCTTGAAGGCAACAGGCACGATTCCCAGACGGAATAAATGATGATCCGAACCGTGGAACAGGTTTATGGTCAAGCCGACGGCATTTGGATTATGGATCGGGGGATGGGGAGTGCGGAGACGCTGAACTTGCTGAGCCAGGAAAACCGGCATTACATCCTGGGGACTCCGAAAAACCTGCTGAAGAAGTTTAATCAGGAGCTTGGGGAGGGAACATGGAAAAGCGTTCATCCGGGTTTGGAGGTCAAACTCTGCCAATCTCTATTTGGGAATGACCGGGAAGTTTTCATTCTCTGCCAGAGCACGAGCAAGCCAAAGAAAAGGCGATTCGTGATCGTTTCCTTGGACTACTGGAAGCCGGCCTTCTGCGCCTCCAGCGAAGTTGCGAAACCGCTCGCCTCCGAAGTGTTAAGATGGCCGAGCGCCGCTGCGGGCGTCTGCGGGAACGCTATCACCGGGCGTCCAGATTTATCACGACTGCAGTCGAAAAGCAAAACTATCTCTTCCAGTTCCGAAGGTCGCGGCCTGACGATCAACTCGCCTGGGCACATCGCCGCGTAGGCTCCTATGTCTTAGGCAGCAATGTCAAAGACTGGACGCCGGAAGAGTTCTTGAGAGCCTACATCCAGCTGACCGATGCCGAAAAAGCATTCCGAATCCAAAAAGACGACCTTCGGCTCCGTCCCCTCTGGCATCAAAAAGAAAACCGGGTGCGAGCCCTTATCTTGGTCTACTTTTTAGCTTCTGTTTTATTGAAATGTTTTGGCCAGATGTGCCTGCAACCTGGATTGGGTGATGACCCACGAAATATTATCGAAGAGATTAAATAACTCCAACTGGTCGATGTCGCTCTCCTGACGGGAAAAGGTATCGACATTCGGCTGCGCTGTGTCACAGGGGCAGATCCCGAGCGGGCCACGATTCTCCAAAAACTCAAGCTGAAGCCTTCGAAAAGATTAAAAATAAATCCCAATTTTTAGTTAAAACTCGAAGATAGTTCTTATTGCAAATAAAAGAGTTAGCCGACGCAAGTGTCGAACTTGGATTATCCTCCCATTGCTCTGTCCTACTGAGTGTTATATCATAGGTTTGGAGGAACCCAATGAAGACAGCTATGAGCTTCGGTCTGTTGATCTTTTTTTTTCTTTCTATGACTCCTCAGGTGCCTGCCTCCAGGTCGCGAGAATATGCGGCGCTCCAAATGAACTTGGCCAAGGGCTGGAACACCTGGAACACTAGGTCCGTTTTGTCACACGTTCTTCTGCCTGAAGGATTCGCCTTGAACCTAGGCATCAAGGAGTACGAGCAAGGAGGATATCTGAAGGAGTCTCTAATCGGTCGCATGGGAAAGGACGATGAAACGATTTCGCCTGGCCCCCATGCCTACGATGGGAGCTACACTGAACTCACGCTGCGATGGAGGCACATTGAGGTCAAAGTCGAGTCCGCCGTGGAGAATGGCGACCTGGTTATCTTCGTCACCCCGTCTCACCAGCAGCGGCGGACGCCTCTCCTTGTGGTGGAGTCGGGTTTTCTTTGGAATCGAAAGGGCGAGCTTTTCTCAGAGGACGGCGTCCTCGTGGAGCGAAGCGAGGGCCGGTCGATCCGGGTTTACGGGACGAAGGATGCTGTTGCTGAAGTCTATATCTCAGCACAAACGCCTTGCCTCGCCATGGCCATGGAGAGCCCGCTCGGTATCTCGACCGGCAGGAAACGCACATTAGAAGAGATCACGGCCATCGTCGCCGAGCAAAAGCGTAAGATGGAAGAAGGATTCAAACGATATGGTGAATTCGCCGATGTTGCCCGCGCTATCCAAACGGTCCTTGCCTGGAATACAATTTATGATCCCATGAAAGACCGGGTTGTCTCGCCGGTTAGCCGAATCTGGAACCTTGGCTGGTCGGAAGGCGCTGTCGGAGAACAAGCTAACGCCGGCGATCCCCGCCAATACCTGGGCCTCGTCCTTTTCTGCTGGGACACTTATTTTGCAGGCTATTTGGCTTCTCTGGAAAACAAGGAATTGGCTTACGCCAACATCATCGAGATCACCAAGGAGAAAACGAGTGACGGTTTCGTCCCGCAATGGTATCGTTCGCTGGCCCCAGGGATCAAGACCCAGGACCGATCCGGCCCGCCGGTGGGCTCTTTCGTCGTCCGCGAAGTCTATCGCCGCCACAGAGACCGTTGGTTTCTGGCTGAGATCTTCAACGACCTCCTGGGCTGGAACCGGTGGTGGCCCAAGGCCCGCTTGAACAAAGGATTCCTGTCCTGGGGGTCCTTCCCCTACGAACCCGTGGTCGGTTTCCCATGGGAGACAAGGGGTGTCAATGACCGATTTGGAGCCGCCCTGGAGTCTGGGATGGACAATCTACCAGTCTATGACGACGTCCCATTCAACAAAGATACGCACATGATGGAAATGGCCGACGTGGCTTTGATGTCTCTATATGTGGTCGACTGCAACGCCCTGGCTGACATCGCCGCGGTCCTGGGTCGGGCCAAAGAAGAATCAGAGCTACGCGGACGGGCCAAGATCTTCCGAAAAAAGCTGGGTGAGCTCTGGAGCGAGGAGAAGGGCCTATTCCTCAACCGTAGGACCGATACTGGTCAGTTCACATCGCGCCTCTCGCCGATCTCGTTCTATCCCCTACTGGCCAAAGCCGCTACCCAGCAGCAAGCCGAGCGCATGATCAGGGAGCATTTTGAGAACCCCAATGAGTTCGAAGGCAAGTGGATTATTCCAGCCATTTCCCGTGATGATCCGGCTTACAAGGACAATTATTATTGGAGGGGACGGATCTGGCCGCCGATGAATTTCTTGGTCTATCTCGGGCTGCGGAACTACGATCTGTCAAAAGCCCGGGCCGAGATGGCCGATAAGTCGGAAAAGCTTCTGATGAAGGAGTGGTGGGAAAAAGGCCATATCCACGAAAACTTCAACGCCGAAACGGGCGATGGAGACGACGTTACTAGCAGCGACCGCTTCTACCATTGGGCAGGCTTGCTAGGCATGCCGATCCTCATGGAAAAAGGAATTGTAGCAGGGCCCGAAACGTCCTTATCAAAGCGCTGAGGGACGGAGGCCGGACCTTGTTTCACGATGGTCAAAAAAATTTAATACAAATCCATACGTTTACTCTAACGCAAGCGCGATATCTAATGTGTCCTTGCGAGGCGGCCTTGTGCCTTGGCAATCTCCAAGATAAGAAATTTGAATGTATCGCCACCTCATGTTATGCCTGAGATGACAATAAAACAGTACTTATTGCGTTGACATTAGTGAACAGGTTAAAGGCGTCAGCCACTCAGGCAAGTATTGAGGTCAGCTATCGGGTGTCTCAGGATGAGGGTGTCCGGGCTGAAGGGCACGCAACGACTGATGGACCTGCGCCGTTTCTCTTTGAGCGAACCTTTATTGATAGAGCTAATTAATGGAAGATGTTGCATCAAAATTAGGGTTTTGAAGATTAGCGAACTAATCTGGAACTGTCGGATTCGCTTGAGATCTGAAGTATGGGTAGAATAAAAGGTGTAAAAAATGAAACGATCTAGGGCTCGGCAAGATAAGAGCTTTCTATGTTGCAAGATCCTAGTCTTAGTGTTTTTGATATTTGGGCAAGATCTGACGACTTTAGACGCGTTCGCTCTGGAACGGGGACTCCTGGCCTAGTGGAAATTCGGTGAGGGCCAGGGCAATATCGCTCTGGACAGCAGCAATGGAATCAAAGACAAGATCACTGGTCGTTTTAAATATGTTCCTAGAGTTTCGGGGCTCGGTCTCAAATTTGATGGATTCACTATGTGCGTTGTCCGTGAGGCAAATAAAGCTCGGCGATTGTTCGATGCGTTTACCCTTGAAGCGGGGGTTGCCCTGGAGGCTTATTCCTGGAACTGGTGCCTGATCTTGAGCCAAGAAAAGAACGAACTCGTCGGATATTCATTCGGGATCGGCCCGCAGGGAGAATTGGGCTTCAAGGTTTCGATTAGAGGCGCATGGAAGATTTGTACATCGCAAGCCAAAATTCCACTTCGCAAGTGATCCTATGTTGCTGGCCTCTTCACCGCCGCAGGCGGTCTAAAGATATTTTTGGACGGAAAAGAGGCGCGACCTTTGCATGTAACCGGGAGAGTGGCTTTTGCTGACCGGACGGATGTTCTGATCGTCATGAATCAGGAAAAGCAGAAGCCCTCGCATATTGTCGGCAATGACGCCGGAATTCTGTCGGGTTGGTATTCCTTTGATGGAATCATGGATGAGATCAAAATTTACAATTGCACCCCCAGTTCCAAAGAACTGGAGTGGGCCTGTGAAATCTGAAAGTTGCTGTCCTCTCCGGATCTGCCCGTAAAGATCATGCCGTAAGGTCTTCCGGGTCCCAGGCGCTTCGGCGCTTATTACACAAAACTCAAATATCGCCAGGAATGGGATGCCTTGTGGCCTGTTGGCTCTTCCTCCGATATCGTTGTTCAGTTTGGCAATTCGCCAGTCCGGGTCGTTTTTGAAGAGGGACACGCTACTCCCCGCTTGAGTTATGGAAAACTGTCTCTAGATGGCCGGTCAAAGTATAAAGGCCTGGGATGACACAGACGGCTGTTATGAGCACATGGAGGATCCCCACTGCCTCAATTCCCAGGTTGGAATTCCGAAAGGAGCGAAAGTCGGGTCGTCATTCATTGCTGCTATGCTCCCGTGAGCTCACGCAACCATTTCTGGAGGGTCGATGAGAAGACGGATGGGGATTATGGGTTGATGAATATTATACTTTTTCTCCCAATCGAGTGTGAATACGCAAAGTCGTCTGGCCTAAGGATTTTTTGGGTGATCATTCCCAATCCGAGATCCAGGAAACCATCCTACTGTGCCAGCCACGGCAAAGTTCAGCGGATATCTTGAATGCCGACGCCCTAACCCTCGTCAATTTAAAATGGGAGAGCGGCATTTATTCTTGGCCCAGCGATTGGGACAACCCCAGCTCAGGGAAGAAACTGTTCCCCAATAATTCCAATATTCAGGGAGTAAATCTGAAATCGAGAGCCAAGCTCTTTATCATTTTCGAGCCTGGAAGCCGGATGCATGTGTACGCAGGGAGAGTCATAAAAGGAGTGTCGAACTTTTCAGCATGCAATCATTGGCCCATCTCTCAGATGACTTCCGATGGGAGATAGGCTGTCGCCACCGATCGTGTCACGAGTTTCTCGATATCCTCACGGATCCCATCAAGCACGAAGGAACGGAATCGACTTAATTGGGCCGCTTAGCTTTATGGCATAACCGAAGAAGCGGCTGCGGATCTGGTATTCTTAGGAAGGCCGTGGGCGCGTGCGCCTGAGCTGAGGCTAAAAGGGCAGAATATTATTAGCGAAGGTTACGACTTATCCTAGCGAGCCTATGTTCTGAGCCTCAAAGAGCCAGGGAGGCCGTCCCCAATGGAATTTGAGCTCTCAGCTAGCGCTGATTCTCCCGTCCATAATATCTGTCTAGTTATCAAAGGCTGGGGGGATAAAAACGTGAACTTTAATATTGACGGGAATAAAGTCGATTATGGCCAGGACTAGATGATCAGTCAAGTCCGGACACTTGAATGGAGAGACCTTATTGTCTTTATTAAAAAAGAATCGGCCGGGACCAACTGGATAGCTTTAATGCCCGAATAACGAGAAATTCATTCAGCGTTGTTCGAGAAGAGCAGATTGAGAGAAAGAGCTTCAGTGAATTACGAGAAATTCCTCATGCTATGGCAAGCCGCCGCCCCTGGCCTGCTCGAGCTCCAGGATGCTAGGCAGGGACAGGCCGGGATGGAGGCACGGAACCCGTTATTCAGCTTGGCCATATGCCTGTGTGAGGAAGCAGTCTTCATCACGGCCTAGACCGATACGGATCATCTTTCATAATCATGATTTCTTTTATAGTTTCATCGGGGAGAACGTCTCTTCAAATTCTTCGTCCGTTCTGGATTTTTTGTTTTATTGACAGTTGCATGAAGCGGCTTTATACTGACTCGCATACGTTTGTCTATATCATTCGATGACCAAAATGGAAAAATGCCCCCGCTAGTGAATGCCAATTTCTT
>CAZLFV010000097.1:6801-10412 GCA_964558915.1 uncultured Eubacteriales bacterium | reverse complement strand
TCCTGTCATTCTTTCATCTTATATCCTCCTTCGCAGTAGTGGCAGCTTACGTTCTCCTTCGCTCGTTTTTTGCATTTTCCATACCTTATATCAACTTTATCGCCGGCGGAGTCCTCCTCATTCTTGCAGTGAGGTCCTGGATGGAGAAACCTAAGGATTTAGAATATCAGCATGGTCATACTCACGGCGAGATAGAAATTTCGGAACACGAACATGAACACGAGCATTCCAGAGGGATTAAACATACGCATAAACACACACATCGTCGGAGGGTCTTGCTTACGCTCAAAGGTATCAGCGTCTTCGCCTTCATCTTGGGCTTTGCCCATGAAGAGGAGTTTGCGCTCCTTTCTCTGGCAGCAGGAGGGGTGAATCCGTATCTCATGATGCTAGCCTATGCCCTGGCAGTCACCCTGGGAATAATAGGAATAACACTGGTTGGTATAAGAGCTTTCCGTCTGATGCGGGCAAAATTCCATAGGTATGAACATTTATTGCCCAAGATAACAGCAGTGGTTCTCGCCTTATTAGCTTTGAGTTTTTTCTTAGGCCTTAGATAGGTGATCCTTGCTAGAATTTCCGAGCTAAATCACCTTGCCCGGCTTGAGATCTTCGCTCTAGGGCAATTCCAGGGCCTCATTTTTTAGGGGATGGGCCAAAAAACTGCGATTTTCAGAATTTCTGGCTAATTGTTTAGTTATGGGCCGCCAGGAAAAGGGTCGTGTCAACGGATGTTCGCAACTTCGGGCCTTCATAACTCTCTTCAGTTAGCGGCGTGAGCCGTCAGCTCGTGGAGCCTGTCCAAGGATCCGAGGAGCTTATCCTCCCGGATGTAACTGCGTTCATTCGCCCAGTCCTCCGCGTATTCAGCCAAGTAGCAGATTGTCAGCCGGAGATAGCTTTCGACCGAAGGGAAGACCCCGACCACCCGGCTGCGCCGGCGGATCTCCATATTCAGCCGCTCCTGGCCGTTGGTCGAGGAGATCCGCTTCTTATCGATCTCGGGGAAGTCGTAGAACGCGAGCGAATCTTCGAGCCCGTCTTCCAGGCAGCGGATCGCCTCGGGCACCGCTTCCCGTACTCCTCGACCAGGGCGGAAGCCGCCAGCCGGGCGCCCTTCTTGCCCGGTTCGAGCCAGATCTGCTTCAGATGGGCTGCAAATCGGCCTTTCTCTCCATGAGGCACTTTAGCCAGGATATTTCGCATGAAGTAAACCTTGCAACACTGCCAGGACGCGCACAGCCATTCCTTGCGGACCGCGGCTTGGATCCTGGCGTGGGCATCCGAGATGCACAGCGCCGTCCTTTTCATGCCCCGGGCCTTTATCTTCCGGAAGAACACCCGCCAGGAGTCCTCCGATTCGTCGTAGAACGGCTCTACGACCAGGATCTCCCGGGCTCCCGAGGCGTTGACCCCGCAGGCGATCATCACCGCCACGGAGACGACTCGGCCTTCAACCCGGACCTTCTGGTACAGGGCGTCGATCCACAGGAACGGGTACGCCGGGTTAAATTTATTGTAGTAATTGTAGTAAAAGTAAGAGTAGGAGTATGCGAATATGGAATTTATCCTGAGAGGAAACGTTTGCAATTTGACGAAACAAGACGTGGAAAAGGCAATGAAAGGCGTTCTGCCTGAACGGATATCCAAATATTACGTGGAAGTGAGTGGCGAGCAATATTCTCCCAAGCAGGTTTTTTCAAAATCTCTGAAACTAGGGAAGGTTGAGTTCACGACAATGGACGCGAGCAACGTTCTGAGAAGGCTCGGCTTTAAGCTTCATGAAAAATGAGAAGTGGCAAGTGACGAGGCGGGTGGGGGCCGGGTTTCCTCTGGCTATATATGATCATAAGAACAGCTAAATAAGAATTTAAATTAGGCAGGCGTTCAGGCAAAAGGTCGTAGGGCGATACAGGATTTGAACCTTTGGCTTCCACCGTGTGTAGGCGGCAACGGAAAAAGCTAAAGCGCAGAAAATAAAAGATTTCCCCTGTAAACAAAGGTCTTTGCCCACATCCTTGGCTTCGCGCTGGTAAAAAGCATTGGCCTGGCCTGCGGGCAGGCCGCCTGATCGCTGCCAACATTCTTGGGATCAGCCTTTTAATCGTGCTCCTACTTGCTTTTTTTTGCAGCCAGAGCATTGACGATCGACAGAGACAGGATGACGATCCGGGCCTTGTTCACTTGATGTGTCGAGGATACTCGTATCGACCAACATTGGTTCGAATCCAATCGAAAAGAAACCTGATTCCACGATCCTCCGGACCTGTCCCCCCGCCGCCGGGCTCATAATGTGGCGCGGTGCCCGTTTTCCCAGATATTCCATGTACCCAGGCGCTGTGAAAGAAGAGGAAAGCGTTGGGAGCCGCATGATAGGTTTGGCAGTACTGCAGGATTTTCTTGCGGCCCTCGTCTGTGAAAACGCCTTCGTTGTTATATTGGTCCTGCCGTTGGGTCTCAATATTGATGACAAGTCCCTTTTGGGGGAGTGGGTGTTCCTTTTGGACGATCAGGATATCCGCGCCGGGATACTCGATGGCCGTGTCCGACTGGAAGGCGGGGCAAACTCCGCATTCGATATCAGGAGCAATGCTGTGGAACCAATCCTGAAGCTGCTTCTTCTTCTCCGGCCCGTTGGGTTCTTTCAGCAGAGCCTGCTCCATCGCGCGGATGTTAAATTCGTGGCATAAGTCGACAAAGACATTGCGCAGTTTCTCGTTCTTCAAAAACGACGCGACTTCCTTTACGGCTTTCTCCACGGCATGATCGCCCTCGAGTTCCTGATCATGCCGATGGGAGAAAATCTCCACACAAACGACCATGCCACGCTGGTCCGCCGCGAGAATCAAACGCTTCATCCGCTGCTTGACAACTTCCTTGAGTGTTCCGTCTGGATCGAACCCATTGAGCGCCGCTCCTCCATCGGGCCAACCCCCGTTGCCCCCCTGGACATTGACGAGGAAGGCGTTGATCCCGTGAGCAAGAAAATCGTCGAGTCGGTCGATCAATCGCTGCGTAATGGCCTCGCTGGTCATGGCACTGCCGGTGCGGATCCCCCAGATCTCAATCTGCTGGCCGCCCAGAAAGGGCCGGTTATCTCGGATTTCAAACTCCTTGGTCTGAGCCGCTGCCGGGTTCTGGAGCCACATAAAGCCCAGGGCCAAAATAAACGTTGCCATGCTCATTCGTTTCAAATAGTTGCTGACGAGAGTTTTAAGAAGCATCGTTGATTTCCTCCTCTGCAATTAAAAGAAATTTACTTTTCTGTGCCACCAGGGAGCGGCTCATGTCTATCTAGAAATTAAGCCTGCCTCTCACAAAATAAGGATATCCTGCCCACGGGCATTCGTCAAGAGCTCGAAATTGCAAAACATAGAAGCTCTGTGAGGACAGGAGACCTAAGCAAAGTCCAGATGAAGTGGAAACAGTCAACTGCATTGCTACTTTTGAAATGGGCGCGATTCTGGATAACACAGCCATTTTGCCAGCCCGCTCGACGGCCCAAGTTGTTGATAATAAAGGAATAGGCGATACATGATTTGAACCTCTGACTTCTACCGTGTGTAGGCGGCAACGGAAAAAGCTAAAGCGCAGAAAATAAGGGTTTTCCC
>CAZLFV010000097.1:4892-6791 GCA_964558915.1 uncultured Eubacteriales bacterium | reverse complement strand
GGATTTCTCCTTTATATTTCTTCTCTCCCTTATAGACGAAAAACGTTGATGGAAGGTTCCGTCGTTATCAGGCTTCCTTCTTCCGGATTTTTGGGCACAGTTTTGGGCACATCTGTCGTTTGGCTGGGAGCGTAATCTCGCAAGTTGAAGATAATAAAAAAATTAGGTGGTGGGCGATACAGGATTTGAACCTGTGACTTCTACCGTGTGTAGGCGGCAACGGAAAAAGCGAAGTCGCAGAAAATAAGGGTTTTCCCCTGTAAAACGCCCCTTTTCAAGGCCGTCCGGTTTTTGATGGATCTATATATCTTTCGATAGTTTTCGATATTTTTGGGCACACTTTGGGCACAGTCCTTCAGCCATTAATCGCCCGTGAGACCTCGCATTTTCCCGACAAGGGCCAGGTCACGGTGCGTTGCTACGGCCTGTACGCCAACGCCTACCGGGGCAAGGTCCGTAAAGAGCGCCTCGAGGCTTTCCCTCTGCGGATTACCGGGGAAGAACTGAGGCGCTTTCCCTCCAAAGGCTGGGCGGTCATGATCCGGACAGTCTATGAGGTTGATCCGCTGATCTATCGCCGCTTCGGCGGCAGGATGAAGGTCATCCCCTTCCGAATCTTTAATATTCTGACCGGCTCACGAAGCCGCGTTTTTATTGGAAAATATCCCTACAAAGCTTATATTATTACTATGACCCGTGGCTCGGAGGACCGATTGGATTTCGATTCCGTTTATCGGAGCTACCATAAAAAGGTCAGGTCTTATCTGGGGAAGCTCATCAGCGATCTTGAGGCGGAGGATCTGACCCAGGAGGTTTTTGAAAAAATCCATAGGCGTCTTCGCTCCCTGAATGACCCCTCGAAGCTTTCCTCGTGGATATTCACGATCGCCCTGAATACGGCTCGCGATAAAAAAAGACAAGCTCGAATTAGGGAACCGGACACAGATCGCTTGACGCTGATAAGCTCCGATCCCGAAAGGCCCCTCATTGACCAGATTGCTGATTTGGATCATCAGACCCCGGATGAAAGATACGTCCGCAAGGAAATGGCCGAATGCTATCTCGGCTTTGTGAGAAAATTGCCTCCCCGCTATTATGAAGTCTACGCCTGCAGCGAATTCGAGGAATTGACCGATTCGGAAATATCGAAAAAGCTCGCTCTTCCCCTTAATACAATCAAGATGAGGCTCCACCGCGCCCGCCAAATGCTCTATGAAGAGCTCAGGGCTCATTGCCAATGCTACCACAGTAAAAACGGCGAGCTTCTCGGGCACCGAAAGGAATAGCTCCCCTCAATTCATCTTCAACCAGCGCTTGATCGATTTCATGTTCGCTTGCCGACCCCTCCCCCTCTCGTTGTATCTTTTGCCATCGCCATTTCGTCTTACTGTACGTGGAATGAATCGGCGTTTTTCGGGCTTTGTGACATTATGCCCGTCCAGGGTTCAAAAGGAAAAAAAGGAGAACATCGATGAAAAAAGTGCTGTTAGGCTGGGTCGCGATCACGGCGTTTCTCTTCCTCACCGCTCAAGCGCAGAACGGATATGTTGGGGCCAAGGTCTGCGCTTCCTGCCACGACACGGACGAACGGGGAAAAATATTTGACCAGTGGCAGAAGAGCGGCCACCCCAATGCCGTCCGGACCCTCGAAAGGGCCTCGGAGAGCACGCCCAGAAAATTCCAGGATTTCGAGCTCTGGTCGTCAAAATGGGCCGCGGAGAAAGATATGGCCTGCCCAAACCGGCCGCGCAATCCGAGTATTGCCTTCCCTGTCACTCGACAGCTTTCGGCGTACCGGCGCAGCTCATCGCCCCGTCCTTCGACCCCAAGGCCGGCGTGCAGTGCGAATTATGCCACGGTCCCGGCTCGGCTCATGTTGAGGCGGAGACAATCAAGGGG
>CAZLFV010000097.1:3188-4882 GCA_964558915.1 uncultured Eubacteriales bacterium | reverse complement strand
GAGCGTTCCAAGTCGCGAAGGCCGCGGAATTCAAATATTTCGAAGACGAACGAACGATCAAGGCCCGCTGCACCTCCTGTCACGATGGGATGTGCGGCGACTTCGACTTCTCCAAGATGTGGCCCATGATCAAGCACGCCGCTCCAAAAAAAAAGAACTGATGCCCACTGACCGCTCCGCTTTGCGGATCAACGCAAGGGCTTTTTTGACGACGGACCAAGTTGTCGGGTGGGAGTTCAGTGCGCCCGACCGCCGGGTGGTTTAAGGGGGGAGCTTGAGTCCCCATTGCAAGTGTTCTCTCTCTGCGGCTGACTTGGGGAAAGAAATAATGGAACGGGATACGGGATAAAAGCCCAATCCTTTGAATTTGAGAATAAGATATTCGTTAGCCTCGGCAGCCACTAAGACTTCCTGATAGGCGAACCGAGGCGATGGGGGTCTCTCGGCGACAAATGTCAGCCTCATAAACCTTCCGGATCATCTCGGCCCAGCCCTTGGACGGGCATGGGTCGGAGCTCGTCCTCGAGTATCCGGAGAGGAATAAGCCCGAGGCTGGCCTTCTGGACCTTCCCCCGATGGGCATTGGCATAGAGGCCGTAATTTCTGACATGGCTCCATTCAAATTAAGAATTCCACTTGACAAAAACATGAACGATTGTTATATTATATTAACATATGGTCATTATTATGACCGATTGTTATTATTGGGGAGAAAGAAAATGTCACCTAAACTGCCGAAAGAATACTCGGATTTCAGGAGGAAACAGATTCTCATATCGGCCTGGGAATGCTTTGCCGAGCGGGGATACAGCGAAACCACGGTGAGGGAAATCGCCAAGCGGATGGACGCAAGCACCGGAGTGATCTACAACTTCTTCAAGGGAAAAGAGGCCATCCTGGAGGCCATCCAGGACTGGAGCATCGAAAACAACAAGCAGATATTCGGCCGCATGAGCCAAAAGGAGTCCGTCCGTGAGGCCCTTCGAGAGTTTTTTGAAAATAACTTTGAATGCGGCCCGGTCGAAGACGTTAAAAAAAGTTCACGAGGCAATATCAGCCTGTTATCTGAGGCCGTAAAGAAAGAAAAGATCCGGATGATGTTCAACGCCTCTTACCATTTCATGGAAGAAAATTTGTCCCGGTTCTTCAGGGAGGGGAAAAAAAAGAAAGAGATCGTTTCAAGCGTGGATCCGACGGTCCTGGCCGGATACATGATCGCCCTGTTGATGGGTCTGCAGCTTCAGATGGCCCTGATCGACAGGCTGGGCAACGCAGCCTATATCCAGAAGATGAAAGAACTGCTTTTTTCTAATCTATGGAGTCCGCTATCGCCTGATGACAAGAAGGGGGGTCGAAACAAATGAAAATCGCCGGAAAATCTTTCCGCGACTACCTGACGATTATGAAGAGTTTCTGGATTGCCCTGTTCATCATGACGGGTCTAATGGTCGCTGTGCGGCGATCCGTCAACATTCCTGCCTGGACCCAGACCCTTCTTTCCGTTTCAGGAGCGCTTGTCATCATCGGGGCGGGATGGACGAGTGTGAAGCGCCATGGATTTGAGCTGAGACAAGTCGCGATGGTCGCCCTTTTTCTCTCCCTGGGGGTCCACTGGAGCCTGCCGATTTTTCACAGCGCCGGGGAGGTTGCATACCTCCTTTTTATCAACTCTTTTGTTTATGCCGCTATGGCTA
>CAZLFV010000097.1:0-3178 GCA_964558915.1 uncultured Eubacteriales bacterium | reverse complement strand
GATAGATATTCAGAAGGAGGAAAAATGGATCAAAGAATCGAGAAATTGGCCTCTCTCATGGTCGGCTATTCCCTCGAGTTGAAAAAGGGGGACTGGGTCAAGATCATCGGGCATCCCTCCGGCCTTCCCTTGGTCAAGGCTTTCTACAGGAAGGCCGTGGGAGCCGGGAGCCATCCTGTTTATCATGCCGAGGTCGATGACCTGCACGAGATCCTCCTGAAGTACGGCACCGATGAACAACTGCAGTATATCCCTGAGACAGCCAATCTGGAGGCGGAAAAAGTCGACGCCATGCTGGGCATCATTGGCCAGGACAACTCGAAGTTCTTGACAAATGTCGATCCCGCCAGACAGGCCCTGGCCCAGTCCGCCCAGAAGGACATCATCAGCCGCATTCTCGAACGGTCTGCCAAGAGGGAATTGAAGTGGGTGGTGACGGTGTTTCCGATGCACTCGGCGGCCCAGGATGCGGAGATGTCGCTCACGGAATACGAGGATTTCGTCTATGGGGCGGGCCATCTGGATGACGATGACCCGGTCGTTTTCTGGAAGAAACTGTCTTCCCGGCAGGCCAAAATCTGCCGGTTCCTGGATTCCGTGAAAGAGGTCCGGGTTAAGGCCAGAGAGACCGATCTTGTCCTCAAGACGGCCGGTCGGAAGTGGATCAATTGCGACGGCAAAATGAACTTCCCGGACGGGGAGGTCTTCACCTCTCCGCTGGAAGCCTCCGTGGAGGGGAAGATTCTGTTTTCCTTCCCGGCCTGCATCGGGGGGAGGGAGGTGGAAAACGTCCGCCTGGAATTTCGGGAGGGAAAAGCCGTCAAGGCGGATGCCTTGAAGGGGCGGGATTTCCTCGAGCAAATGGTCGGCATGGACGAGGGCGCCGCTTTTGTCGGGGAATTCGCCATCGGGATGAACGACAACATCAGGAAGTTTACCAAGAATATTCTTTTCGATGAAAAGATCGGGGGAACGATCCATCTCGCCCTCGGGGCTTCGATCCCTGAAACGGGAGGCTTGAACAAGTCGGCTCTGCATTGGGACATGGTCTGTGATCTGCGTGAGGGAGGGGAACTCTACGCCGACCGGGAACTGATCTATCGGGACGGGAAGTTCATAAGGGATTTATAGAAAGGGACACCTATGCCTATACCCAGTCTGGTCATTTACCGTTAATGCAGATTGCCAGCATCACCGGGATATATGGATTGACCTTTTTGATTACTTGGTTTAGTTCCGTCTCCGAAATCACATTCGCGACTTGCTTAAGGTTGTAGGATTGAGTTTTAAAGGCAAGAGACTACGGATTGACGGCCTTTGTTTTTTGTCCCGTCCGAATCAGATAAAATGGGCACGCTTTTGAGCACACCCGTCGTTCCGGGGAGACGTGCTCTCGCGCTAGTCGTTGAAAGCAAAAGAATGGGCGATACAGGATTTGAACCTGTGACTTCTACCGTGTGTAGGCGGCAACGAAAAAACCTAACGCGCAGAAAATAAGGGTTTTCCCCTGTAAAACGCCCCTTTTCAAGGCCTTCCGGATTTCGATGGATTTCGATAGTTTTCGATATTTTTGGGCACACCTGAGCGCCGGCTGTGTCAGCAAAAGGGGGGTTGATGATGGGAACCATATAGGTGGGACTCTCTCCAGCCGGCGAGAGAGAAGTATAATTATTATACCATATTTGCAAGAGCTCAAGGCCTAGCAAATAGGCAATGTAAAAGTGACCCAGTGCTGTGCCGGATAAGGTTAGAGTAGAACTCAATTGAAAAAAGAATTCTTATAAATTAAAATTTGCTTGAAATTAAATGAGGGGATCAAGAAATGCAGAAAAGTGATGAAATATTTAAAACTATTACAGAATATTATCTAAGTTCTGGGGATTTTAACTGAATGCTTATTCATACGATATGCGATGATTTTAAATTAAGCAAAGATAATGCAAAAAAATATTGAGGAAATTGATTCGAGATAATAAAGTATCGCTATTATTTGGCGATATACATCCTAATCCTTATGTAAAGGCCTTCAAAGAAGAAGCTCGAGATGAACAAGTCAATAAATTGATGAAATCTGATCTAGAACATGTCTGTATTTATCCGACCCCTGCTCATCTTAAAAAAACGGTAAATAAAAAAGATTACTCCGACAGACCTTTTACATTAAAACTAGCTATGGGCGAGCCTCAATTGTCGTTTTATTCGTTTGATTTAAGCGTGCTAGACTTCTACCATAATGAACCTAGATATACATATTGGAGTAATGATATTCCGGGAATGATTTGCTATAAAACTGAAGATATGGAGGAATCAGATAAGGTTTTATTAGAGTCATTTGGATTTTCTTATGGCACTGATATGGAAAGGGCAGTGGCTGTTTTTTTGATTTATTTATCCCGTTTAAGTCCTGAGCATCAACAGATATGGAATGCAAAATTAAAGAAGGAGAAATATCAATTACATCCTGGCTACTACCAATCATCAATACTCGGAGAATGGCCAGAAAAGGTTTTAATATTTGATGCTTTTGTTGAAGAGCTACATCACATTAATGAAATGTGTAAAATTATTGGCAGACCTCGTTTATTTATTAAAGAATATCAGGAAGATAAAAAGCCAAAAGATTTTTGTTTTATACTAAGGCTTACTTTGAAGAAATACAATGAATATGTAAATTTATTAGATAAGATGATTTCACAGAATATAAACCGTGATTTTTTCTTAAATGATATCCCAAGCGAAACAGAAATAAAAAGAAAAAATGGAAAAGTTCGGGTTCAGCAAAAAGGCACTATTCAACTGTTGGATGAGTGGCTTAAAATAAAATTTAGAACTGATGATCGAAAGCCTATTGAGGATATGATTTCAACATTTAAGCATATCAGGAGACTTCGCCAGAATCCTGCACATAGAATACAAGAAGACGTTTTTGATCAAAAATATTTCAAATTGTATAGAGCTCTAATTATAAAAGCCTACAGTGGAATTCGATTAATTAGATTAATGCTAGCGAATCATCCAAAATTGAAAGATTATAAAATACGCGAGTGGCTTTTTTATGGAAAAATTTGGGATTATTGATTTAGGCGGGTGGAGGCCGGGTTTCCACTGGGCGTGTAATTGTAAAAAAGCCATTAGGCCAGCACGGACCGTGAAATAAATCTATTGATTGCTCTAAGAC
>CAZLFV010000096.1:0-10473 GCA_964558915.1 uncultured Eubacteriales bacterium | reverse complement strand
ACTCCCGCACGAAGAGACCTAAGCGCATAACCCGGCGGAGGCGCCCAAGGTCTCTCGGCGATTTGTGCTTCTGGTAGAGAAGAACGAGACTCCGGCTGTAATTCTCCAAGGATTGGAGGGTGTTCACTGCGCTTCCGCCGCCTTGGTGGGTGATGGTCATAAGGGGAACATAATAAATCGTTCCCCCCGAGTGCCTGACTCTCAGGCAGAGGTCCACGTCTTCGGCATACATGAAGAAACTCTGGTCGAACCCGCCGACAGTATCGAAGATTTCTCTTCGGATAAGGAAAAAGGAGCCCTGAACGTAATCCGGGTTCCTGATCCTCGAGAGGTTCTTGAGCCGGGTAACCTTAAAGAGACGATTCAATCCTGAGAAAAGTCCGAACAGGCGAAGGGGGCCGGGAAAGTCGAAAGCCGTCGGTTGAATCCGGCCGTCGGCCCCGATTGTTCTGCAGCCCATGATGGCGGCTTCTGGGTGATCTTCCATGAACTTCACAGCCAAGGTCAGAGTTCGGGGATGAACAAGCGTATCCGGGTTGAGGAAAAGAATATATTTGGAAGAGGAGTTTCGGGCGCCGAGATTGCAGGCCGACGCGAAACCCAGGTTCGAGGCATTGGTTATGAGCTTCACCCCAGCGAATTCGCGCCGCACCATCTCGGGGCTGCCATCGGTAGAGGCATTGTCGACGACGAGCACCTCCCACGAGACATCCGGCGGATTGTCATACAGGGAACGCAAGCAGTCTCCAAGATACTTCCCGGCGTTCCAGTTGACAATGATGATACTCAAGTCAACCATGCTTTCTGACCTCGGCCTCCACCTCCCGGAAGAGCGCGGCGAGTTTTTCAATGGCGGCCCGGCGGGAATATTTTTCTTCCACCAGCTTTCTTCCGCCCCGGGCTATGTGGGCCTGGAATTCTTGGTCCTGGACAAGATTCCGGACCTTCTCCCGGAATTCCTGAGGAGTCTCAGCGAGACAGATATTTTTGCCCTCCACGACCTCGAGCCCCTCACATCCAACCGAAGTGGAAATGACGGGAAGACCCATGGCCATGGCATCGAGAATCTTCTGCCGCGTCCCGCTCCCCGTCCGGACGGGCGCCATAAAAATCAGTGCCCGCCTGAGATATGGGCGGATATCCTCAACGGAACCCGTGACAGAGACACCCGGCCGGAGGGCCAGGTTAGTGATCTCTTGAGGAGGAGCATCGCCGACGAGGGAGAGTTCCATATCCGGAAAGTCCAGCCTGATGAGAGGAAAGATGTCGTCGGCGAGCCAGCGGGCGGCATCCACGTTTGGCTCATACCAGAGCGTTCCTATAAAAATGATTTTTCTTGTCGCCTCCCCGGCCACCTCAGGGCGGAAGGCATCTGTATCCACGGTGTTCGGAATCACTGCGACGCGTTTTCCGGGCGCTATCTCTCGATAAATACTTCGGTCGGCCTCCGAACAGACAAGGCCCAGTTCGAAGTCTATGAGCGCCCGCCGCTCGTACCGCCTCATCCTTTCGGCGATGAGGCGGTAGTATAATTTCTTAAAGGGCCGGCGGACCATCCGAATTCTTCCCCTGGCCCTCATGAATTCGAGGTTGTGGACGTTAAGAATCCTAAAGACCTCCTGAAAAGGTCGGGCGTACTCAGCGACCAGGACGGCCTCGCAAACCAGGCAATCGATGCCTTCATTCTGGACGATCCGGCGGACCGTCTGTCGCGCCTCCCTATGCTCGAACCTTCGGGCCATCAGAGGTTTTAGGGACACATAGTTGAGGGCGGACTGGAAAGGAGTCAGGAGAGGCCTCGGGAAAACGTGATATTGCCGGCAAAGGTTCCTTAAGACATCCTCCGGGACGGCTTCAGCATTTTCTTTGAAGGCAACCAGAAAGACGTTGTGGCCGGAGAGAGCGCGCAATAGAGTCATGGTCCGAATCCTCGAACCGCTTTTCTCTGGGTAGGGGAGAAAGGGAGAAATAACCAGAACCCTCATGCCCGCTCCAAAAGTCGTTCGTAGAATTCCGATAGGACGCCGACATGCTTTTCGATCGTAAAATCTTTCTCCACTTTTTTTCGGCCGTTCGATCCCAGAGTCAGAGCCATCTCACGGTTTTTGAGAAGCGCGGTCACGGCTTCAGCCAAAGCTCCCGGGTTCGAGGGCTCGATGAGCAAGCCTGTTCCCCTGTCTTCCACAATCTCAGGAATCCCTCCCACTCTTGTCGCCACCACAGGCTTCCCTAGGGCTAGGGCTTCGAGAAGGCTCCGGGGAAAGGGCTCGGGATAGACGGCTGCGTGGACGACAGCGTTCGCGGCGTCCATAAGGTCGAAGACATCTTCTCTAAACCCAGTGAAGATAACGTTCCCGGCGAGACTTAGCTCGGCGGTCATATCTTCGAGTCTCTGTCTGTAGTCCCCTTCGCTCTCGGGGAACGGAGCCCCGACGATGAGAACCCTGAGGGACGGGAAAGAGGGTTTGAGAGCGGCCGCCGCCCGCAGGAGTACCCCCTGGCCCTTGGCGGGATGGAGAATCCCGACGCTCGCGATGACAGGGTCTCCGAGGCTGATTCCGAGCTCGGCGCGTGCATTTTTCGCCGCCCTGCCGTCAATGCGTCCGAGGTCAACCCCGTTGTAGACGACACGGACTTTGGAAGCGAGGACGGGAGTTTTCTCAATGATGGACTGTTTGGTGGCCGCCGAAACGGCGATAATGAGGTCGGAAAGCCTTCCGAGGAGCCGGGCTTTCCAGGGGCTCAGGAAGGGGCTTAAATGCATATCCCGGACATGGGTGACCGAAGGCACGGCTCCCAATCGGGCCGCTGCGCCGCCGAGATAGGCCGCCCGCGGAGAGTTCGAGTGGACCAACCGGATGCCCTTCTCGTGGATTATTTTTCTGAGCCCTTGAAGTGCCCGACACGCCTTGGGCATTGTCCGAAGTCGATAGCCTTCACCGAAACGAATAAAATCAGGAAGGATGAGCGTTTCTATTCCGGCTCCCCTTGCCTTTGAGGCTAGCATTCCCTCTTCCGGGACTGCGAGGATGGGGGTGAATCGGTCGCGGTCGAGATTTTCCATAAGCCCCAGGAGGCTGAATTCCGCTCCGCTCATCCCGGATGCCGGGTTGACGTAGAGGATAGAGCGGGGCCCCCCTGTCACTGGCTGTCTTCCTTCCTCGCTTGCTCTAAGGAGACGGTCAGCCCGGCCGCGAACAAGACGAGGGCTCCGGTGTCGCTGACGCCGAGAACCCGCTGGCCCAGCCCGGTGAGAAGAAGGCCGATGAGGCCGGCAAAAACTCCGAGGGCAAAGGCCCTGACGAAGGGACTTCCCTCACCTTTGAAAAGCCTTAAGGCATCCCGGAGAACAAAATAAAAAAACACGGCTGCCGCCAGAAAAGAGAGAACTCCTCTAGTGTAGATGAGGTCCAGAACATCGTTGTGAGCACTCAGCTTATAACCCAGCATTTCAAAACCTTCGACACCTCCCGACCCATGACCGAAAAAGAAATGAGTAGGGCTGTCAGTGATCCCTTTGAGGGCAAGTCCCCACAGATGCCACCGGGCCTGGAGCTCGATCGGAACCTCTCCGTCTGGGATGAAGAGAGAGCCGATACGACCGAGCAAACCACGCCGGAGTTCTTCCCCCAAGCCTGAAGTGATGACGGTGTTGGCGGCGAGGGCCGCGAAGATGAGCCCCATGACGATGACCTCGCGGAGATGGGGTTTCTTCAGATAGAAAATAATGATCGTCGATAAGAAAAATCCCAGGAGCGCGGCTCTCGAATACGTAAAGGAAAGAGCGAGAATTTGGAGAAAAAGAAAGATGTATAAATAAGTCTTCCGAGTATAGAGCGCTAACGAAAAAGAAAGGCCGATCGTCAGAACGAGGAAGGCGCCGAAGAAGTTGTGGCTCGAGAGTCCGCCATGAGCCCGGAAAATATTGGTCCCAGGAAGGTGGGTAATTACCGAACGGCTGCCTATTTTCTCTCTGGCTAAGCCCTGGCTCTCAGCAGGATAGGAGGGAAAAATCCCCAGATACTTGAGATTGCCATAGATACCCCTGCCGGTTAAGACCCTACCCCCCGTCACCGTCTGGGAAATCCCAATGAGTGCAGAGAGAGAGGCGGCGATGAGAAAGGCCGTAACAGCCTTCCGGGCTCGGCCTTCCCTGCCATCAGCAAGAACAATGATAAGATAAGATAGGGGGATAATCTCGATAAGGTTTCGAAAGAGAGCCCAGGCTCCCTGGAATACGCCTTTTATTTCAATCAGGGATAGCCGGGAAGGAATGGCAAACAAGAGAAAGGCAAGAAGGGGAAGAAGATAGGGGACCTTTCGCCTCCGGAATTCCGGCTCACGGATATACCTGACAGCTGAGATCGAGAGAAGGATATAGATGGCCACGTCGACGGGGGAGAGAAGCGCGCCGGACACCTCGAACTCGAAGGGGAAGGCCAGGCTGACCGCGGCGGCGCAGATGAGAATTGTCGTGATCCTGTCCCACTTCATCTAATCAGGTCCAAAAAAACTCTTTCGTAGCTCAGGGCGATGGCTTCCCAGGAAAATCGTTCCACGGCTTTCTGGCGGGCGGCCGCGGAGAATCGCCTGAGAGTTTCCTCGTTACCGAGAAGGGAAAGGATGGTTCGGGCCAGGGCGTCGGGGTCAAGAGGGGCCACCAGCTTGCCCTCGCGGCCGTCTTCGATGACCTCGGGAATAGCGGTCGAGTTCACGCTGACGACAGGCTTGCCCGCAGCGAGAGCCTGGACAAGGACAAGCCCGAAGGTTTCATAGGTTGAATGGAAGACGAAGATGTCGGCCATCGCGAAATAGAGAGGAAGCAACTCCTCTTTGATATATCCGCTAAAAAAAACGCGGGACACAATCCCCAGATCCGCAACCATCTGGCGCAAGCTGTCCAGTTCCGGCCCCTTGCCGCCGATGACGAGATAGGCTTCGGCTTCGCCGAAAACGGCTTTCATGGCCTGGAGGACGATGTCCACTCTCTTCCACCGGTCGAGGCGCTGAAGACTGAACAGGACGCGGGCATTCGGAGGGATGCCCAGCCTTTCACGGATCTTTGAGCCGTCGAGTCCGGGCCGGTATCTTTCCGTGTCCGCACCGAACGGAATAACCTTGCCTTCTGTCGATTCCGGCCCGGAAAGGGCCTTCCGGCAGTATTCGGAGATAAAGATTACTTTGGAGACTCGGCGCGCCGCCATCCGCGCGTAGAATCTCCAGAAACGGGGGATGTCGGGCCCCGGGATATCCCGGCCGATCAGGCTGAGAACGACCGGCGCTTTTTTTGTCTTCATAATCCGAGAGGCAGCGAGTCCTGAAGGCAGAGCATAAAAGACATTGATAACATCGGGCCGGAAATCTTCGACCTCCCGCGAAGCCGCCTTCAGCAGGGAGATGGAAAACGGGGGGACGAGTCCCTTTAACCTGCCGTGTCCAGGCCAGTTTTTGAGGTTGATCCTGTCGTAAAACCTGACGAGGTCCAAACCAGAAAGGTCGGGGACAGGCTCCTCCATCCCAAATTCACGCTCCAGGGCCGCGGGCGGATAGGGTGTAAGAATCCTGATCTCGTGCCTGAGGGCGAGCCTCCGGTATATCTCGTAGATGCCCGATTCGGCGCCTCCCATCACGGGAAAGAAGGTTGGGGTGATCGCCAGGAGTCTCATGATCCGGCTTTTTCAGCGACCACAACCAGGGTCATAAGGAAAGGTCTCTTAAAAGGAAGATTCTTGACTAGCCGGGCGACGCCTCGCCAAAAGAAACGGAAATGTTTCAAGCCGTCCAAAAATATAAGCTCAGGACGGACCGGATTGATCCGGTCGAGATAACGCACGACAAGCCCATGTTCCTCAAGTTTCTGACGCAACGTTTCGGCCGTGAAAAAGTGGAGGTGAGTCCTGTCCGTCCAGTGATGAAAGGCCAAACCGGATTCCTTGAAGACCTGGGGTTCCTGGCAATCGGGAACCGAGAGGATGATGTTCTTTCGACTCACCCGTTTGAGTTCTTCAATCGCCATGTCCGCATCGTCGACGTGTTCGAGGACCTCGAAGGCCGTGACGGTGTCAAACTCACCGTCCACAAATGGTAGCTTCTGGATGTCTCCCTGACGGATACGGCGTTCGGGGACAGCTTCCCACTCCTTCGCGGGCAGGATATCGAGGCCGTGGGCGTCGTATCCCCTGGTCGTGAGGTAACGGACATAATCCCCTGTCGCGCAGCCGACATCGAGGATTCTCTCTCCCGCGTAGTTGAGAATGAGGGCGAGCCGCGCCTGGTTGAGTTTGCCCCAGGTACCGGCCCTGTCCCTTTCTTCTAGGAGATCCCTTTCGGTCACGCTTTTCTCCCGAAAAAGTAGAGACCGGAAGCGATGGAATGGGCGCCGGGCCGCCACACGAGAAAAAAGTCGAGATACTTGAGGGGAAAAGTGAGCCAGCCAGCGACGACGGTGGCCGGTGTCTTCATGGGGTGCGATGGAGTAAACCAGGTGAGCAGGCCGACGATGTATTCCCTGAGGAGCCAGCTCACGCTCGAACTCGGGCCGACACAGACGCCCGCGTCAATTTTCGCGAACTTGAAGAAGAGTTCGTCAAGGCCTTCCAGAGTATATCTGTAGAAATCCCGGGGCGTCGCATGGTATCCCTGAAGGAAAGGGACCTCGGCATAGAGAAAGCCTCCCGTCTTCAGGACTCGGTGTATCTCCTCAACCACTAGCTCCGGGCGACGGGTGTGCTCGAGGACGGCCTGGCAGACGATGGCGTGGAACGTGTCCTGGCCGAAGGGCAGGAGATGAGCATCGCCGACGACGTCGGTGGCCGCATAAGCGAAGATGTCGAAGTTCACCATCCTCCGGCCGATTTCTGGGGCCAGGCAATCGGCGCCGATGAATCTCTCGCCGCTTCCCAGGTTGAGGAGGAGCGGTTCAGGGATATCTTGAAGCCGGCGGCTGAGCCGGGAAATGTTCGTTCGCGCGGCCAGATTGAGAGTGGCTCTGGGTATGGGGATAACCTTTTTCTTTTGATTCGTCATGGCCATGCCTTGCGGCAAACGAAAAGAAAGCAGTAAGAGAGATGAAGAGGGATGAAGGGTCGGATGAGCTTGTACTTGAAAGGCGCCTCCCGAGCTCGGTAGTTGTATTTCAGGACCCGGGTGACCTTCAGGCCGTTCTCCTCGACGAGCCGGACCCATTCGTCTCTCGTCGCCCACCTATCCACCGCCTGCGCCGTCTTACGTCCCGTGGCTCCTGCCCTCCAGACATTCAAGATAGTCATGAGGAAATAGCTGTTGGGGAGGAGAAGAAGCGCTTTCCCCTCCTTCCTGAGGACCCGGGCCATTTCCCGCACTCCCTTTTCCGGATTGAGAAAGTGCTCGAGGCTCCCCAGGTTGACGCTGTAGTCAAAGGCCTCGTCTCTGAAGGGAAGGGATTCACCGTTTCCACAGAGGACCGCAGACCGCGGGGCGCTCTGGCGGGCTTGCTTTGCCGCCACGGTCGAGATATCGACACCCCAGCTCTCCACCCCCGTTTTTTCAGCTTCCCGGAGGAAGTATCCGCCGCCGCAGGCGACGTCCAGGAGTTTTTTCCCGTTCTCCGGGGAGAGTACTTTCAGAACCCAGCGGTAATGGGACCGGGATTCCCGGAGAGAACCCTGCCTGTGGAGGGCGTCGTAGGAAGCGCGTACTTCCTTTTCCGTGGCGATTCTGGGAGGCTTGGTGAATTTCGAAGACATGGTCCTCTGAGCTCTCCGACCTCAGAGGTGAGGATATATTAACAAAAAGAATGAGTCAATGAGCCGGGTCGGACTTATCAGTGTTCTAGTTTAACTGATTTGTGATACGGGCGGCAGTATCGTTCGTGTAATTATTCGCCGGCGAGGCAAAACAGACGAGTCCTTCTGTGTTCGCTCCTGGATTTTCCGAAGCTGTGGGATCTCGGTCAATCCGACCTCAGGAGATGCGACCGCCCTCTCATTTCCGCTCTTGACATTGCCGGGGCAGAATTATAAGTTATGGCCATAATATCCTAAGCGAGGAGGCGATTCATGAAAAAAGCGTTATGTTGTGTGGCGTTTCTGGTCCTGGCGGCTCAGGTGCCTCTCTGGTGCTACGACCAGTCGCCCAGTAGCTGGCAAGTCGTTCCGGAGTGCATCTGGGCCCCGGCCACAGGTGGGGGAACGTGGGTAACGGAGATCCAGATCACAACCTTTGCCACCTGCACGGGTATCAACGTTTATTTTTTCAATGTCGACGGGTATCGAGGACCTTTTACGCTGTATGGGAGTCTTTCACAGTGGTACAGCATTAGATACAGCAACATCCTCCAATCGATCGACGCGCTCGACCCCGGCGTCTATAACTATTATGGCAAGGTCGGGGCCGTCTGGTTCGAAGCCTTGGGCGGGACGATCGAGGTTCAAGCGAAGACAGTCAACGGGAACTACGGCAAGACCTTTCCCTCCTTGGGTGTCGTCGAGTCTAATTCTGTCGGCACAGGCCGCCCAATGGTGATTCAGGACCTTGTGCAGACCAGCACGTACCGGACGTTCGTCGGCGCTTTCAACACTTCAAATTCCACCACTTTCGTCGTAACGTTCCGCATCATCAGTGCCAGCAATACCACCGTTGGCGTCGACATTGTGAAGACCATGGCGCCTTTAAGCTATATATCGTTCAATCCGTTCGTCGAGGCCGGAGTCGGGAGCGGCACCTATTCCAACTGCTGGCTCTATATCTTCGCGACCTCAGGAGATGCGACCACACGAGGGGTGATGTGCTTCGGCTCGATCGCTAATAATTATACTAACGATACGTACGCCCTTATTCCCCGAATGTTCAACTAGACGCTCGACGTCATAGCCTAAGGCTCTTCCCGTGTGGGGCCGGAGGGAGTGAGTTCTTCCGGCCTCGACTCGCTACAAAACTACGATAACGTTTGATTTGAGCCTCCTTTTCTTACTTGATTTTTATAATGCTATAAACAAGGAAGTCAGGAGGTTTCTTAGGAAGAGGGATGCAATTTTGGCGGGATTTTGGCATGATAGAAAGATATTAAGGCCAGGAATCTCAAAGGATGGAAGACAGCGGCGCGCGCTCCGATACTAGCTGCCCGAGCACAGTGGTAAAACTTGCCCTCTATCTTCTCCTCCCACTCTATGCGGCCGCGTTCCTTTTTTTCTATCTCAAGTATGTCCCTCTGATAAAATCCTTCCAGTCGGCTCTGCTTCCCATTCTTTTTATCGTCTTTATCTCAACCTCGTTTAGGGTGATTCAGGGAACTCTCGTTTTTATCTTTGCCTTTCCTTTGATCAACAGTCTTCCTTACTTTTCAGGGATTTTTGAAGAAATCCCCCACGCGCCCACCGCTTTGCTCTTATTCCTCGCCTATTTTTTGGGCTGGCTCGTCAATCGGACTTTTTTCAAAGAAGAGAGAACAGCGGCCCCGCTCAGACTCCCAGTTCATAAGCCCCTTGTGGTTTTATCCTGCCTGATCATTCTTTCCGGGCTGGTCACTTCCTGGAGGTACGCCAACTTCTATCCCTTTCAGAGCGACGGCGTCTACGAACTGACCGTCAATGCCCGAGGCGTGATAACCGGGGGGGCGCTGATGAGCACCCTTTTTAACGGCTTGGCCTATCTTACCGGGTTTCTCTTCTTTGTCCTCCTTCTTAGGGCTCTGCGGACATCACGAGAGGTCAATAAAGCACTCACCTCCTTATGGCTCTCCGCGCCGATCATTCTCTTTTTTGGCTACTATCAATATCTCGTTAATTCAAGCTTTGGTAATACTCCCTTCTGGGTGAAGCTGGGCCAGCTCAACGCGACCTTCAAAGACCCCAACGCCTTCGGCGCTTTCTTGGCTTCTCTCATTCCTCTTCAATTGGGGATGATTGTTGTCTTTAAGGGCATGAAGAGATTTTTTCTCATCCTCACCCTGGCCGCTTTTATTTTTATCTTCCCCCATCTCGGAGCAAGAAGCCCGCTTCTGGGGATTGCCATCTCTCTTCTATTTTTTTTTGCGGTTTGGGCCAAGTGGCAATTCTTTGGCGAGAAGAAAGGCGAGAAGGCTTACAGCAGGACTATTATAGTCGGAATTCTCGTGTCGATGTTAATCATTTTGGGGGCCGTCGGTTTCCTCACTTTTTCCAATTCAAAGCTGGCTCAAAGATTGAATGTTGTGACTAGAGTTATTTCATTGTGGGAAGACCCGGTCAAAATTTTCCCTGAAAGATACTTTCTCTGGCGGGAGGCCGGGCGGATGATCAACGACTATCCTGTTTCCGGCGTCGGCCTGGGCGCTTATATCGTCGAGCTTCCCAATTATTATCAGAATGACAAAGATATGCTCCGGCCTGATATTCAGCGCTTTAGAAGGATCGATACGGCGGAAAACTATTTTCTTCAGGTCGGCGCCGAGCTCGGGCTCGTCGGGCTGGCCGTCTGTTTCTGGCTATTTTGGCTCATCTTTAAGCAGATGAGGAA
>CAZLFV010000095.1:0-10703 GCA_964558915.1 uncultured Eubacteriales bacterium | reverse complement strand
ACATCATCCCTCGCCTCATCCCCCGGGGGCCCCCGAACCACGCCACCCGCCCCTTTTGTTAGAAAAGAGTATTACGGAGACGGAACTGCTTACTTCGGCTAGTAGGACTTGTCAGGAGGGCTCCGATTTGCTATTCTCGGAATCTGCCCCGGAGCCGTCCAAACGGAATGAACGCTATTCCTCCCGGATACCATGGTAAGATTCTCGAAGTCGACCTCTCCGACGGAAAGATTGAGACCGTCCCGCTAGACCCGGAGCAAGCCGCTGATTACCTGGGTGGGAGGGGGCTGGCAGCTCGAGTTTTTTATGATCGCATCAACCCGCGCTGCGACGCCCTTGGGCCTGACAACGTTTTTGTGATCGCCACCTCCCCCCTCATCGGGACAAACGCTCCCACTGCCGGCCGAGGGCACATGGTTTTTAAGTCCCCTCTGACCGGGCTCATCGGCAGTTCCAACTGCGGCGGTACCTGGGCGCCTGTCTTCAAAGCCACAGGTTTTGATGTCCTGGTCATTAAGGGCAAAGCGCCGGCCGCCGTCATTCTGGATATCACTCCTGACGGAGCCATGATTTTGCCTGCCGAAAATCTCCGGGGGTTGGATACTCATCAGACGACAGACGTCCTCGCCCAAGGAAGCGGACCTGGCCTTCGGCCGCGCATTCTGTGCATCGGGCCTGCCGGAGAGAACAGAGTCCGGTTTGCGGCCGTGTTTAACGACAGAGACAGGCCCTACGGAAGAGGAGGCGGCGGCGCAGTGCTCGGCAGCAAGAACGTCAAAGCCATTCGCGTTTCCGGCCAGAAAAAGATCCTGGTCCAGGATAGGGAACGATATCAATCGGGCTTGGACCAAGCTTTTTATCTGCTCAAGCAGGCTCCGGCCACCAAGCGTCTGCTCCGGGAGCTGGGAACGGCCGGGCTCGTCGAGCTCATCAACCTCATCAATATGCTTCCCCACCGCAATTTTCAGGACACTTTGCATCGCGATGAAGATGTCGAAAAAATCTCCGGGGAAACCCTGGCCAAAAGGCTTCTCGAAAAAGCGGCCGGGTGTTATCTTTGTCCGGTTGGGTGCCAGCGCCACACCCGCGTCGGGAACAGGAAAGGGGAGGGGCCGGAGTATGAGACTATGGTTATGATCGGCCCGGATTGCGATGTCTACGACCTTGATGCGATCACCCGGGCGAACTATGCCTGCAATGAGCTGGGGCTGGACACAATTTCTTTTGGCGGGACACTGGCCTGCGCCATGGAGCTTTTTGAAAGAGGGATCATAACGTCGAAGGACACAGATGGGATCGACCTCCGTTTCGGCAACAAAGGCATTCTCGAGGAGGTCGTCAGGCGGACTGCGCTCCGGCAGGGAATCGGCGACAGGCTGGCCGAGGGCTCTTTCCGTTTAGCCGAATCGTTTGTCCGTCAGGAATTCGCCATGACGGTCAAAAAACAGGAAATTCCGGCTTATGATCCCAGGGCCTCGTTCACCCAGGCATTGGGCTATATGACTTCGCCGACCGGCGCCTGCCACCTGAAGGGCGGCTATGCTGTCTCTCTGGCCTTTTTTGGAGGGCCCAAGGAGATCCCGAGGTTCAGTTTGCTTCAATCTCCTCTCGGGATCCGGAACATGCACAACCTTGGGATCATCCAAGACAGCCTGGGCGTCTGCCGCTTCACCGGATATGCTTTTTCTACGGAACCGTGGGCCAGGATGGTGAGCGGGGTGACCGGGCTGGATTTTTCCACGGCCAGACTCGAGGAAATCGCGAATCGCGTTTCGACATTGGAACGGCTATTTAACCTCAAAGCCGGACTGACGAGCGCTGATGACATGCTGCCCGGACGGTTTAGCCATGAATCTATCATCGTGGCCGGCGAGGACAGAGTTGTTTCCCGGGAAGCCCAGGAAAAGATGAGAAGAGATTATTACCACGCCCGCGGCTGGGATGAACACGGACAGCCGACTCCGACGCTCCTTCAATCCTTAAGGATCAAGACTTGAGAGCAATGACCAAAAAAACTTGGAAATCTGACGAAAATGTCTTGCGCCTGTTTCAGACTGTTGGCCGAGCTTCCCTTCTTTACGACATCCAGGACAGCCACAGCGGGAACATGGCCATCCGGCACAAGGACGAAATGGGGAATGAATGGATTGTTATCACCGCCACCGGTTCGCAGAAGGGCGATCTCGACGCGAGTCAGCTCTGTTTTCTCTCCCCGACCGAGACGGATTTTGGGTATTATAAAGCGTCCTCTGAAACAGATATCCACGTCGGGATTCTCGGCCTTGAAGGAGTGCGAGCCTCCATCCACGCCCATACCAAGGACCTGATGATTGTCACTCTTGACGATGAAAAAAAACCGAACCAGCCGGCGCCCTTCGTTCCTGTCGACCCCCTGGGCTACTATTACCTCGACGGGTCGATTCCTGTAGATTGGGTTGAGGTCCCCAGCGGCTCGGGTGAAATGGCCAGAATCATCCCCGAGCGCCTGGCCCATCATCCAGCCACCGTGATTCAAACCCACGGGACTTTCGTCCGCGCCAAGACGTTGAAGGAGGCGTTTTTCCTGGCCAGCATTGCCAATAATTCGGGCTACATTGTCCGTCTTTTGCGACGGCTCAACGTGGATGTCGCGCGTTTGAGAAAAATGATCCAGGCCGATCCTGCGGGTTCCTTTTTTCCGAGGCCGCCTGACTACACAGTCGACGACGACGAAATCTGCGATTTCCCCGAAGAAAAAGAAATCTTGCGGGAGTTCCACAAAGCCGGGGCCAGAATCTTCGAATCCCGGCTCTCCCCGTTTCACACGGGTTCGATGTCTGTGCGCGGTGTCGATGCGCTGCTCTATGCGCATAAGGCGTCGATGCCGAGGGAGATCGGCGGGCCGCTCCGCCAAGTCCCCCTGGCTTTTCAGAGCGGTGACTCAGCCGAGCTGGCTAGGCACAAGCGGATTTATGCAGAGAGCGATTTTCAGACGATCATTCATTCTTATGTTCCCGAAGCTGAGGCTATGGCCCATTTCGTTTATCCCGGAGAAAGTGAGCCGCTGCGCCGAGTCGTGCCCATCGATGCCGAGGGAGGCTTCTTGTATCTGGCTATTCCGGTCGTCGAAGCCAACACAACGGTTTCTGATCTTGTGCGGCTGCTTCATGATTATAAAGTGGTTATTGTGAGAGGCGGAGGAGTATGGGCAGTGGGAGCTCAATCCCTCTCCGAAGCCCTGCATCATCCATCCTCGGTCCGCGAAATCTGTCTTTACCGGATCGGCGCCTATGAGCGGGGCCTGGACCTCCGGCGCATGGAGCCGGAAAAGGCAAAAAAATGGTGAGTATCCGCTTCGACGAAGAGTTCATTGCCGGGGCCACTGCCGCGGGCGGGGAGGTCATGAAATTCGCCAACCTTGAAAGTGCTTTTGCCTTTGCCCTGGACTTCTTGAAACAGCAGAATATCAAGGCCGTCGTTATTGCCCCGGATGTTCCTCTTCCCTCAGCTCGGATGGAAGCCTGGCCGCTCTTAAGGCCGAGAAGGCGCGAAGACTATCTTGCGGCCGGAGCGGGCTTGGTCCGGGCGGATTACGGAGTATCCAGCACTGGAACGCTTGTCCATCTCGATCGGAGCGCTGCCGAAAAAATTGTCTGGACTATGCCTCCGGTATGCCTCTGCCTCCTAGATAAAAGCTGCATCGTCCAGGACCTCGACGGAATTTCTGCTGCTCTTTCCCGCCATCTTTCCGAACCAGCGTTCGAGCAGCCACAGGTTTCGCTAGTGACGGGGCCGAGCCGGACCACAGACATCGAATGTCGGCTGACCTTGGGAGTTCATGGGCCAAGCCGCCTCATTATCCTGCTCCATGATGGCGAGGGCTCTTGAACTGATGAAAAAAATCGACGCTCACCTCCGGCGTGCTCTCCAGGAATTCTCCAAGGGCTATCTCCTGAAAAGGGACGCGGCCTTTGCCGGAATGGATTTTGAAAACCTCAGAACAGAGCTGGCTGAAGTCAAGGACAAGGCTCTCTCGAGATGCCGGGAACTCTGTGCTCAATTTGAGGCCAAGGCCCATGAGAAGGGTGCCAAAATCTGTTTTGCGACAGACGGCGCTGAGGCGAATCGGCTCGTCCATTCAATCTTGAAGGCACATGGGGCTCAGCTCCTTGTCAAGAGCAAGTCCATGGTCAGCGAGGAAACTCAGCTGAATGAGCACCTCCTGCGGAGGGGCATCGAAGTCCGTGAAACGGACCTCGGTGAATGGATTGTTCAGCTGGCCGGCGAAGCGCCCACGCATATGGTCTTGCCCGCCATTCATCTGACCCGAAAAGACGTGGCCCATATTTTCTCCCGCCGCCTGGGAAAGGATGTCCCGGACGATATTCCGGCCCTTGTTGAGCTTGCGCGGAACGAGCTGCGCCGGGATATTTTCCGAGCGGCCGCGGGCCTCACGGGAGCAAATGCCTTGGTTGCCGAGAACGGGTCGGCCATGCTCGTGACTAACGAGGGAAACGGCCGCCTTGTTGCCTCCCTGCCGCCCCTCCGGATCATCCTCGCCAGTATCGAGAAAGTTGTGCCGACGACTAAAGACGCTTTGCTCCTCCTCAAAGTCCTGCCCCGGAACGCGACCGGACAGAAAATTACGAGCTATGTTTCTTTTATTGCGCCATCGCCACAGCAGAACCTTCACGTGATTCTGCTCGACAACCATCGATCGGAAATCCTGGCTGACCCGCTTTTCCGAGAGATCCTGCGCTGTATCAAGTGCTCCGCTTGTTTGAATGTCTGTCCGGTCTATCAGGTGGTCGGCGGGAAAAAATACGCCCATATCTATATGGGAGGCATCGGTACCCTGCTGACCGCCTGGATTCATGGGCTCGGAGAGTCGGCCGAACTGGCGGACTTCTGCCTGGGCTGTCACCGTTGCGAGGCCTTTTGCGCCACAAAGATTCGAATCGCTGATTTGGTCATAGCCCTGAGGGAACGGATCAACCGAGATTTGCGCAAGCCGTTCTGGAAAAGTCTGGCTTTTGAAGGGATTCTGGCCCACCCGGGCTTCACTCAGGCCTTCTTTTCTTCCTGCCGCGCCTCCAGGCGAGTCCTTGCCCGCGAAAACGGGTTTGCCCGGGACTTGCCTCCCTCGCTCGAGAGATACGACCGTTTTCGCGCCCTGCCTTTCCCGGCTCCCAAATCTCTGACCCAGCGAGTCAGAGAAAGATTTCCGCAAGGTCAGGCCGTCCAGTGGACGACGAAAATAGTCCTGTTCGGGGGATGCTTGGTGGAAAACTTTTATCCCGAGATCGGTCTGGACGCTTTGCGCGTTTTAACCAGACTCGGGTATCACGCCAGGCTGGGCGAGCCCTGTTGCTGCGGTTTCCCAGCAGCCAATTCCGGTTTTCGAAGGTCGGCGCTGAAGACGTTCCGCCGGCTCATGGATGGCTTCACAGACGCCGAGGCCGTGCTGACACTCTGCCCGACCTGCACAACAATGCTCACTCGTCTCGGACCAGACCTTATGGGAACAAAGAGAGGCCGTATAATGGCTCAGAAGGTCGTTCCTTTCAGCCAGTTTCTGCTGGAGAGGGAAAAGCTCAGGCTCCAGGGCCTCCTCTCATCCCGGCCCTCGCCGAGTTCTGTGACTTACCATGATTCCTGCCATCATAAGCATGTCCTCGGAGCCAGCCATGCCTCAAGAGAAATTCTCGAGATCGCCCTCGGAAAAAAGCTGCAGGAGCTGGACGAACCGGATGCTTGCTGCGGGTTTGGCGGAAGTTTTTCTCTTTCCCATCCCGAGGTTTCCGAAGCCTTGCTTGACGGCAAGATCGAGTCCATCCGGAAGGCCGAAGTCCAGGTTGTGGCCCTGGATTGTCCTGGATGCCTCCTCCAGATCCGGGGCGGATGCGAGAGAAAAAGAGAAAGCATCGAGGTCAAGCATACAGTCCAGGTTCTTGCCGACCGCCTTTGCCAGAAACGTTAGGAAGTTTTGAGGAACCGAGCCACCTGGGAGGCCAGGAACGCGGCAATGTCTTCGGAGGCAAATGGCCAAGCATAAATAAACTTTTTTTGGGGATGTCTCTGCTGGGCTGCCCGGATGGCTGCAGGGATATCGACAGCGGAGTGCGCGCCTCCGCGGGTCATCATCGGCGTGAGGACAATGATCTTTTCGGCGCCCCGGCCGGCGGCCTGGTCGAAAGCCTCATCCAGCGTCGGGCCGCAGAACTCGTTAAACCCGACCACCACCTCGAGCCCTGTCTCCCGGCGCAGGTGCCTGGCCAGGTCCTGTGAACCGGAATAAAACGGGTCATTTTGGACCGTCCGCGGCCAGTGCCGCATCTTCGCCTCTAATTCCTGGTAGCGCAGCCGGATCGCTCTCTCCTCGTCAGCCGAAGAGTGTTCGAGCCTGGCCTTAAGGCTCATGAACTCAACGAGCTCGGGTTTGGGAAAATCGAGCGGAGGCGCGCCGTGCATGGCCAAGACAACGACGGCCATTGCGGTCTCGAATTTTTTTGTTCTCAATGTCCGCCTCCGTTATAAATTTAAAAAGAACCCGAGCGGCCCGAATTTTTCGGCGGGGACAGCCTTGGAGAGGCCGGGCCGTGCGGCTCGATGATGATCTTCAGGGATTCGCCTGCCGTTTCCATGAGCTTGAACCCGGTCCCGGTTTCATTGAGCGGCAGCCGATGGGTAATCATGCCGCTCACGCGGACCCGCTTGTTCCTTAATAATTCGATCGTTTCAGTAAGGTCATCGCCGTTGGCCGCATAGGATGTCAGCAGGGTGATGTCGTTCCGCCAGAACTCGTTGATCGGTATGACCAGCCGGTCGTCGGGATGGGGGACCGCGAAGAACAGGATGGCGCCGCCGCGGTCAACAAGCTCAAGGGCCTGCTGGGCGGCAGTCAGCGCGCCCGTGCAGACGATCACTTTGTCTGCCAGCCGGCCGTGGTTTACCCGTCTGAGCCGGTCCGGCCCAAAATCGGCCGCGTCAAAGACGAAGTCCGCGCCGAATTTTCTGGCCTGCTCCCGGCGATAGGACGAGATGTCGGTGGCGATAATCCGTCCCGCCCCCAGGGCTTTGGCCAGAATGATGTGGAGGATTCCCGAGACTCCGCTCCCCAGGATAAGAAGCGTCTCGCCGATCTTCAGTCTCGCCACCTTCTGCCCACGGACGACGCAGCCCAGCGGCTCGACAAAAGTCCCTTCCTCATAGCTCAGCTCCTCGGGAAGGATAAAGGTGCCGCGGTCGACATTGATCCGGGGGATGCGGACGTATTCGGCGAATCCTCCCGGGTCGAAGTTCGTGGTGTGGAGGGTTTCGCAGGCCGTCGGATGTCCTCGTAGACAATAATGGCAGGTGTTGCAGGGAACATGATGAGTGACCGTGACCCGGTCGCCAGCCTTGAACTTTCTGACCTGTTCGCCCGCCTCGACGACTTCTCCGGCGATCTCGTGACCGAGGACCAGCGGCGCTTTTTTGATCCTGTACCATTCGAGGACGTCGCTTCCGCAGATGCTCGAGGCCATGACTTTGACCAGAAGCTCATCGGGTCCGATCTGCGGGCATGGCCTCTGCTTGATGCGGATATCCTTATTGCTGTAATACACGGCTACGCGCATGAGCACCTCGTTTTGCCGCCGTCCGCTCTGTCCCTATTTCCGCGATTTCTTTTTTTCGGCGAGGAAAAGACCATACGCCTCGGCCGCCGATTTCTTTTCGTGGACGACGGCCCGGACAGCCTTTATCATGGCGACGGGGGCCTCGGACTGGAAGATATTCCGGCCCATGTCCACCCCGCGGGCGCCATGCCGGACCGCGTTCCAGGCAAGCTCCAGAGCCTCCTTCTCGGGCGTTTTCTTCCCGCCTGCGATTACCACCGGTACGGGGCAGGTTCCGACGACTTCGTCGAATCCATCGCAGTAATAGGTTTTGACAAAGTGGGCGCCGAGTTCGGCGGCAATCCGGCAGGCCAGGCTGAGATAGCGCGCGTCCCGGGCCATGTCCTTGCCGACGGCGGTGACGGCGAGCACGGCGATTCCATACCGTTCGGCTTCGTTGACGAGCTGGGAGAGGGCGAGCAGAGTTTCCTTTTCATGGGGGGAGCCGACAAATATGGACAGGGCGACGGCCGCGACGTTCAGCCGGATCGCTTCCTCCATCGAAGTTGTGATCCCCTCGTTGGAAAGCTCACTCAGGATGCTTGTGCCGCCCGAAACCCTGAGGACGATCGGAATATCGGCGCCGGGAGGGACAGAGGTCCGGAGCACGCCCCGTGTCAGCATGAGCGAATCCGCGTAGGGGAGGAGCGGCTCGATTATTTGGCGCGGAGCTTCGAGGCCGGACGTCGGCCCGAGAAAATAACCGTGGTCGACGGCCAGCATGACCGTTTTTCCGGTGGCCGGTTTGATGATTCGAGAAAGTCGGTTCGCAAGCCCCCAGTCCATGTTCGCCTCCATGACTTTGAATTTTCCTTTTCTTTTTATCATAGGAAAGAGCGCTTGGCAATTATATAATAAAGCCGGATAAGAGATGGCCCGCCACAGAAAAGTTTCCAAAATAGCCCGGCTCAGCGAAGGCCTTTTCGAGAAAGTCAAAGCGGACGCCAAAGGCTGCTTCGTTGGCGCTCGCGGAAGCCACGGATGGGACCATACAGAACGGGTCTATGGACTCTGCTTGCGCATCGGCCGCAAGGAGAAGGCGGACCTCGATATATTGCGGCTTGCCGCTGTCCTCCACGATATCGGAAGAGACGAGGAGGATCAGTCGAACGGAAAGGTTTGCCATTCCCGGAGAGGAGCTGGCTTGGCCAGAAGGATACTGGAGAAATATTTTTTTAATAAAGGGCAAATCGCCGCGGTTTGCCACTGCATCAGGACGCATCGGTTCCGCGGGAAAAGCATCCCCAAGTCGCTCGAAGCCAAGGTCTTGTTTGATGCCGATAAGCTGGATTCCATCGGCGCCGTGGGGATTGGCCGAGCATTTTTGTTTGCCGGCGAGATCGGGGCGAACCTTCACGACCCCGGAATCGACGTCAAAAAAACGCAGCCCTATACGAACGAAGATACAGCTTACCGGGAGTTTTTAGTCAAATTGAGCCGGGTCAAGGACCGGATGTTCACAAGGGAGGGGAGGAAGATCGCCGCAGAAAGGCATAAGTTTATGGTGGAGTTCTTCGACCGGCTGAACAAAGAAACAAACGGGCGGCTTTAGCGGTGACGGACTTCAATGTCAGCAGCTTCGTTTCCGTGATCGGGGCGGGTCCTGTCGCGGTTCACCCCCCGGACCACGCCACCCGCCTCAATATCACGGCAACGGAGCCGGATGTTACTTCAGTTCGGCCAGAGCCTTGGCTGCCTCCTGGTTCTTGGGGTCGAGTTCAAGGGCTTTCTTGTAGGCTCCTTTGGCTTTGTCGGTCAAGCCTTTTCTTTTGTAGGCTTCGCCAAGTTGATACCAGGCCTCGGGGAAGGGGTTCTTGGCGCAAGCAAATTCGAGGTCCCCGATGGCGCCGTCAAGGTCTCCCCCAAATCCGGGAGGCGCCATCAGGCGCGCGACTCCCCGGCCAAAGTGAGCGCTGGCGTTATTCGGGTCAATCGCCAGGGCGGCCTCGTATTCCTGCATTGCCCCCATCCCGTATTTCATCATGTCCATGGGATTTCCTCCCTGAGTCAGGCGTCCCATGATGTGGCCCTTCCAGGCGTGAAGCTCGGCATTATTGGGGTTTTGAACAACGAGAGAATCGACCATTTCTAGGGCTTCAGCGTATTCTTGCTGCTCAAAGAGCTTCTTGACCTGGTCCAGTGAGGCATTCGCCGGTGGGGTGGCCGCTTTGCCCTCCGTTTTGCTCTCTCCAGGCTTCGGCTTGGGCGCTGAGGACATTTTCTCGCCCATGATTTGCGGCAGCATCTTCAAGATGACAGGGAGCATTTCCACGAGAAAGGACGGCTTTTTTTCTTCCTGAGGGATGAGCTCGACGCGGACGTTTTCTCCCTCAATGATAAGGACTCCCAACGGAATTGTCTTCCCGCCCATTCCTCCGCCGAACGCCATCATGGCTCCGCCTCCGCCCAGGCCGAAACTGACCTTAGCGAACGGGATGATGGTTGTGTCTCCGACCTGGACAGGGTCGCCGACAAGGGCGCTAAGTTTCAGGTTTGAGATGAGCTTGTCAAAATCCGCCAGGGGTTGCTCGAGCGGAGCTTGCGATTGGGCCGCGGCTATCGTGGGGCTGACAATTATGGCTGCCAAAAAGATAATCAGATAACGTTTGGTGTTCATGTCTGCCTCCTCACTTGGCGGGGATCTTCCCCACGCTGATGAATTTCGTCCCTTCTTTGGTGATGACCACGAACCCGATCGGCCTGGCTTCCCCGCTCATGAAGAAGCCTTTGCCCCCGAGGTCCAGGTTTTGAGGAACTCCACCCCCTCCGCCCCCAAACCCGATGTCGATCATCATGATGGGAATAAGAGTGATCTTGCCAACTTTTATCGGGTTGCCGACGATCGTTTTCACCTGGAGGTTGCTAGCGAGCCGCTGGCCCATCGCGTCGGCCAGCTGATACATGGGCAGCGGGGCCTTGGCTTGGGGTTGAGGTTTCTTTTCAGCCTGCGGGCTGGCGTAAGCCAGAGAAAAGATAAACAGACAGAGAAGCGCAAAAAATAAAGATCTTCTTTTCAATAAAGCACCTCCTCTTTAAACTTTATTATCTATTCTATCCTACGAATAA